>JANOAR010000156.1:0-15852 GCA_031411235.1 Verrucomicrobiota bacterium | reverse complement strand
TAGCTTCACCGCGAGGGAATAGCGCTGCGGGGTCGGAGCCCCGCGCTCCCTTTTCCAAACGCTGAAATGTCTGCCCATCCTCTGCGTTTCCGGGGGGCATGACACACCGTCTTCTTCCCACTGCCTCGTCGCTTTTTATCGCCCTTGCCCTGCTTGCGCCGCCAGTCATGGCCGCGCAGGGCAAGCCCAACATCCTCGTCATCCTCGCCGATGATCTCGGCTGGGGCGAGTTGGGTTGCCAAGGCTTCACCAAAGAAATCCCCACGCCACACATCGACAGCATCGCTGCGAATGGCGTGCGCTTCACCAGTGGTTACGTCAGCGGACCTTATTGCAGCCCCACGCGTGCAGGGTTCATGACGGGTCGCTATCAACAGCGCTTTGGACATGAATTTAATCCCGGCCCTGCCAAGGCTGCTGCGGATAACTTTGGCCTCTCGCTGAAGGAGACGACGCTTGCGAATCGCTTGAAAACAGCGGACTACACCACGGCTTGGATTGGTAAATCCCACCTCGGCTACAAGCCTGAATTTCATCCCTTGAAGCGTGGCTTCGACTACTTTTACGGCTTCCTCGGCGGTGCCCATAGCTACCTCGACGCCCAGGAAGACGCCTCCAATCCGATTCTCAAAGGCACCGAACCCGTGCCCGCCATCACTTATACCACCGAGCAGTTCACCAGTGAAGCCGTGAGCTTCATCGACCGCAGTAAAGATAAGCCCTGGTTCCTTTACCTGGCCTTCAATGCCGTCCACTCGCCGATGCAAGCGACGGATAAATACTTGAGCCGATTCAGCAGCATTGCCGATACCAAGCGCAAGCACTTCGCCGCCATGCTCTCGGCCATGGACGATGGCGTCGGCACGGTGCTCGACAAGGTGCGCACCCTCAGACAGGAAGAGAATACCTTGGTCGTCTTCTTCAGCGATAACGGTGGCCCTACACCACAGACCACGAGCGGCAATGGCCCCCTGCGTGGTTTTAAATCCGAGACCTGGGAGGGCGGCGTGCGCGTGCCGTTCATGGCGCAATGGAAAGGCCGCATCCCCGCTGGCCAAGTTGATGATCGCCCCGTTATCCAACTCGACATCCATCCCACGGCCCTGGCTGCTGCTGGCGTCCCCCTGGAGCCTGCCTGGAAACTCGATGGCGTGAATCTGCTGCCCTATGCTAGTGGCGAAAAAAAAGCCGCTCCGCATCCATCGCTGTACTGGCGCTTCGGCGACCAGATGGCCCTGCGTCATGGCGATTGGAAAATCGTCAAGGGCCGAGGTATGGAAGGCGACGCCCTCAGCAAGCCCGGAACCGAAGGTCTTGCGCTCTATAACCTCGCTCAAGACATTGGTGAAAAAAACAACCTCGCTGCTGCCCAGTCCGAGAAGTTGAAGGAACTCACCAGCCTTTGGCAGGCGTGGAATGCCGAGCTGGTCGAACCCACCTGGGGCCAAGCCGCAAAAGCTGGACGTGGCAAAGGCAAGGCAAAGAAGAAGCCGTAGTCTTTGCGGTCTCACAGACCTTTGCTGAATCACGGCGTTCGGGCTAAAGCGCTTGACCCCAGCACTGGCTAAGGGCTACCAATGGGTAGAATCGCAATCCCGAATTTACGCACTATTTTTGAGCATTATGGCAGCTTCATCGCCTCCCCTCCTTTCTTCGTCTCGCTTTGGGTCGCTCGTGCGTCTCCTTTCATGCCTGCTCATCGTTTGCTCTGGCTTGGCTCTGCCAATGGGTGCGCAAGCCTTTGACACAGTGGTGCTGGACGCTGGGCATGGCGGGCATGATCGCGGGGCATCCATCGGTTATGTGTTCGAGAAGCATCTGGCTCTCGACACGGCTCGCCGCGTCGAAGCATTGCTGAAAAAACAAGGCCTGCGCGTGGTGATGACGCGCTCCACGGATAGCTTCGTCACGCTGCCAGGGCGCGCAGAGATAGGCAATCGCTACGGCAATGCGATCTTCGTCAGCCTGCACTACAACGATACCCGAAAGGGCGGGCCAAGCGGCGTGGAGGCCTACTACCACTTCACCGGTAGTTATTCGCTGGCGGCCTACATCCAGGCGTATCTGGTGCAGCGGACGCGGATGACCAACCGAGGCGTGAAGCACGCCAATTTCCATGTGATCCGCAACACGACGAAAAACCCAGCAGTGCTGATCGAGTGTGGCTTTGTGAGCAATCCAACCGAGCGCTCGCGGATGATGACGGGCGAGTTCCGGGCGCGTATCGCCGAAGGCATCGCACAGGGCATCGTGGCGTATCGGAATGCGCACTGATTGGTTTTCGTGCCATGTCCTCACCCGTCTCGTGCCTCCAGATGCAGCAAATCGAAGCGGCCGCATTTGCTGCGGGCGCGAGTGCTGGCGGGCTAATGGAGAGCGCAGGGCAGGGGATCGCTAGAGTCGTGGAGGAGCACTTCCGCCAGGCTGGCACGGTGCTGCTCTACCTGGGCAAAGGCCATAATGCAGGCGATGCGCTGGTGGCGGGCCGACTGCTGAAGTCGAGTGGTTGGCGAATCATTTTACGTCTTGGGTTTGCCGCCGAGCAGATGAGGCCGCTAGCGCAGCAGCACCTCGCGGTACTGCTGCCACAGGCGGAAGTTTGGCCCGATACGAGCCGAGTGGATGAGCTGTGTGGCCCACTGGTGCTGCTCGATGGCTTGGTCGGTATAGGCGCTGCCGGGCCGCTGCGCAGTCCGCTCAGCGAGCTAGCGTTGGAGATGAATCATCTGCGTACGACGCGCCACGCGAGCACGGTGGCATTGGATTTACCCAGCGGGCTGGATGGCGGAACGGGCGTGCCCGGCGAGGTAACGGTGCAGGCAGACATCACGGCGACCCTTGCCTTTGCCAAGGTGGGGCTGCTTGCTGAGGCCGCGACTCGCTGCGTGGGCCGCATCGCTATTGTGCCGCTGCCCGAGCTGGCGAAGTCGGCGGCGGCGATCCTTCCGCAGACATCTACCCGCATATTGCTAACACCTGAGCTACTGCGCCCGTTGCTGCCACGTCGAGCGTTTGACATGCACAAAGGCCAAGCAGGACGGGTAGCCATTATCGCGGGCTCGCCGGGATTCACGGGGGCTGCCGTGTTGGCAGGGTTGGGGGCTTTGCGGGGTGGAGCGGGGTTGATCACACTGCTTGTGAAGCGCGAGGCGTATGATCTGATTGCAGCGAAGGCACCGCCCGAGATCATGGTAAAGGTGACGAATGACTACGGCGAGGCACAGGCAGGCTACGATGTGGTGGCCGTTGGTCCAGGCATCGGATTCGCCTATGAAAAAGAGATTCGCGAACTGCTGCGCCGCGCGGCGGTACCGATGGTGGTGGATGCGGATGCCCTGACGATACTCGCACGCAATCGTCTGCTGGACTTGGATCAAGCACGCGGCCCGCGATTGCTAACGCCGCACCCTGGCGAGATGACGCGGCTCATCGCCAGCCAGTCCGCGCTGCAAAATCTGGAGCGCCAAGCGCTGGCGGAAGCCTTTGTGCGTAAGAAGCCTGCGCTGACGCTGCTGCTCAAAGGCTCGCGAACCATCATTACAGAGGACAAAAAATCGACACTCTACAACACCACAGGGCATCCCGGCATGGCCAGTGGCGGCATGGGCGATGTGCTCACAGGTGTGCTCGCGGCACTGATCGCGCAAGGTTGCTCGGCTCGCGATGCGGCAAGTGTCGGGACGTGGGTGTGTGGCCGAGCGGCAGAAATAATCATCGCTGAAGGCAAGCGCTCGTCGGAGTCGTTGAGCGCCACCGATGTAGCCGCAGGGCTGGGGGCGGCGTTTGATGACTTGCGCGGGTAGTGGGCGTCAGGTGCTCAAGGCATCGTTGTTACGGCGCGATCAGCCACGAGCCTCATCATTCATAGTTCATCAATCTCCATGAGTCCCATCGCCACTCTTCACACTTGCTACCCGCAGAAGTTCGCCGTGCCCCGGCAATCGGGGCTTGTGCCTGCGGCTTGGGGGCGCGTGGTGTTTGCGCCGGAGTATCGCCGCGTCGAGGCGGTGCGTGGGTTGGAGGGCTTCAGCCATGTGTGGCTCATCGCCGAGTTTCATCAGGTAAAGGAGGATGCCGTGGGCCTCACCGTGCGCCCACCGAGACTTGGTGGAAATGAGCGCGTGGGAGTCTTCGCCACACGTTCACCCTTTCGCCCCAATCGCCTCGCGCTCTCAGTGGTGAAGCTGGAACGTGTGGTGCTCGACGGCCCCGAAGCCCCGTGGCTGGAGGTCAGTGGCGTCGATTTGGTGGACGGCACGCCCGTGTTCGACATCAAGCCCTACCTGCCCTACGCCGACTCGTTGCCACACGCCACAGGCGGCTTCGCCGACCACGCTCCAGTGCCTGTGGAAGTACGCTGGATTGTTCGACAACCCGCGATGGCCGAGCACCGACGATTGCTTATCGAGCAATCACTCGCTCTCCAGCCGCAGCCCGCCTACCAAACCGATGCCCAGCGCGAATACGCCGCACGCATCGGTGACCACGAGGTACGCTGGCGGATGAACGAAGGCATCTGCGAGATCGTGGGCTGTGACATCGCAGCCTGAAAGTGGCTTCGACTTTAGTCGAACTCAGTCGGCAGCAAACGAAGCCGCTAATGCACTCGAAATTCACCCACGGGCTTTGAAAGCCTATGGCTGCGATCAGCCCACGACTGCATTCGACTGAAGTCGAAGCCACATCTCGCTCAACTCAACGTGCCGCACACATTCACTGCCATCCCCAGCGCTTGCGCAAAGGCGGCCTTGGCGAACATGCACTGATCCGCCTCCGCTGCACTGTTCGCATAAGCCACTTGGATATGATTGGCCTGATGTTTGGCCATGAGTTGATCTCGGCTAACCCCATAAGTCACCGCGTGCATGATGGGCCACTGCGGTGTGGTTGCAGCCCAGCGGCTTTCAGTTTCTTCGGCAGGCAGGCTCACCACACCACCGCGCCCGATGTCCATGTGCAGTGCTTCGTTCTGCACATAGATGCGCGACCATACAATCTCGCCCGGCTTGCTGATGCCACGCAGTGTGGAGCCGCCATTGGGGAAATACATGGCGGGCTGGCGATGCCCTTCCGCGCCCTTCCAGCCGCCGATAAAATGTGCAGGCGGCGCAGCGCCGCTGATGAGCAGCACCCACACATAGTCGTCGCCATAGGCCCGCCCCCAGCGCACATCGTGCAGCGTATTTTCCGTCGGCTGACCGAGGGCCTGGTGAACGCGCTGCGTGATGAGTCCATCAAGCCCGGCGCATTCATCCACTTCATTAAAATGCACCAGCGCCTCACCTTTGTAGAGCACGCGCTTGCCATCGCGACTGCGCACCGCAGGCCGGTCGGCATTGTTGAGCGCGCCCTCCACGAGGTCGCTCGCGGGCAGCAGATCCTTCAGCCCCTGCTGATACTGAATGCCGATGGCATCGCAGCCAAAGTCATCGGCAAGCCGCAGTGCCGCGATGTACATCTGGCACTGGAGTCGCACCTGCTCGCGGGTGAGTTGCGACGCATGATCGCTGCCCAGCTTGAACTTCATGCCCTTCTTTACCAGCGTATCAAACACTGCATCGGCCTCGGCAACGCTGGTTTGCAGGGTCTCGTAATAGAGCGCCGACTGGCTCAGCCGCTCTTTGAAAACACCGCAGGCGTGTAATGCGTGGTCGGGGATAATAGCATTGAACATGCCCATGCAGCCTTCATCAAAGACGCCCATGATGGCCTTGTTCGCTCTCAGTTCTTTAGCGAGTTGCTTGCCGAGTTTCTCAGCTTTGGCAGGCACCTTCACTTGGCTCAAAGGCTGCACATGGCTGAGGTCGTGAGTGATGCGCCCCTTTTTGAGCCACTCGCGCAGACCCTTCAAAAAGAACGCGTCCATGAAGTCCTCGCTCCACAGCGTGGCATACTTCACCCCGGCCTTCGTCAGCGAACCATTGAGGTTCAACATGCCCACCAACCCCGGCCACTGCCCGCTCCAGTTTGCCACGGTGAGGATTGGCCCGCGATGCGTCGTGAGCCCCGCCAGCACATGGTGCGAATACTGCCACACCGCCTCGGCAACGATCAATGGCGCATCCGCTGGGATGTCGCGGAAGACATCCATGCCCATGCGCTGCGAGTCGATGAAACCATGCTGCTTCACCTTATCAAAGCCATGCGCACGCTGCACCGCCCAGCCTTCCCTTTTTAGCGCGGCACTCAGTGCCATCTCCATCTCGTGCTGGGCAGCCCAGCAAGTCTGATTGGCCGAGATACGCAGGTCGCCGCTGGCGACGAGGTAGATCGTTTTTGATGCCGTGGTGGTCTTCATAACTTGGATTAAAACAAGAGTTCTATTTCGAGACAGGCCATTCGCCATTGGTCATGGGTGTCAGTACCAGCTTGGTGGGATCAATCACCACATACCGCACCTTCTTCCTTTTCCAGGTATAAGTGATATGCACCAATCCATCGCTAGTCTGGATAATCGCGGGATAACTGAACTCCGCTTTGGGTTCGTTCTCGATCACCAGCGCGGCGCTCCAGTTTTTGCCATCAGCAGAGACAGCGAGATTCAGCGGCGAGCGGCCTTTCGCGGTGTGGTTATAAATCAAGAGATGGCGACCATCGCGGAGCGTCACGGCATCGGTGCCAGAGTTAGGATTGGGTAAGTCCGTGAGCGACATCGTGTCCCAGGTTTTGCCGAGATCGTCGGAGGAAACTTGGAAAAGGCGCTTCTGTTTGCTGCGGCCAATGGCCATCAATTTATCGCCACCGAGAAAGAGAACACTGGGCTGAATGGCACCAATCGCAGGCTCTCCCGGTGCAGCAGGCTGCGTGGTTGCCCAAGTTTTTCCAAGGTCGGCAGAGCGCTCGAAATGCACGCGCCAGTCGCTTGGATTTGTATCTGTCTCGGTGCTCGTTGGGCATAGGATTGTGCCATCGCTGAGCTGCACCGGCTTGTTCTTGATCGGCCCCAGGATGCCTTCGGGCAGGCGCTCGGCCTCGCTCCATGTCTTGCCGTTATCGGTGCTGCGGCGCAACATGCCCCACCAAGTGCTCGGGTTGGGGCCGATCTTATAGAAGAGCATCAGCGGCCCCTCGCTGGGCTGGAAGAGCACAGGATTCCAGCAGGGATGGCGCGTGCCATCGGCCTGCACACCGTTGGCGACTTCGATGGGTGCCGTCCACTTGCCTTCAACGAGTCGCGCAGTCCAAATGCCCACATCGGGATTCTTCTCTGCCGTGCCGCCAAACCACGCCGCCACGATCTGCCCGCTGCTTTCAACAAGGGTGGTCGCATGGCAGCTCGGGAAGGGCGCGGACTCATAGATAAACTCTGATTTCAGCACAGCAGGATCAGCGCAAAAAGCGAGACAGGGAAGCATGAGGAGAGCGAGTTGTGTTTTCATAAGGTGAGAGTGTTTAGTTAAAATAGTGTTGTTAGATCATGATGGCTCAGGGGTAGGCAGGGCTTCCTTAGGTTTGATGAAAAGCACGATGCCTACCGAGAGCAGAGCTATCCCGGCGAATACGCCAAAGATTACATTCAGTGGCACATGCCGATCTCGCAGCGCCCCAAAGCCCCAATCGGCAAAGCCACCACAACTGATGCTGACAAGATTCATGAAACCGTAACCCGTGGCACGCAGCTCAGGTCGCACAATTTGGCATAAAATGGGCATGTTGTTACAATCGAAGAAGCCCCAGCCAAGGCCAAAGAGCATGAGAAAACACACGGCCATGCCCAGTGTGCTGGCATTGCCAACGCCGAACAAGGCTGGCAAAAAGAACATCATGCCGAGGGCACTGACGAAGATGCGCCCACGGATGTTCTGGCGCATCCAGCGATCTGCCAACCAGCCGCCCAGGCCCACGCCGATGAGCGAGGCGATCTGCACATAGAGCACCGCTGAGACTCCCGCCTTGCCTTGGCCAAGGTGAAACTTTTCCTTCAAAATATCGGGCATCCAATCCTTCACCACCCAGCCAGCGAGCGCGGGCAGGGTGAAATACAGCACCAAGAGAATGAACCCTTTGTTGCTAAACAACTCGCCCACCGCCGAGAGGGGTGAGGGTTGCGCGGTTGCGTTGGCGGCTCGTGGAGGATTACGCAGCACAGCAAAGAGAGGCAACGCATACAGCACGCCAATGAGCCCGCAGGTGCTGAAGGCAAAGCGCCAGCCGAATGCGGGTGCATCGGCCACATACCCAGCAAACCCACCAATGATGATGCCCAAATAGATGCCCATTTGGTGGAATCCAACCGCACGAGATCGAGTATTACCAATGTGGAAGTCAGTGATCAGTGCGAGCGCCGCCGGGATATAAAACGCTTCGCTGATACCCATGATCGCACGTGCCCAGATGAGCTGCTCAAAGCTCGTCACATGCCCGGTGAACCAAGTGATCGCCGACCAAACAAAGAGGCTAGCACAGATGACATGGCGCTTGCTGATACGATCCGCGAGATAGCCACCGACAGGACTCAGGATGGCATACACCCACTTGAACGAGCCCAGCACAATGCCCCAGTTGGCCTTGCTCTGGATGTCGGGGATGTCGCCCATCATGGACGACTTCATCGCAGCCAACATCTGCCGGTCGAGGTAATTGAGCAGGGCGACGGGCACGAGCAGCATGACCATGAGCCATGCGGTGCGAGAGAGGGTAGGGGAGTCTGGGGCGTGCATGTTATTTCGAGCGTGGGCTTTTCATGAAATAGAAGCGCCCGTCCTCGGCACCAATCACCAAATCTTTGATGCCATCGCCATCAAAATCGACTGTGGTTGGCGAGGTGTCATGCCCGGCCAAATTGACCTCGCTCACATTGCCTACGTTCTTGAAGAGCTGCTTGCCATCACGCTGAGCAACCTGTTGCCAGACCTCGGCGTTGCCGCTGTTGATGAGGATGTCGAGGTGCCCATCGCCGTCGTAGTCGGTCATGGTGATTTTGCGTCTGCCCGACTTGCCAGCGATGCCTTTGTTGAATTGCAGCGGCTCGCCTTTCTCATCGCACAGCACACGCTGCGGTGGTTGCAGTGTCTTATCGGCGTTGCGTTTGAAGAATGCCAAGTAGCCTTCATGGTCGAGCATCACGAGATCGAGATGGCCATTTTTATCGAAGTCCACGATCACGGGCGTGGTGCGCCACTGTGTCAGCAAGGCTTTGCCTTCGGGCTTCAGCCAGCCCCAGGCTAGCGATGGCTGCACGCCCTTCCATTCGACCTCAATAGGCTGCGCTGCGGCGAGCGCGGGTGCTTTGCGGGTGCCGATGTTGCGATACCAGTGAACCTTGCCCCAGATGCTGTTGCACACGATGTCGGGCAGGCCGTCGGCATCCCAGTCGGCGACATTAATCGTGGTGTAGCCCCACTTGCTTTCTGCCGGGCCTTGGATGCTGCCGTTGGGGCCAGCCATAGGGCGAATGATTTTGCCGTCGGCTTCGAGCTTTTTTTGTGCGGCCCACTTCGGTTGCGCGACCTTGGGGCCACTGAGGTTCTCATAGAAAATGATGTAACCCGCGCTGTTGCCGCTGACGATGTCGTCGTCACCATCGCCATCCCAGTCATAGCCGGAGGGCGAGCACAGCGCACCGCACTTTACATCCTCCGCCTCTTGCTGAAAATACATGGGTGGCAGGAAATCAGGAGCGCCATCGACGAACGTGCCCGTGTTCTCGATAAGTGCCACGCGGCCATCTTCATCGCCGCAGATAAGGTCGATGTCGCCATCGCCATCCCAATCAATGGAGGTGGGCGTGATCATTTCCAGATCCATGTGAATAAACTTGCCGTCGTGCTTCAGTCGCAGTCCGCGAATGAACTTGGGTTTCTCTTTGGTGCCTTCATTCTTGTAGTAAGTGAAGCCGTCGATGAATTCGCCGCAGATTAGATCGAGATCACCGTCACGATCATAGTCAGCGAGGCAGGGGGAGGGCATACCGAAGCCATTGATTTGGGTGCCTGCGGCGCTGAGCAGCTTGGGTTTATCGTAGGCTGGCACTGCTGTGGTGCCCGTGTTTTTGGCGAAGTAAACCAACCCACGCAGCAGGTCGTTCGTCCAGTGACCGTTCTCATCATACGCGTTGTCCCAGCCGTAGTTCGTCCAGTCTTCGATGCCCACGATAAGGTCTTGTTTGCCGTCGCCATCGAGATCGGCAAAGTGCCATTCATTGGCGCGAACCTTGTTTGGATGGAGATTCGCTTCGAGGGGTAGCTTTTCGCGATTATCCACGCCAGTCTTCAAAAAATCGGGATGGGTGAAGCCTGGTGTTGTCACCACAGGCTTGCCTTCGACATAGCTGATCCGCACGTTCGACAGCCCTTTGCTAACGCGCCTGCCCGGTTTGAACACAGGCATCTTTGTCCCTTTGCCATTGCCTGGATTTTCAAAATAGTAAGTGCCGTTGTAAGGCTTGTCTGGGCAACTAACCACTAAGTCGAGATCGCCATCACCATCGAAGTCCATCGGCAGCGGCCATGCCCACAGGCCCACGCCGAGATCGACCGTGAGGCCAGGGTTGTTGTAAGGCAGTCGTTGCAGTTCAGCAGCGTGACTGGAGAGCGTGAAACACGCAAGAGCGAGGGAGAGATGCTTGAGGTTCATGATCATGGTGATGAGTGAGAAACGATGGCTTTTAAAGACGTGCCCAGCAGCCGGAACATAGGGCGACGGCAACAGCGAGGCATAGGCGTATGAGCCGGAATGTCGCAATGAGTTTTATACCCCAAAAAAAGCACTCCCTTTTTCAGTAGCGGCGTGTGGGGCTAGCTGGGTATGCATGGGATGGACAGGTTTACAGGTTATTAATGAGAGGGCTCAGTTCATCAAGAATCTGCCGCACGCGAGTGCGTTCCGGTTCATTGAACCGATGAAAAGGCTCGGCCATGAAGTCATCGCAGATGCCCAGGTGGGAGAGGGCGCACTTGAGGCCTTTGATAATGGCGGATGAATGGCGACCTACTTGATAGAGCAGCGAAGAGACGCGCATCACCAGCCCATGCAGCTCGCGAGCACGGACGTAGTCGCCACTTTGTGCGGCGCGATACAGCGCGACGTAAAGCTCAGGGAATACATTGGCTCCGCCGTTCACGCCGCCGTGACCACCAGCCAGCACAGCATCGAGCAGCAGTTCCTCCGGCCCCATCAGAACAGACCAGTCGGGGCGCTGTTTTACGAGCTGACACAGCCGATGGAAATAGGTCATGTTGCCCGAGCTGTCTTTGATGCCTGCGATGCCGGGCTCATCGAGCAAGGCCCGCACGGTGTCTGTCTCGAAGCTCACTTTGGTCAGCGAAGGCATGTTGTAGAGGTAGAACGGCAGGGGCAGCGTGGGCAGCAGGTGGCGGATATATTCCAGCAGCTCGGGCTGGCCCTCGGGCAAGTAATACGGCGGCGCGGCGACCAGTGCTGCGGCACCGGCATCGGCGGCGTGGTGGGCAAGATGTACGGACTCCACGAACGCGGTGTCTGTGATGCCGACGAAGACGGGCACCCGCGCTTTGGCGAATGTGCAGGCATGGGTGATCAATTCGCGCCGCAGCCGGTAGCTGAGGCTAGGCCCCTCGCCTGTGGTGCCAAGGATGAAGAGGCCAGAAACGCCGCCAGTGATGAGCCGCTCGATCAAGCGCTCGAAGCCTGCGACATCGAGTGTGTCGCGGTCAGTGAGTGGGGTGACGAGCGGAGGGATGATACCGGTGATCATGGGAAATAGTGAGTGATGGATGGAGAGCGAGAGAAGGGGGTTAGGGAGCGGTTCGCTTTGCCTTGCTCAGCGATGCGCGGCGGGCTTCGATGTGGTCGATATCGGCGAGCATTTGCTCGGGCATGGCCAGGGGGAAACTGCGGCGGGAGGCGTGGCTGTGCTCCTGGTCGTGCGCGGCGAGTGCCTGGGCCTTGCTGGCAGCTATGTGGGCTGTCATCAGCCGACTTGCGGTTTTAGCATTACCTCGTTCCACCGCTTCGAGGATGGCCCGATGCTGGGCGCAGATGGCATCGAGAACGGCGGCGGTGTGTGGCTGGCGCTGCGTGCCGAAGATGCCGGTGAGCAGCCGCGAGTCGGAGACGATTTTCATCATCCGCTGGTTCCCCGAGGCTCGCAGCAGGATGACGTGGAAGCCAAGGTCAGCGCTCAGCAGACGTCGCATCTGGGCGGCGTTGAGTGTGGGCAGTTTGGACTTGCTCAGTTCCTGGCTCAGCATTTCCACGGCATCGCAGAGCTGTCGCAGCGTCAGCAAATCTTCGGGTAACACCTGTTCCGCCGCATGGGCGACGGCGAAGGGTTCGATGGCCTCGCGCAGTTCATACAGCTCGATCAGATCGCGACGCTCCAGCTTCCTAACGATGGTGCCAAAACGCGGCACTTGCTCCAGGATGCCCTCGCGCTCCAGCGCCCGAATGGCCTCGCGCATTGGCGTGCGGCTCATGCCGATCTCGCTGGCCAAGGACTGCTCCGAGACCACGCTGCCGGTTTGCAGTTCGCCACTGAGCAGCTTCTGCTGAAGGTGCGCGTAGGCCCGCTGGCTGAGCGACAGTTCCTTGGTTGATGGTTTCTTGGAGATCATGTGTCCTTCTGGTATACCAGTGATGAGCAAGACGGAGGCGGTAAGCCGCATGTTTCATAAATATCGACAGCATAACATAGCAGTTGCGCATTGTGCTCCATACCTCATCTCATGGGGCTCCACTCATGCACGTCATTACGCGTTGGCTAGATCGCACCGCGCAAGCCTTGATCTCGCGCGGGCGCTATCTGCGCTCGGCACCCAACATCGAGGCTTCGTGCGTACTATTGGTCGTGGGCATCGTGCTGACGTGCCAGGCGCTTGACTACCTACGTCGCACCGAACCTGCGGCTGTGCGGGCTGCTTGGCGGAATTGTCTTCCATGTGGTGCTTCTGTTGAGCTTCATGAACATGGTGAGGAGTGAGAAACGATGGCTTTTAGAGACGTGCCCAGCAGCAGGAACATACGCCCCGCTTCATTGCAGATGAGCAGGTTCGGGCCATTGCCACCGAGCATGGTGCCGACGGCTCCGGTTTCATGTGCGCCGCCAGGTTGGATGATGGTTCCAGATTCGTCACAAAATGGCACTGGGCGAGCGAACTTCATCTGCGCATTTGTGCCAGTATTCAGCATCAGCAGAGGTGTGCCGAGGGTCTTCTTGCCGATGGTGGGCATGGGTAGGCCAGTTTGACGATCCGGGATCGAGTTCACTCGGCCAGTGCCGACGACCAAGTCGAGATGGCCGTCTTGATTCCAATCAAAGAGATCGAGTTTGCAGCGTCCGCTCATGCCACCGACGCCACCGCTCGCACCGATGGGTTTGCCCTTGTCGAGCAGTAGCTTTCCGCCTTCTTCGAGATTGTAGTCGTCGATGCGCCAGTAGCGGTGAAAATGGTCATCGCCATCCACGATCACCATCGCCATGCGACCGTCGAGCTTCGCCACCGCGGGGCGGCAGCGCCACATGCCGTGCAGGTCAATGCCGTCGCAGTAGAGCGGATGCGCAGCGTCGAGCTGCGGCGCGGTCTTCGTGCCGCGATTGAGGTAGATCATGTAATTGCCCGTGATGTCGCCCGTGATGATGTCCGGCAACGAATCGCCATTCCAGTCGATGACGTTTGGTGAAAGGTAGCCCCACCTCGCCTCCTGCAAGCCCTGTAAACTGCCGGAATAACCCGCCTGCACCTGGATGCTACAACCACCCGCCTGCACGCGAGTGGCTGGCAAAAACTTTGGCGCGTCATTACTGCCGATGTTCTCAAAGAAGAGCACGAAACCTTCGGAATTGCCCGCCAGGATGTCCAGCACGCCATCGCCATTCCAATCCACCGTCGTCGGCGACGGCAACGTGCCCGCATAGAGATCCGCGTTCTCTTGCAAAACCGACACAGGCTCCGCAAACACGGGCGTACCCATCTCTGCCCACTTCCCCGTGAAGCGATAAAAATACAACGAACCCTCGCCACACGCGATCAAGCCACCCGGATACGCCGACACGCTCGGATTGATGCTCGGATGCCGCAGCGCATTGCCATCCTCGCCCGCGATGAGCCGCTTCGCTTCGAGATCAAATCCGCTCGCCGCCTTGTTGCGATAAAACACCAGATTTCCCTGCCGTGATCCCGTCACGATGTCGCGCTCATGCCCCACGCCGAGGTTCATGTTCGTGATGCTGTGCATCGAGAAATACACTTCGTCCTTCGTCGCCGTGATCTGCTTTACCTCGCCCTTCGCCGTCACGCCGATGAGATAACGATAGCGCAGTTCACCCGTCGCGATGCCCGATGAGTTGAACGGCCGCCACTCCTCCGTATTCGGGCTTCCTTCCCGCCCCTGACCGCCATTCGACATCTCGAATGCCAGATCGTAGCCACCATCCTCATTCACGATCACCCCGAGGCTCGACGGGGATTTCACCTCCTTCGGCAGCTTCACGCGCTTCGTTTTGCGAAACTCCATCGCCTCGCGATTCAGCTCCGTTGTCACCAGTTCCGACTTGTCGATCCACAACCCGATGACGGCACCGACCTTCGTTTGAAACACCACGCCCTTGTCTTTGAACGCACACTTCACCACCACCGGCTCTGCAAACACCGGTGCGCCGTTCTCCGCCGTGTCCACCCAGCGAAACAAATGCACAGCCTGCGGCCCACCGTAGCCTGCGACAAACAAGTCGGGCATCGCCCCGCCAAACACCTTCGCATGGCCCAGCACATGATGATTCAGATTCACCAACGCCAGCGGCCCGCGACCGTTCGCAGCAGCGGAAAGCAACGGCTTTGTGCCCGCAGGCAGATGCGGCTCTGCTCTGCACGCGGTGGCGAGGAGAATTAACAGGAGGAGCGGCTTCATGTGAAAAGAGTTTAGAGTGGCAGTCGCCATCGCGATGCGTTAGGTTCGCTGCATGACACTCACACAGCGCATCCCGGCAGACCGCTTATCCGATCTGAACGTGCATGAGGGCGACACCCTTCATGTCATCGCGCTTTTGGATTCGGCCTTTGTCGTGCAGATCAGCCGTGCGGATGCCAGCCCGCTTGCGACAGGAAAAGCCAGCGAGTGGCTGCGCAGCGCCAAGGGCAGCGTCAATCTCGCTCCTGGCGAGTCCGTGGATGATTTGCGAATGGACTACTATGCCGCCAAGCATGGCGTGAACCGCTGAGTGCGATGCGAGTCTTTCTGGATACCAACATCCTCCTGGATGTGCTGCTGAACCGGCCTGGGCTGGTGGCTGACAGCGAGGCCGTCATTCTGCACTGCGAGGCTGCAGGTCATCCGATGTTCATCGCCTGGCATGGACTCGCCACGGCCTACTACCTGCTCAAACGCGGTCGCACCGAAGCAGAAGCTATGGTGGAGGTGGACAAAATCCTCTCCTGGGCACGAGTGGCCGACGCCACCGATGCCAATGCGCGGGATGCTCGCGCCTTGGGGTTTGGCGATTTCGAAGACGCACTGCAAGCCGTGTCTGCCGAAGTCTGCGCCGCCGACTGCATCGTCACCCGCAACACGACCGACTTTGCCAAAAGCTCCATCACCGTGCTCACTCCACAAGAGTTCGTGCAACGATTCCCGGCTGCCTGATTAGATTGCACGCTTCGGTCAGGTGCTGAACTTTCGACGAATCATTCTGGATCATTTCCCACAACTGGGTCTGCCAGAGCGCACCTCAAATCGAACCAGTGCTTGCCGACGAAGTGGAGGTTCCATTCGCTCCCGGCCAGAATGACAGGAATCTCGGTTCTACGCGGGTTTTAATGGGCGATTGAGGGTTTGAGATCGAGTTTGCCGCAGTGGAAGAGGATGCGTACACGATAGTTGGCGAAGGAGCGGAAGCCTCTTGCCGCGCTCTTGATGGCTTGGATGCGGCTGTTGAGT
>JANOAR010000155.1:0-5651 GCA_031411235.1 Verrucomicrobiota bacterium | reverse complement strand
TCACTCGCGTGTAGTCTTCAAGGCTCTTTTTCATCAGTCGTGGCTCCATCAGCCACGGTGTCCTCATTTATGAGGCATCGACTCTATCCCTGCCTCCCGGTCGCTACCCTTTCGGTGTCCTTTTCAATGAGGCACTGCGGCCCTGTTTTTGATCTGCATTGTGCATTGCAAATCGCGCGCTTCCGTTCAGCATCGCTGACGCATGAACTTTCTGAAAAAACGCTGGTATCTCATTGTCCCTCTCCTGCTCATCTGCACCCCTCTCATCATGGTTCTCTACATCTCCATGAGCTACGGCTATGGGCTTAGTGAGTCTTGGACTTGTCTGCAAAACATGAGCAAAACCGAGACCAAGTTCCGCGTCGGTGTTTACTCAGAAGGTCGCTTCGACAAGATCGTGCCCGGCATGATGGGCCGCGATGTTTTCGAACTCGTGGGTATGCCGCTGGAAAGAAACACCCCCGAGGATACTCGCTGGGCGTATTCCGTGCCTCTCCATGCCAGCCCTTATTTTCACGAGCGCATTGTATTGCTCGAACGCGGTAAAGTTACCGGAGTCATCAAGCGTTTCCACATGCCTGAATCTAAGTAGCATCGGCTTCCCCAGCTTCTCCCACAGCCATCCGATTTCCAAACGCTCGTCACTCCTCCCATGACAACGCCCACCACTCCAGCCTCGACATCCCCCCTTTGGCAACTGCTCGGCAGCGCGGCGCTTGCCCTGGGTGTAGCCTCCTGCTCGTCCTCAGATTCTGGGCTCAAAGGCGTCCCCAGCAACCTGCCGACCATCCCCCTTTACGACTCGCCCCATACCCCAGCGCATTCGTTGCCTCATGCGGACTATCCCTTCGCTCCCAATGGTAGCTACATCACCGCCTGGGCGGCAGAAGGTGGCGCACGTCCAGCCACGGGCGCATCCAGTGGCTCGCACCACAGTGACGGTGGCACCTCTTCAAGCAGTCGCTCCAGGGCCACTCCCACGAAGAAGTCCAGCAGCCAATCCAAGAGCGGCAGCACGAGCAAAAGCAAGTCCACTGGCGGTACCAAGCACACCGTCAAGTCCTCCGACTCCCTCTACACCCTCGCCAGGAAATACGGCACCACGGTGGCAAAAATCAAAGCCGCCAATGGCCTCAAAAGCGATCTGATTCGCGATGGTCGCAAGCTCACCATTCCCAAGTAATGTCATCCACGCTGCGGGGATTCAATTCAGTCTGGTCTGCCACCAAGGACTCGGTGGGGCAGGCGCTCCACATCACTCCGCTCGTGTGCCTTGCCTGCCTCTTCCTGAGCAGCCTAGCCCATGCCTTTACGACTGTTGTGATCGATCCTGGTCACGGTGGCAAAGACCCAGGTGCCTACTGGTATGGAGTTAAGGAAAAAAACCTCTGCCTGGATACCGCTAAGCGTCTCGAAACCGCGCTAAAAAAAGCCGGGCTGCGTGTCATCATGACGCGGCGCACCGACACTTTTCTCGAGTTGAGCACTCGTGCTCGCATCGCCAATCGTTACCGCAGTGCCATCTTTGTGAGCATCCACTACGATGCCGCCAGAAATCGTTTGGCCTCTGGCTTCACCACTCATTACATGAGCACGTCCGGGCGCTCGCTAGCCTTGAAAATCCAGGCCGCCATCGACAAACGTATCCCTGGGCTCAACCGAGGCGTCGATAAGCAAAACTTGAAAGTCCTTCGCGAAACCAAAGGCACCGCCGTGCTCGTCGAGTGCGGCTTCATCAGCAATCGCAAGGAGAGCCAACGCTGCTCCGACCCCGACCATCGCCAAGCCATAGCCGAAGGCATCGCGCGTGGCATTCTTGCTGCTCGCTAAGGGCGATTCATCATGCACTCCCGCCCGCTCACCCTCCTCGTCTTTAGCCTCCTCATCCTCCGCGCCAACGCCGCGCCCGATGGCTGGCATAACATCGAGATAAGTGCCACACCGGGCCCCTACACCACCGCGCAATGGAAGGCTGACTGGCCCGGCTGTGAGTATGAAGACGGCATCAGCGAGGGCCGCCTCTCCACCACGCTCATCGACGGCTCCGCATGGCTGCGCATCGCCTACGCCGCAGGCAAGATCGGCCCCGATGGTGGTGGCTGTGGCTGGCGCTGGCCCTACACGGCCAAGCTGGCGCTCTCAGGTGAGCTGCGATACTCCGTCATATTCGACAAGGACTTTGAATTCGTACGCGGCGGCAAGATGCCCGGCCTCTGCGGGGGGCCAAAGACCATCACCGGTGGCGACGCCGTCAATGGCCACGAAGGCTGGTCTGCACGCGTCATGTGGCGCAAGGATGGGCGAGGCCAAGCCTATGTGTATCACATGAATCAACCTCGCAAGTATGGCGACGAGTTCGACTTCCCAGCCGACTTCCGCTTTACCCTCGGCCAGCCCATCGACATCCGCATGAGGGTGACGATGAACACGCTGGGCCAACGCGATGGCAAGCTGCGCGTCTGGGTCACCCTGCCCAGCAGTGCCGAACGCTTGCTCGTGGATCGGCCCAATATGCAGTGGCGTGCCGCGCCCCAGATCGGCGTCGATAGCCTTCTGTTCAATACCTTCCACGGTGGCAGCGACGACACCTGGGCACCGCAGCAGGAATGCCATGCGATGTTCGGTGCCTTTGCGTGGAAAACGGGCGACACGCAGAAGGAATAAACACCTACATCAGCACACGCGTTGCCGCTCACCACTGTCCTGCGCCAGCGCGATGGCTTGCACGACGCGCATGTATCTCATGCCCTCTACAAAATCGGGGCGCGGACGTGGAGCCGCAGGATCGAGCACCGCATTGATGAAATCCTGCTCCACCGTCCAGGTGCGGCGCAGCGCCTCCGGTATCGCCATCACTTCGAGCGAGCCACTGCGCTTGCCCAGCTTCAGCACATCATTGGCAAAGTCATAAACCAGCGTGCCTTCACTGCCGTAGATCGTCAGAGTATCGCTGGGTGCATGGGCTGCAACGCCGCTGAAGCTCAGCGAGCCGCGAGCACCATTGCGGAACTCACACAGCACATTCAGAAAGTCGGGCACCTCCACCTCGTAGCCCTCGCGGTTGGAGAAGACCACCGCACCATCGGCTTGCACCTGTGTGATGTCGCCCAGCCAACGATGCAGCACCTCGATGTAGATGCCCAGTGTCAGCACTTGCAGCCCGCTGATGTCCACGCGCTGCCGCCAGTGCGCAGGCTGGGTCGCGTCGAGCCAGCCAGCATTGCAGCTATGCAAAATGACGTGGTGCGGCGCACCGATAGCGCCCTCCGCCAGCAGTTGCCGCACCAGCTCGCCACCCGCCATGCCCTGCGGCGCAGGGCAGATCGCAGTGACCAGTTCTGGGTAGCGCAGAGATGCCTCCCACATCTTGCCCGCCTCGCTCAGATCCCGCGCCATGCGTGCCTGGCAGAAGACATGCTTGCCATGACTGAGCGCATACAGCGTCGCCTCGCAATGCAGTTGCGGTGTCGCGCCGATCCACACCACATCCACCTCGTCGCTGCTCGCCACCTGCCCCCAGCTTTCCATCGCCACAGCCTCCGGCGCATGTTCATCGCAGAAGGCCTGCGCACTCGCCAGCGTCGAGTTCGCGACAGCGGTGATGCGGACATGGGGCATCGCTTTCAAAGCAGGCAAATGGCGCTGCCGCACGATGCCGCCTGCGCCGATAATGCCGATGCGGAGTGGGGTATGGGGAGTCATGAGAAGAGGAGGTTGGTCGTGTGCAGACCGCAGAGTCAGGCTGAAGTCCGTATGGCTAAAACCGATAGCTCAGCATCAGCCCAGCCGACCAGCCACTGAGGTCTAGGGCGAAGGTGCTGCCGCCGACTTCGCCTTTCAGTTTACGGCTCCAGTCGTACCTGCCGAAGACACTGCACGACCAGCGCTCGTCGATTTCATAGGCGAGGCTACTCTGCAAATAAAAGCCTGGCAGCACATCGGTGCCGCTCTCGGCATCCCGCCACTGGGCGATGACTTGGGCCGTCTCCAGCGTGGTTCCGGCATAGATTGTATCGCGCTTGAAGGCATCCCAGGAGACAATATTTAGCGCTAGGCCATACCCAAAGAGCGCCCGCAGTTGACCGCGCTGATATGACGCTGTGGGCCCCAGCGAAAGCGTGGTCAGGGTGAAGTCGAGGCTCTCCTCGATGCTGTCGAAAACATAGAAGCTTTCGCTGTTGGCCAAGGACTCGTGGAGCACTCGCGAAGGCGTGGCCAAGATGAGTGGCCCAGGCCCAGCAGTGCCAGAGTGGGGCGGCGGAGGCAGCACGCCGCCGCCTGTGCCATAGCTGTCCGTCACTCGCGAGGTGAAGTGATTCATCGTGATCTCGGAGAAGAATGAGCTGCCTTCGTTGGCCCTGTGCAGGGCGAGCAACGAAACGGAGAAATCCAGACCCAGTGTGATGTGCTTCGACCACTCTTGCTCGTAGTTGAGCGTGATCATGGGGCCGCCAGCGGCGAGCCCATCGCTCCAGCCAGGATCGGAGTCGAGGCTGAGTCGCTGTGCTATTTCGGTGTGGCTGGGCCCCACGCCGTGGAAGCTGATGCTGTTGCCCGCGACTTGACTGGCCGAGGTGTAGCCCCAGAAGGCCGTGTCCGCCGTGAACGACGTGCCGCTATCAGGATTCACGTAGCCATCGTCATAGGTGCGGCTACTGAAGCCGCTCCCCGCGCCCGTTGCCGAAAGGCGCGAGCTGCCTGCTGGCAAAACAAAGGGTGCTCCAGAAGCGATGCCATTGGAGAAGGAATGAAACTCCAAATCCCCCAGATTGCGCCACACAAAGCCTGCCGAGAGCTGCCAGTGGCTGGGTGCCGAGGAGGCAGGCCAGAAGTAAAATTTTGGCGGTGAGGCCAGGAGCGCCTGTAGCTTGGTCGGCGGCGTCACCTTGGGCGGCGCAGCCGGGGCCACTGGTTTCGAGAGGGTCGACGTCTCGGCAAACGAGGCGAGCGACGAAAGGGAGAGAAGGCAAGTGTAGGCCAGGAACGGGCGGAAGTGACGCATGGTTTAAGTAGGAGTATTTGAGAGCGAGACTTGATGAGATCACAGCCTTCACGGCCTGGGAAGCGCAATCACGAGTTGCATGAATTATCATTTTTTTCACACCCGCCTCAAAAGCGTTGAATCATCTCTCGGGAAGAGCCGCCAGGCTCGCACTCAACTTGCATCCTCCCATGCCTCGCGCTAAGCCCAGCCCCACATGTCCGCATCGCCTCCTGAAAATCGTCGCCACCACCTCGCCCGGCTCGCCTGTTATGGGGCGGGCGTCCTGGGTATCCCGATGCTGAGGCGTAATCCCATCGAACCTGCCAAAAAAAGCCCAGGTGAGGATGACGGTGCTAATGACACTTCCCCAGCCGAGCAAAACCTTCTCGGCACGCTCAAGGTGCCCTTTGCCCAAGCACCACTCAGGGCGCTACAACGCGAGCGCCCGGACTACGTTTTCATCGGCGACTCGATGGTTCGCGCCCACATCGACGCACCCGAGTTGACCAAGCTCAGCGGGCAGCGAGTGTCCTCGCTATGGCTGCCCAACAGCACCAGCGCCCGCTGGTATCTGATGCTGAAAAACTACGTCGTCCGCTCTGCGGTGAAGCCCAAGTGTGTGGTCTTTTGTTTCCGCAACTGCCTCTGGCACATGCCCACTTTCCGC
>JANOAR010000154.1:0-17701 GCA_031411235.1 Verrucomicrobiota bacterium | reverse complement strand
TTTTGCCGCCGTTGACTCGGCTTTCGGCTCTGTCGGATCAAGCATCGCACCACCGGCCTTCAATCGCTCGGCGAGCATGGGGTAGGCGAGGGCGTGTGGCGTGGTGGCATGTTTCAGTGAAAGCCCAGCGGCTGCCGCCGCAGCCTGCCCCATTTCCATATAGACGGACTCCATGCGCATGGAACCATAGGCGACGTGAGTGGCGGAGACGCAGACGGAGACGAGCAGGTTTTTGCATTGGTCAGCCTTCGGCAACAGCGAGCGGTAACTGATGCCGTAGGGCTTCACGCCACGAAAGAAGTGTCCTTCCCAAACGAGCTGGCCTTGGTCATCCTCAAACATGCCGACCTTGTGGGAATCGAGCGCATAGGAGCCGACGGCGATGATGTCCTCGACCGGTTGAAGCGCGGCAGCGGCGATCTTCTTGCCCTCGGCGTTGGTGGACTTCAGCGGAAAGTTATTCTCGTTCATCACATGCACGCCGACCATGCGCCTAGCCTCGCGGATGTAGAGTTGCGTGGGCCAGTGGTCGTTGTCGGTAAACTCGTCCTTCGCCAGTCCCCAGCGGGCGACATCCTGGCGGAAGTCCTCGGGAACACGCGGATCATTTCCCAAGAACCAAAAGAAGCCCTGCACATAGCCGCGATGCTCTGCGAGGAGCCGTTCGCGCTCGGCATAGGAGGCCTCGGGCCAGCCGTAACTGCCGCCGATGTAGTCGGTTGAAAAGGTGCCCGCGTTGTTGGAGTCCGTCTTCAGATTGGGCATGGGAACCCGGGTGAAGTAGCCTTTGCCTGGCGTGAGTTTTTTCTTCCGCTGCATGTCTCGCAGCATGAGTTCGTAGTTCAGCGGGTTGTAGTTGGCTGGTTTCGTGATCGGCACGCGATTCTCCGGCACGGTGGTCAGGCACAGGCGGAAATTGTAGGCTTGAAAGCGATGATCCGCCGCGCCGTGTGGTCCGTAGGGCTTGGGTTCGATGCGGGGCAAGAGGCCGCTCATCGGATCGCCATCCACGATGTAGGGACTGATTTTGGCGCTGCCAGTCTCATCGATTTGGATGCCGTTCATCGTTTCGTGGTAGGTGGCGTTGGCCTCGCGCCCCACCGTGTAGGCCACGCCTGCGGCAGCCATGAGGTCGCCCTCATAAGTCGCGTCGATGAAGTATTTGCCGCTGATGACGAGGCCGCTTTCCATCGTGATGCTGCGGATGACACCGCCTTCCTTGGTCATACCGCCCTTGCCGCGATTCAGACGTTCGCCGCGCAGAACTTTCGCCCCGGAGTCCGCGAGCCACTTCTCGAAGATCAGCCGCGCCACATGAGGCTCGAAGAACCACTGGCACTTCATCGATTCGCGATAGATCAGGCCGTGCTTGGGGAGGTATTCCGGGCGCGTCTCGCTTGTCCATGTCTGCGGATTTTCGTAGTGCTTGTAAACGTCCTCAAAAAAACTGCGGGCCAGTCCGCCGACCGTCCAATAGACGCCCTTGTCAGAAGCACCGAGGCCACCGGTCATCATGCCGCCGAGAAACTTTTCCGGCACGACAAGGATCACCGAATGCCCCTGGGAAGCAGCCTCACGGACTGCCGCGATGCCCGAGGAAGTGCCGCCATAGATGACGATGTCGGCAGATCGCTCCTCCGTGGCGGCGAAAGCCGGAGCAAGGACTGACAGGCCAAAAAGGAGGCAGAGATGAAGGAGGAGAATCTTGTTCATGAACGAGAAGGAGCAGTGCATTCAGAGTGGCTTCGCCGCGATGCCATACATCCAGAGCAAGCGCTGGTCGGGAGTCTCGCGTGGTGAACCGAGAGTGATAGAGCCTGCTTGATGTATCTCGCGCTTCCACACGGCGAAGGGTGCCATGTTGCCCGCGCCCGGCCCTACGGCAACAGCGTGGCCGCTGTCGAGCAGCGGCGCATTCTCCAGGCCGATGCGCTTGCCAGTGTCAGTGAAACTTTCCTCTAGCCATGCAGGCGGCTCGCTGCGGCTGTCGAAGAGCACATAGAGCACGGCCGGGCGCGACACCGTTACCGTGATTTCCAGCGCGGTCTTCGTGCGATCTCTCACAAACGTTTGCACCAGATCCGCGCCGATCATTTCATCCGGCATTCCAGTCGCAGTGAGTCCGTTCCATTCATGTCGCTGGCCCACGAAAGCGCGCGCATCCTCACGCATCCCGCCGGAGATGATGCGGTAGTAGTTCTTCGCGCTGGGATCGCGCAGATTGTCATGCACGGAAGCAATGACCGCAGCTTCGTCATCACCACGCGTGGACCATTCCGCCGTGCTGGTGGTCGAGGTTACATTCATGATGCGGCTGAGCTGCTGACGCGCATCCACACGCACCGCCTCGCCTTCCACGAGTCGCGCCATCGGTGTGCTCTGCGGGCTCTTTGTTTGGCGATCAAAGACCTCCACCTCGCCCTGAAACACCACGACATCCGTGTGCCCGGACTGCGCCACATCCACACCGAACTTCGTGCCCAGATCCACCACCTGCGCTTGCGCCGTATCGACGATGAAGCCCTTGCCTTGCTCTCCCACGTCCGCCGTGACCTGACCGAGCGAGACACGCACATGCATCGCATCCACGAACTGCATCTCCACTGGCGCGGCGACATCTAGCAGTACGCCCGAGGTCAAGCGCATCTGCACATGACCGCTCGTCATTTGCAAATGACCGAGCCGAAGGTGATGACCCGCCACCCACTCATGCGCGGCATCGCCTGATGTTTGCACAATCTCCACTTCCACGCCTCGACTCGACCACCAAAGCGCAGTCACACCTGTTAGCAAAATCGCCGCCGCTGCCGCGATCATGCGGCTCATTCGGAATCGTGGACTTCTCTGTGCCATGACGGGCTTTGCTCGTGATGGTTCCTTCACCGCAGCACCACTCGTGAAGCGCAGCCAAGCATCCAAACGCATCTGCGTTACATACTCAGCACGCAAGGTGGCATCCGAGCGCAATCCTTCGGCCAGTTGCCGCTGCTGCTCCGCCGTCGCCGTGCCATCCAGCATCGCCGTCACGAGCGCGTGAAATTCACTCATGCCAGCTCCTCCTCGTTGCGCTTGCGGTCGATACAATCCGCCAGCAGTTGGCGGATGCGATACAGCAGCGCCGACACCGCGTTCGCCGCCTTCCCTTCACGCGTGGCGATGTCATTCACTGCTTCCCCTCGCATGTAGCGGCTCTCCACGAGCGTGCGCTGAGTCAGAGGCAGTTTTTGCAGACACAGTTCCAGCGCCTGCAAGCCGCCCGCCCCTGCGGACTGCCGCTCATACTCATCCGCGATCTCCCCGAGCAGGCTGTCATCAAACACCAACCGATCTCGCGATTGCCGCTTCCGATGTGCCAGCACCTCGAAGTGCGCCACACGCAGCGCCCAGGGCAAAAAAGGCCGCGTCGTGTCATATTGCGCCATCTTCTGCCACAGCACTCGGTTCGTCTCCTGCAGTACATCCGCCACGTCAGAGGCTCCTGCCATCATCGTGTGAATCGACCCATAAAGCGCACTCTGCGCCTCCGTGAGGCGCTGGACGAACTGGCTCATCAAATCTGGATCTGCATCTGGCATTCCCCAGTATCAGCCAAGCTGCCCCGAATCTGACGGAAAACTTTTCTGCACGCTGGGAAACTCAGGAAAGCAGCCGAGAGGAGTCATGGGAGGTCGTTTCCGACTGCAACCCAACCTCTGCACGGCCAAGATGCAGCAAATAAGGCGCTAGGGCAGGGAAGTATTGACTCACGGCGTGGACTTTGATCCGATGAATGAATGAAGTCCATCCACCTTGTGTTTGCCCTATTTTTCGTCCCATTCGTCGTCGTTCACGCGGCGGATCAGCGGCCCAACATCATCCTCGTCATGGCCGATGATCAAGGCTGGGGCGATATGGGCTACCAGGGGCATCCGGTGATCAAGACGCCGAACTTTGATCGCTTTGCCGCCGATGGCGTGCGTTTTGATCACTTTCACAGCGCCGCTCCGATGTGCTCGCCCACGCGTGGTAGTGTGATGACGGGGCGCACGCCGAATCGCTTTGGCTGCTTCAAGGCGGGTCACGTTTTACGCCCCCAAGAGGTCACGATTGCCGAGGTGCTAAAGACCGCAGGTTATCACACCGGGCACTTCGGCAAGTGGCATCTTGGCTCGGTGCAAAAAGCCAGCCCTGTGAGCCCCGGCGCGAGCGGTTTCGACGAGTGGGTATCATCGCCAAACTACTTCGATTTGGATCCCATTCTAAGCGATCAAGGCAAGGCCGTGCCCTTCATGGGCGACACTTCCGATATTACCGTGGACTTGGCGCTGAAGTTCATTCGGCGGCAAACCGAAGCCCAGCAGCCATTCTTTGCCGTGGTGTGGTTTGGCAGTCCGCATGATCCGCATTTGGCATTGGAAAAGGATCGCTCGCTCTATCCTGAGCAGATCGAGAAACTCCAGAATTTCTATGGCGAGATCAGCGCGATGGATCGCGCCTTTGGTCGCCTGCGCGATGAAATTTCGAGCCTCGGTATCCGCGATGACACGGTGCTGTGGTACAACAGTGACAACGGTGCGCTGCCCAAGCTAGGCTCCACGGGCGGGCGGCGCGGTTTCAAGGGCACGGTGTACGAAGGGGGGCTGCTGGTGCCTTGCATCGTCGAGTGGCCGGGGCGCTTCCAGGCTCCTCGCGTGGTGAAGGAACAGGCCGTCACTTCCGACATCTATCCCACGCTGCTCGACATCGTGAATGCGAAAGCAGAGAAACAACCCGTGCTCGATGGCACCAGCTTGCTGCCGTTGCTAGAGGGCGGTGAGTTGAAGCGGTCCAAGCCCATCGGCTTCTGGGATACACCGAGCAAGACGCTCGTCACCAAGTCGAAAGTATGGATGGAGGAACTGCTCGCGGATCAAGCCAAAGGCAGTGAACCAAGCGACCCAGCCCGCGTGCATCCCGATGCCGCCGAACTCGGGCCGCCCGTGCCGTTGCACCAATTTCCAGGCCACGCAGCTTGGTTGGATGGCGACTGGAAGCTGCATCGCATCGAGGATGCCAAGACCCACGAAGTGAGCTGGGAACTGTACAACCTGGGCACCGATCCCGATGAAAGCAGCACGCAATTCGCCGAGCAACCCGTGCGCCTACCGAAGATGCAAGAGGCTCTCGAGGACTGGTTGGAAAGCGTGGCGCGGAGCTTGAACGGCGAGGATTATTGAGGGCCGAATTCTGTGATGCTGGGCGGGGAGTTATACGCACGCGAAGAGAATATTTCTGGTGATGAATAGAGATACGAGGCCTGATAGTGAATTACTAAATATTTCCCTTGTAATCTAAATCCTTTCTGACCAGTATTATCCTGTTGTGAAAATAATTGGCTTTTAATTCAACTCATTAATCCGATGCGCTTCTTAACCCAGTCTGAGTTTCAGGCTCCAAGCTCGCTGCTTCAGCACTTCAGGAGTCGCTTGCGCCACGCTTGGTTGGTGCATGGCTGTTTGATCAGTTCGTTGATTCTGATGCCCATAGGCAGAATGGGACATGCTGAAGAAGGCGATGGTATTTTTTATCAGACCAGTTCCGAGAGTTATGTTGAAGTTCAGGTAACAGCTCCAGAAGGAACCACGGGCTTGGTGCCTGGTACAAACCGACAGGTCGCTATTAAGGTGCTTCAGCATTCCTGGGAAATATGGACAAATTCTGTTTCGGGCATTACCGAGACTCGCAGCCAGCAGGTCACTCCCATCGGAGCGAGTCTCAGTTATTCCATTCCTACTGGAAATGGCTCTGCATACCCCTCTTTTGGGTATTCAAATTACATGGGTGAAGCAACAACGTCCTTTATCGCTGGTAATGTAGCTGCTGCATCCACGTTGGTCGTCAGTGCTAGTTATGGTGGCGTGATTGCCACAGGCTCGATTGATTTTAGTGCTCCAGAAACTGAGGTTTGGAGCTTTAACCACACTGAAAGTTTGCTTTCTGCTACTGTCGTGACTCTGGGCACACCAGAGAATCTAGCTTCAGGCGACACTAGGCAGGTGCAAGCTAATGTGGAACTCAGCACATGGTCGATCTGGACGAGCAATGAAGGTCATACTCAAACGAGAGATTATAGCACATCTCCCGCAGCAGGTGCGTCCGTTAATTGGTCAATCACTGGTGGAGATGGCGCTTGTTTGTCTGCAACATCAACAATGAGCGAATCCAACGGAAATGCGTATATCACTTTTATGATGGGCGAATCAACATCAGTGCTTCGCGCCGATATGAGTTATGCAGGCAGCAATTCAACTTATGCAACCCTTACCTTTATGCCTATGGCGGAGGAATGGTACTTTAACCACAACGAAAGCATAGTCTCTGACGTCACGCTATCGGTGACTAACGGAGGTTCATCAGATGGCTTGCAGTATGGTGAGCAACGATCCTTGATAACTACGGCTAACTTGACCACTTGGGATGTATGGATCAGTAATATGAATCACACGGAAAATCGCAATACCCAGACGATATATTCCTGTCCAGTGTCCAATGACTTTGCGGTGGATTATGGCGATGGTAGTATCGCAGGACAGGATGGGCTCGGGCATACCATTTTCCAAATGGGGAGTCAACCCAGCCGCTTACGTGTCACGGCGTCCAGCAATGGGACAAGTGGAACGGCAACCCTGGATTTCAGTCCACTCGTTGAGGTGTGGCAGTACTCTACCATTGGAAACACTTATTCACTGGCGTTGACTACGGATGGTTCGTTGGAAGTGGATAGCTCAACTACTCGCGAGATGACGGCCACTCTGGCGAATACTCAGAGTGATGTCTGGGTGAGCAATTTGGGTAATACCGATTATCGAAATCCACGAATTGGCCCAGTGGATGGAGTTAATATTGCTTTTAGTATCCAACAAGGGGACGGAATGCTTTCTGCTGCCAGCGCAATAACCGATAGTTTGGGTCAAGCAAAGGTGTCTTTCACGATGGGATCCTACGATTCAATAATCGTTGCAAACAATCCTGATTTGGGTGGCACAATGGTGCCCGCAACTATCACGCTTAGACAAGTGCCGGGTAACTGGACTTATTCACATGATGAAGGAGTTATCACTACCCATGTGACAACTTCTGATACCACGACCGAGTTGCACCCCAATATTGAGCGCAGTGTTAACGTGCAGGTATTATTAACCACTTGGCAGGTTTGGACGAGTGATCTAGGCACCAATAAATTTATCAATGAAGCCACGGGGCCAGCGAATAATGCCGCTGTGGTCTTGTCGGTTGAAACGGGGAATGGTTTGATCTCTCAGCAATCCGCCAACACCGATGCCAATGGAGACGTCACGGCGATTTTCACCATGGGAACCCAGGATTCAAGAGTCCGCGCCGATGCCAGTTACGCAGCCGCTACCTCTGTCGGAACACTAGATTTCAACAGGGCTGAATGGATTTTTGATCATCAAGAAAGTGCGTTAGAACTGCAACTTGCCCCGCACCCAGAGTATGAGGCGGTAAATTTGTTTGTGAGCTTAGATACTTGGGATGTTTGGACGAATGCCACTGGACAATCTCGGATCCAAAATAGTGACTCTAGTCCTGCGATCAATGCATCGGTAGCATTCACCATCAGCGATCCGAACAGTAGCCTGGGTAATCCCAATTTAACGACGGATTCAAATGGCGCAGCCTCTACGGATTACTTGGTCTATGGGCAGGATGTGCTTTCCGCCACGGTGAGTTTCTTGGACTTGACCCAGACCGTCACACTGGGGGTTAGGCCAGATGGAAGCTGGTATGAAAAAAGCCAGCTTACCACGGGGCTATCTTTATCTGGAAATTCACTGTCGGCATCCGTCACTTACGATACTTGGAAAGAGCGTTACAACGAAAGATGGCATTGCATCCAAACCAAAAACTTTGAATCACGGCCTGTCGAAAACGCTTCACTTTCGTGGGGCGTTACGATGGGAAATGCCATTATTAAAACCTGCACTGCATCAACGAACAGTTCAGGTAGCGGCACGGCTACCCTGAAGGCAGGTAGCAACCCTTCCACCGTGCAGGTCTCAGCGAGTGCTGAGGGGTACAATAGTGCAGCGAGCTCACCTGTGGAAGTCCCTGCTGGGCCGCCGCCAGAACAGCCTATCATCCAATCCAGGTCAGTTTTCGCCATAACGACGGGTGGCCATCACGATTACATCCAAGGCACATGGGTTTATAGCGAGGGGCACGTTACAGGCCCCGGCGGTGGGACGGGCACGCCAGCAGACTGGAGCCTGTGCCCTGGGTTTGATGCGAATGGCCCCTTTCCGACCCGAGCAACGGCTGCTGCGGATTATCGTGGCTGGATCGGTGAAAACTGGCCTCTGCCGACGGAGGGAAGCTGGAGTGATAGCGACGGCAATACTGGCTCTGTGGCGGGGATTGGCGGAGCGAGAGCCGTGCTGACCTTTGGCGACCAAGCGTGGAAAGAAATGGGGCCCGATACCGTCAACTCAACGCTGATAGAGGGGCCATTCAGTTCGGGCTGCCCCGATCTTTTTGCCAGTAAACCCGTACAAACTCCCTCCGACACATTTCCCAACTATGTCACGGTTTCCCGAGAAAGTGGGACAAGAGCCAATTTTAATGGAGGCATCATAGAGGTTCGCATCGCCCGCCCACCCAACAGTGATACAAGCGAGTCTCTATCGATGACATTCCACAAATATACCTGGGACTCTGATTCATCCGGAATGACCGATGAAGAGAAGACACTCACCATCTCGGAAGGAGCCACAGAATCTTCGGAGACGATCACACTCTATGCCGCCACCACAACCAATGGACAAACCCACACGGAATCGCTTAGTGCTCGACCTCCCGCGCCCCAAGTTGAAGTAAACGTCAATGACACCGCCGACGAGAATGATGACATGGTACGCAAGGAGCAGATAATTAGCTCTCAAGCATGGCGGCAGTGGATACCCTGCACGGTAAAAATTCCCAACGCTCAAATCACAAGCATCGGAGTCACGGCGGAGAGTGGAACGATGAAGTTTTCGAGTGCTCAAGCAAAGCCCGGCGACAGTGATTCCGGAGAGGCCAACGTAACCGTCACTCTTGATGCACAAGGGCAAGGTAAGTTCTGGATCACAGGCATCACGCAGAGTGCCAACAAGGGAAGTGCCAAACTCCAGATTAGAAAAAACGGAGTCGCTGGCGATGTGCTTGCTACTCAGCCCATGACAGTGTTTTGGTTTGATGCGACTATCACATTTCCAGGCCAGTCTGTCGCATCAAAGGCTGGTATTCTCTACGGGATCACAAACACCCAGTATGCTTGGACTTTCTCAGGCGAGGCCACGATCAAGCCTGCGGGTTTAGATTCAACCGCACCTCAAATTGCCAATATGCGTCTTGGCTTCGTCCAGAATGTTAAAACCACGCGCAACTGGCAGGTAAACAACCCTTCGATTCAGGCTGGGAGTGCCGCACCAGCGAGTTCAACTGTTACCGTAGCCTCCACCCGTATTGGAACAGTCACATGGCAAGACTATGTATTGGATACTAGGCCGCAGACCCTTTGGACCCCCTTTTATCATGTGGTTGCCTCATTCGATTCTGGAGGTAAATCATTAATTAATAACGACGATTCACCACAGGCGCCTGCTGATGACCACAGTAAACCTGCGCAGGCGATTGAAGGCAATCAGACGTGGCCTGTAACAGTTGAATACAAGTGGGAGAAGACTGTTATCCAAGATGATTTTCTTCTCTGGCTTGGTGTTGCCGATGCCGACAATACGGGTTTGCTTCCCATTCCACCTTCAGTCGTTCCAATTCGTCAAGTCGATTGGAAGTTCCACGCAGACAGCTCTGCGAGCGGTCTGCAGATGCCCACCGGAGGAACACACAAGGCACCTGATACAGTTCCGTTGGTTACGGGGCAAACTGCCAATAAACGCGGTGCAAACCCAGCCAACTACCAGTGGCAGGACGGAAACCAAAACACCAACCTTCATCCTTGATCGCTATGAGCACTTCAAATTGTATTATTGCCCTTGTCATCACGTCATTACCCTTGATGGCATCACCACCCAAAAAGCTCTCGGATCGTATTCAAGATGGCGAGCTTCAACACACATTTTGTGCTTCCCGAGATGGTTATGCGCTACTTCAACGACTCGTTGAGAACGAACTTCCTTCTAATCTCATATTGGCAAGTATTGCCGAAGCCAAGCAATCGCTTCCGGTGTATTTGGCTAGTGATCCGAAATACAATAGCGACCCTCCTAAGCGCCCTCAGCTTACAAGCTTCAAAATCAAGGTTTTTAAGGGTAAAGCCACTGCTAAAACGAATGTTCCTGAATTGGTAAGATGGGATGAACTTGTTCCCTCCAGTGCATGGAATGGGCCGCACTACACGGCATACAAAGCGCTTACCGAAGCGGGGTTTGATCCATTTGCCCATGATGGCGAAATAGCGTTTAGATTCGAAGAATCCAAGCAAGGGCGGAATCAATTCACTGACTTATTTATTATTCCAGATGGATGGGGGGAACAAATTGGCTCCGCAGTTACTTGGCGGTTAGAAAACAAACTACTGTTTGAAAGCATTATACTCACGAAGGTGCAGGTTGCTGCGCTTCATACCAATGCCGAATCAGGCAACCCCCTCATCAAGAAGATGTCCGTAAGTCTGCTAATGCGACACAACGCGGCGAGCGCTGAGGACATGAAAATGTGGCTACGGTCAGAGCCATCGCTTGTTGACACAGCTGTGACAGTGCAGCTCATACTCGCGCGAGACGCTAAATCCAGTGTTGTTACCACACCCTCCTGGATGGTGGCAGAAGGAGAACTTATCTGGGGAGGCGCTTTAATCGGCGCAACACTGGTGTTTGCAGAGAATGAAAAGGCTGTGACCTCAATGATGTATTACCACGCCAAGCTGCGCGAGGCAAAGCAAGTGCAGTCGGGAGAGATCAACGCCTTTAGGGAAGCTGCTAAAAATCAAATTGGTTATGTCACTATCGAAGGGATTGGTGCAGAGTTGATCAGAACCAATGTAATCCGCAATTACCCGATGTTTAGTGCTGCTAATCAGATATTGAGCTCCACATACATTATTGACCGTGCATTGCTGTTCTTTGATGCCAAGCCTTTAGGCGAATAGCCGCGACCTACAACATCTTCCCTCACACCCGCACCTGAGCTTGCTACTATACGATTTGGCGCAGTGGAAGTATGTGGCAAGACTTCTTTGATTGATGGTTCGGGGAAACTGAGATGCGCTAGATTTATAGCAGTGGTAATCGTGGAGGGCAGTGGGATAGGGACAGTCCGCTCTAGCCGCTACCGCGTCATCCACTTGGGCAATTCCTTGGGGGCGATGAGCAGGACGAATTCCCCTTTGGGTGGTTTTTGGGTGAAGTGTTTGAAGAGGCTGCATGGGGTGCCGCGCTGGTAGTCCTCGAAGCGTTTGGTCAGCTCGCGGGCGACGACGATGGGGTGGTCGGGGGCTAGCTCGACGAGTAATTCCAGTGTGGAAAGAATGCGGTAGGGGCTCTCGAAAAAGATCGAGGTGGCGTCCTCGCGCTGCATGGCGGCGATGAGATCGCGGGCTCGCTGGCCTTTTTTGTGCGGTAGGAAGCCGCCGAAATAAAAGGGGGTGGTGGGCAGGCCGGATGCGGCGAGGGCGGTGAGGATGGATGATGGGCCGGGCAAGACTTCGACGTGTCGGCCAGCGGCGATGACGGCATGGACGAGTCTTTGCCCTGGGTCGGAAAGGGTGGGCATGCCGGCATCGGAGACGACGGCGATGACGTCGCCCTTGGCGATGCGCTCGATGAGTTCGGGGATGCGCCGGGCTTCGTTGTGCTCGTTGAGGCTGATGAGTGGGCGATGGATTTGGTAGTGCTGCAATAGGCGTCCCGAGTGGCGTGTGTCCTCGCAGGCAATGAGGTCAGCTCGTTTCAAGACATCGAGGGCGCGGAGGGTGATGTCGGCGAGATTGCCGATGGGCGTGGCGACGAGGTGCAGGCCGGGTTTTAGCTCGGTGTAGGTGCTAGCAGCAGGGTAGGGGGCTGGCGTGGTGGCATCAGCGTCTGGGTTGGCTTCGATAGCTGTGTCGTCGTCGGGCTGGATCATAGCTGCATCTGTGGCTCTGAGTCTGGGGCGGTGCAAAGCTTTGTGCGCTGTGAAGCGTCGAATGGCGAGGCTTATGGAGCAATGCCAGCTTTGCTAGAAGCGAGCGTCTTGGCATTCGCAGGTCATTCCAGAGCAACCACAGATGAACACGAATAGACACTCATGGTAGGCCTATCGGTGTCACATTGCTGCTGATCGTTCGCTCGCTCGATTGTGACCGATCGTGGTTCCTCTATTCGTGAACGTCCGTGTTCATTCGTGGTAAAGTCTTCCCCTCCTATTGCCGCTCCGACGCTATTAAATGGCAATAAAAAGCCCACGACAACTGGGTTGCCGTGGGCTGGGTTTATGGGGTTTAAAGGCTACGAGTGTCCGTTGCCGTTGCCCATGACTTCGGGTTCGATGAGGCCGTATTCGCCGTCTTTACGCTTGTAGAGAATGGCGAGCTTGTGGCTGAATTGGTTGTGGAAGACGATGAAGGGCTTCTCGCTCATGGCGAGGTCGAGCATGGCTTCATCGGGGTAGAGCGGACGGATGCTGTGCTGCTCTTTATGGACATAGGCGTGCTCGATGTGGTCGGCGTCGGTGTCGAGGTCGCTTTCTTGGTAGATGCGTTCTTCGGTACCTTTGACAGAGCCTTTGCGGGGCCGATGGCCTTTGAGCATTCGGGTCTTGTACTTGCGCATCCTCCGCGTCAGCTTCGACAAAGTGTCGTCGATGGCGCTGTAAATGTCATGCGTGGTGGAGTCCACCTCGATGACAATGTGGTTCGCACAGAAAAGTATGATTTCGGCCTTCTGCTGGTTGTGGTGCGTTTGCACGTCCAGGATCACTTTGGCCTCGATGATGCGCGGGTAGTCGAGGTGTAAGCCCTCGATTTTTTTCCGCGCATAATCGCGCATGGCTTCAGTGACTTCCACGTGACGTCCCGTCACTGTGATCGGCAGGTTAACGTTATGCACTTGCATGTGTTTATGTCCTCCTATTATCCGTTCCTCTTATTTTGGTTTTTGCCCTGCCATTGGAGCAGGGAAAAGGGGTGTTCTCGGGCGAGCGTGTTACATTTTGAAGTCCTCGCCGAGGTAAAGTTTTTTGGCCATGGGGTCGTTGACCAGGAATTCCTGGGGGCCTTCGAGTTTGACCTTGCCCTCATAGATGAGGTAGGCGCGATCAACGATGCTGAGGGTCTCGCGGACGTTGTGATCCGTGATTAAAATAGCCAACCCAGCGCGCCTTAGCATACGAATGATCTCCTGGATTTCTGAGACAGCGATGGGGTCTACTCCGCTGAAGGGTTCATCCAACATTAATAACTTTGGCTCGGTGACGAGCGAGCGAGCGATGGTGAGACGACGCTTTTCGCCGCCGGAGAGGGTGATGGCGATGTTGTCGGCGACGTGGGAGATGCCGAACTTTTCCATCAAGCCATCGCACTGGTCTTTGCGCTCTTGTTTGGTGAAATTTTGTGTCTCCATGACGGCGAGGATGTTTTCTCGCACGGTGAGTTTACGAAAGATGGATTCCTCCTGGGGGAGGTAGCCCATGCCGAGGCGGGCGCGCTTGTACATGGGCTGATGGGTGGCGTCTTTGCCGTCGAAGACGACTTGGCCTCCGTTGGGGCGTACGAGTCCTACAATCATATAAAAGGTGGTGGTCTTGCCCGCACCGTTCGGACCAAGTAGGCCGACAATCTCACCGCGCTTCACCTCGATATCGACGCCGTTCACAACGGCGCGCCCATCGTATTCTTTGACCAAGCCACGGGTGTAAAGCAGGACGTTGTCGTTGCCTCGGTCGTCATAGTTCACGGCGACTCGATCTTCGTCCCAGATGCGTTGCTCGGGGGTTTCTGCGAGGGGCGCTTGGGCGTGCGACGAGAAGGCGTGCTGTGGCTTGCGCGACTCGATACGTTTGGCCTTTGGGAGAGGCTTTTTGGGAGGTGGCATGGGAAGATCTGGAACATCGAACATTGAACATCAAACGTTCAACATCGAATAATGGTGAAATGGAGAAGGGAGCGTTACTGGCCTGGAGGGGGGACGGGGAGGGAGAGGCCACCCGGGGCGGGCAGTGGGTTGCCGTTTTTGTCTTTGCTGTTGGCGAGGAGGGATTTAGTGCGGCCTTTGGCGTTGAAGTCGCCTGCTTCGGTGAGGGTCATGAGGGTGGTTTCTTCGGCAGCGGTGATGATGTTGTTGCCTTTCTGCACCTGGGGCCAGACACGCAGATAGATGTTGCCCGTCGAGCCTTCATAGGTGGCTTCACGGCATTGGCCGATCTGGGTTTCGCCTGCAACGCCTTGTTTTTCGATGATGACCATGCGGCCTCGGGCGATGGCTTTTTCGATGTTGTCTTCGTTGGAGCTTTTGCTGCTGGTCGTAGCGGCGGCTGGCGTGCCTGGGGCTGCGGTGGCGGGTTTAGTGGCGAGGGCAGCGATGTTGGCGGCGGCTGGTGCGACTGCGGCGGCACCGGGTTTCACAGGTGGGGGCGCTTCTGTCTTGGGCTGCTTTTTCATGTGAACTTCAAACTCGTCACAGGTGATGTGGAGGCCGGGTTTGCGCACATCGACGTTGCCGACATAGACAATAATGGAGCCCGTGCCATCGAAGTACATCTCGTTGGCGTTGATGATGGTTTCGGCAGCCACTTTGGCTGGCGGCGCGAGGGGCGCTGGCTTTAACGGGGTAGGCTTTGGGCCTGTGGGACTGGTGGCTGGGGTGGTGCTGGGTGTGTCTTCAACGGGTACGGCCACTGGCACGGTATTCTGGGCGAGGAGTTGTTTCCCTTCGGGGGAAAGATTGCTCATGGCGCTATCGAGCCGTTGCTGGCTGGCGGCTTCGCGAGCGGTAGCGATGGGGTCGCTGGGCTGGGTGGCGCGACTGGCGGCTTCGGCTGCTTTCGCTTTCAGCGCGGCTGAGGCTGTGGCGTCGGTGATGAGGCTGGATTGTCCCGAGGCGACGCGGGCGCGGGCGGCGTTGAGGCGCTCGTTGATCGCGGTGACGTTCTCGCTGGCGGCTGCAGGGGTCGTCTGGGCATGGCACGGCAGGCTGTGCCATGTGGCGACCATGAGCAGCGCTGCGGCAGTAATGCGGGGCGTGCGGGATAGATTTTTATGGGGCATTCTGGGGAGCAGGTTTGGGTTGGTCGGGGGTGGGCGTGGTTACGGGGGGCACGGCTGGCGCGTCGGTGGGGGTATTGGCACCCTGGGCGACTTGACTGAATGACTTGGCGTCATAGATGATCATGTGTACGCGGCCCACCATTTTACCCTGCGATGTGGTGGTATCGAAGACCATCGAATCGCCTTCGATTTGGAAATCTTTGCGACTCACACGGCTGCGCTCTTGGCTGGTGAGCACTTGGGTCGTCATGTTGTAGGTGGCGCTGCGCAGATCCACGCGGACGTTTTCTTCGGGCTTCACGGCGAACATGTGAATGGCCATTTTTTCCGCAAAGAGGGTGTGGTCTTTTTGCCGTGTCACGGCGTCGGCGGTGATCAGTGAACTCTGCCGGCCTGCTTGAAAGCCTGGGATACGCACCTTGAGGTTGCGCATTCCTTCGGGGATCATGTCGCCCATGGCTCCTAGGCCATCCTGGGCGGTGGGTTCAGGGGCGGGCTCGGTGGTGGTTTTGCCTTTACTGGATTTGCCTTTGCTAGATTTGCTTTTTTCGGTCTTGGGTGCGTCGAGTTTTTTGTCCGCAGCCTCTAGGGAGGGCGCGAGGTGGGTGAAGATGAAAAGCGCGAGAACAAGGAGCAGAGCGCTAGACTGCCATGCGGGTGATTTCATGGATTTGGGTGAGTTGCTTTAACAAGGCTGCGAGATCAGCTAGCGGGATTTGGTTGGGGCCATCGGAGAAGGCTTTGCTGGGGTCGATATGGGTCTCGATGAATACCATATCTACGCCTGTGGCGACGGCGGCACGGGCTAAAACGGGAGCAAGTTTGCCATCGCCGCCAGTCGTGGTGCCGTTGCCACCGGGGCGCTGCACGGAGTGCGTGGCATCGAAGCAGACGCGGTAGCCCAGCTCGCGCATCCAGTAGAGCGAACGCATGTCGGCGACGAGGTTGTTGTAGCCGAAGGTGGTGCCGCGCTCGGTGAAGACGAAGTCTTTGCAGCCGACGCTGAGCAACTTGTCGCCAATGTTTTTCATATCCCAGGGGGCGAGAAATTGGCCTTTCTTCACATTCACCGCGCGGCCTGTTTTTCCAGCGGTGACGATGAGGTCAGTCTGGCGGCAGAGGAAGGCGGGGATTTGCAGCAGGTCGATGTACTCTGCCGCTTGCTCGGCCTCGGCGCATGAGTGGACATCGGTGGTCACAGGGACGCCCAGTTCGGCTCCGATGTCGGCGAGGATGCGGCAGCCTGCTTCACAGCCTAGGCCACGGTAGCTGCTGATGGCGCTGCGATTGGCCTTGTCGTAGCTGGCTTTAAATATCCAGCGCACGCCGAGGCCGTCGGCGATGGTTTTTAGCCTGCGAGCCATATCCCAGACGAAGGCCTCGCTCTCGATGACACAAGGCCCAAGTATGAATACGGGCTGCACGCCATCCACTGCGAGTCCGTCGATCTGCACCACTGGAAGTTCTTCCATCACCCTCTATTATTTATCGGTCTGCCTGCGACACCCTTAGCAGCCGACCTCCGCAGCCAGCGCCCGTGTGCCGTATTTCTATGGAGATTGTACCGACTCAGTTTGGAAAGACAAACTCAAATCCCTGATTCTTAAAATCCTTTGTTTTTCACATAGGCGATGATCTTCGTGTCATCCTCCTTAGCGCCCCAAACGGCTCGCAGAAGGTCTGCCGGATGCACATCGTGCTGGGCAAAGAAGGCGCGGTCGCCACCACAGCCATACATGGTATCGGAGTCCATCTCGCCGCGCAGCTTGGCGCGAGCTTTGGCGATCAGGCGTGGCAACCAGACGATGCCATCCACCGCAGCTGTCTTGGCAGGTAGCGCAGAGGGGGGCACGATCTTGTCGCTGGGCTTGCCTTTTTGTACCTTCAAAAAGTAGTCGCGTCGCACAGCAGCGACGAGCAGCGCGGTTTCAAAAGAAGGCTCTTCGCCATAGCGACAATGGTCGTCCACGAAGTCGAAAAACTCCTGCTCACGGCAGCCGATGCTGGCTAGGAAAGCCTTGTCGGTGGCATTGAACCAGGTGGTGAAGTCTTGCTTGCCAGCGCGATGTCGCTGCACGCAGTGGTCAAAGAGGGAGCGGAAAGTGGTGTGCCAGGTGCTGTTTTTCATCGCCGCTGTCATAAGCAAACCTAGCGCCTCATGCAACGGATGAACGGTGCGGGTCTAGGCCCGCAGTGTCGCCTTGCAAAAGGCATGGGCTCGGCCCAAGCATGGCCGCTCATGAAATCAAAGCCCTCTCATCCCAAGAAAAAAAAGGCTCTTCGGGAAAGTTAAGTCATAAGAGTTGGAGCGTGGGGTGCATTGAGGGCTCTCGCCCCTGTTTACCAACGGGCAAGCGGGTGGCAAAGTGCTGGCCCGCCCATGAAACCTGATGCTCTAAACAGTCTTTTACACCACGCCTTTGGAATCAAAGGCTACCGCCATCTTGCCACGCACTTTGAGGACGGGGAGATCGTCTTCGA
>JANOAR010000153.1:0-32345 GCA_031411235.1 Verrucomicrobiota bacterium | reverse complement strand
TGGTGTCATTTTTCAACGCATAGGCAACCCAGGCTTCGAGCTGCTCGCGCGTCGCCACGGCACCCGTGGGGTTGTTGGGATAGCAGAGGTAGGCGATGTCCACACGCTCGCTGGGAATCTCGGGCACGAAGCCGTTGGCGGGGGTGCATTTCAAATACGTCAGGCCAGCGTAGGCACCGTTTTCATCGGCTTCACCCGTGTTGCCAATCATCACGTTGGTATCGACATAAACGGGATACACGGGGTCGGTGATGGCGATTTTATTTCCACGACCAAAGATGTCGAGAATGTTGCCAGTGTCGCATTTGCTGCCGTCGCTGATGAAGATTTCATCGGCCTCGACATTGATGCCACGCCCCTTGAAGTCATGCTCAGCAATGGCGTTGCGGAGGAAGTCGTAGCCTTGCTCGGGGCCGTAGCCTTTGAAGGTGCCGCGATTGCCCATCTCGTCGATGGCCTCATGCATGGCATAACGAACGGCCTCGGGCAGCGCCTCGGTAACGTCGCCGATGCCACAGCGGATGAGCCGCTTGGCCGCTTCAGGATTGCAATCGACAAAGCCTTTCACGCGACGTGCGATTTCGGGGAAGAGGTAGCCAGCTTTGAGCTTGAGGAAGTTGTCGTTGATGAGTGCCATGTGAGGTCGGGGTAAAAGGTAAAACGGGTGGCCGACTCAAACCATAGTTCTGAGCGTGTTCAACTCGAACTCTGTCGCATCGGCCAAAGCAAAAGGGGTAGCCTTCGTCTATTTGGCGAAGGCTCCCCCCTGGAATGACGCAGTGTCTATGGGTGCAACTTATTCGCTCTTCGCTTTAGCTTTAGCTTTACCGTTACCCTTGGCACCTGCTTTTCCTGGGCCTGCCGCCGCTGGTGCCATCTGTGAACCAGGGGCTGGCAAGGTCGCTTTCACACTTTCCCATGCTGGGTTGAGGGTAGCCTCGCGGAGGCTGAAGTTGCGAAAGTCCACGGACTGGCCGCCGACGGTGACGCCTGGAGCCATTTTTTCGGCTTTGAACAAGTCGCTGCTGCCATAGGCAATGTGGTTATCGACTTGGCCGACGAGGGTATCGCCGACCATTTCCATGTGAACTTTATGCCAAGTGCCAGGCGCGAGATCAGCAGCGATGCGAGCAAAAATCACAGCTTTATCGGGGCCTTCGTGGTCATTGTCATCACGTTGCACGGTGATGGATTTAGGCGTGATGGAGATGCGTGCCATGTGGTCTTTGACAGCGTTGATGGATAGGCTGGTGGTGCGTGCGCCGGCAAATTTGAACTCATAGTCGATGACAAAGTCGGTCATTTTATTGGGCAAACGGGTGACAGCACCGTGTTTGTCTTCGGGCTTCTCAGAGCCACGGGTAGTGCCTTCAACGAGTTCCCACTGGCCTTTCGCGGCCTTCCATGGGGCGGCAGGGGCGGTGTCGAGCTTGCTCTCGTAGATGACCTTGCCTGGGATGGCGAGGAGGGCGGGATCGGCAGCAGAGGCAGAGAGCGCAACGACCGAAAAGGCGAGGGGAAGGAGTGCGGTGTATTTCATGGGCCGCTGGAAACGCGATGCAGTTGGCGATGTTGCGACGGGATGGCGGGATTGATGATGCCCAGAATGGACTTCGCTATTGCCAGCGCTCGGCTTCCCGCGCTACTGGCAGGAGACTATTCATTTTTCATCCCCCCACTTTACACCATGACCATCAATCAACGTATCCTCGAAGACATGAAAACCGCCATGAGGGCAAAGGACAGCGTGGCGCTCAACGTCGTCCGCAACCTCAAGTCGTCGATGAAGTATGCCGCTATCGAGAAGCATGGAGCTGATGGAGAACTCGATGACAACGATGCTTTTCTGGTCATCCGCAAAGAGATCAAAAAGCGCCAGGACAGTGTGGCGAGTTATGAATCGGCCAAGCGCCAAGACCTCGCGGACATCGAGTTGGCGGAGATCGCGGTGCTGGAGAAATACCTGCCAGCAGCGATGAGCCAGGAGGAAGCCATTGCGTTGGTCGAGGCCATCATCGCGGAACTCGGGGCGACAACGAAGAAGGACATGGGTGGCGTGATGAAGTTGCTCGGTGAACGCGCTGAAGGCCGCGCAGATAACAAAACTCTGTCGCAGGAAGTGGCGAAGCGTTTGAAGTAAACCGGCTGCGCACTGGCCCAACAAAAAGGCGTAACCTTGTTGCCAAGGTTACGCCCGAAGTTTGGTTTATATAGGGTGCAGGTGCTTAGTAGCGACCGCCACCACCGCCGCCACCACCGCCGCCGCCGCCGTAGCCGCCTTTGCCGCCACCACCACCGCCGCGACGTTCGCCGCCGCCGCCACTACGGCGTTCGCCGCCGTAACCGCCGCCGCCACCGCCACCGCCACCGCCACGGCGTTCGCCGCCGCCGCCACCACCGCCGCCGCCACCGAAGCCGCCTGGACGGTCTTCACGAGGGCGTGCTTCATTGACGGTCATGTTACGACCTCCGAAGTCCTTGCCGTTGATGCCGTTGATGGCTGCGGTCATGGCTGTTGCGGAGTCCATGGTCACGAAAGCGAAGCCACGAGGGCGGCCAGACTCGCGGTCCATAGGCAGATGGACGTCGGTGACGTCGCCATACTGGGAGAAAAGCTCGCGGATTTCAATTTCCGTGGCGCTGAAGGGAAGGTTCCCCACATACATTTTGGTGTTGCTCATATCGATCTATTGTCAGCAAAGACTTCTCCGCCTGATCGACTTGCTTGGCCCCGAACTCCGGGTTTAAAAAACATCACCGAATACGAGGACCCACCTGATGAACTGCCGAACTAGCCTGCCGATCAGTCAGGTGGTCTTGCGGCGCGGTCTATCGTTGCGTTTGCAAAAATAGCAAACCCTAAAGCCATAGGGGCACAAACATACTAGCCAACGGCGTTATTCGTCCTGTGAGGGAATCGGGCTAACTCACGCTTGTCATTCAGGATTTACCCGTGAGCCTAGCACACGCCCTTACTCCGCCACGCATGAACGCCAACCCCTTCAGAGCACTCCTCGTCACCGTCCTCATGGCGGTGCATGGTTTCGTTTCTGTGGTTTCCTGCATGGCAACCGCAGAGCCTGCTATGGCACCTGCCTGCGGCATGAAATGCTGTGCCCCGGGCGCGTGTGATTGTGCAGCGAACCCTGCCGATACGCCGAGCAAACCCGCTCCCGCTGCGCCCCTGCCAGCCGCGCAGAAGCTCCTCGCCAGCCTTTGCCCAGCCCTGGGCAATACTTTCGTCCCGCAAGCACCTCGCGCTCTCACCAGCGCCCTCGCAGCTCATGCGGGCGAACGCCGGGCCACCGTGCCTGCGCCGCAGCTCTACACGCTGCATTGTTCCTTCCTTATCTGACCAAGACTCGTCGCCAGGAAAGCTATGCCTGCGCATCGCGCAAGGCTGCCACGCCTTTTGAACGAACCCTCTTGCCCAATGAAGAACCATGAACATCCACCCCTCTTTCCGTAGCACGGGTTTTCCAACCCGTGCCTTTACCGCCTTGGCCTTCGCCACGGTCGCCACAGCCCACGCCGCTGATAAGCCCACACCCGTCACCCACGCCTTCATCCACAAGCTCGTCGCCGAGGCTGCGAGCACGCACCCCAAGGTGGCAGCCGCGCAAGCCCGCAGCGCCGCAGCGCAGGCCGCCACGCACGCGGTGCGATTATGGGCCGACCCCGAGCTGGGGCTCGGCACCACGGCTGCCTCGCAAAACTACCGCCGCGACAACGGCGACATCGCCCTCGGCATCAGCCAAACCTTGCCTCGTCGCGGCCTCTATGTCGCGCAGCAGCGCCAAGTCTTGGCCGAGCAAAAAATGAAGAACGCCGAGCAGCGCATGACTACCAACGACCTCGGCCTCGCCGTCGCCCAGGCCACGTTAGAGTTGGCTTTGGCCGATGAAACCCTGGCGCTGCAAACCGAAGAACTCGGCTGGCTGACCACGCTGGTAAAGACCGCCACCGAGCGTTCGCAGAGTCCCGGCGGCAGTGCCGTGGAACCGCTGCGTCTGGACAGCGAGTGGGTCTTGCGCACGCAGAAACATGAAGCTGCGCAGCGCCAACGAGCCCAGCTCACAGCCTCATTGAATCTACTGCTGGGGCGCAATCCAAAGGCTTCGTGGTCGGCGTTGGCGCTGCCCGATATGGTAAGGTCACAGGTAGGGGAACGGGCTGGCAGCCCGCATCACGTTGGGGGCAGCCCACAGCTCGATGCCTTGCAGCACCAGGCCGACGCTGCGCAGGCAGAAGCCGATGCTGCACGCGAGCTGCGCAAGCCCACCTTCTCCATCGGCTTGAACACCGACACCTACTCGCAGCGCGGTGTCGTGGACACCATGCTCACGCTGAAAATGACGCTGCCCTGGCTGCATCGCAGCGCCTACGACGCCGACATCCAACGCACTGCCCAGCTCCACGCCGCAGCCCAGAGCGACCTCGCTGCCGCCTCGCGCGAGCAGGTCGCGCAGCTCAATACATTGCGCACCGAGGCAGGCAACAATGAGCAACTCGCAGCGGCTTATCAAAGCCAAGTCCTGCCCAAGATGCAGGCCAGCTTGGAGGCCATCCAGGGCGCATGGATTTCCTCCAAGGCCACGCTGCTCGAAGTGCTCGAAGCACGCCGTGCGCTGCTCGATGCACGGCAAGAAATGAAGCGCGCCATCGCTGCTGAACATGTCGCGCAGGCAGGCATGGAAGCGCTCACCGGCGGCTACTCAACATCGAAAGGAACCCAGCCATGAAACGCCTCGTCTACCCCATCGTCATGCTCGCCATCGGTGCTGCCGCGAGTTGGTATGCTCGCCCACTGCTGACCTCGCTGAACAGCAACGAGAGCCCAACCAGCGAGCGAAAAATCCTCTTCTACCAAAGCGCCATGCACCCGTGGGTGAAGAGCGACAAGCCCGGCAACTGCACCATCTGCGGCATGAAACTCGTGCCGATTTACGAAGGCGAAAAGGGGTTTATGGCGACGGGCGATGACGTCACGCTGGATCAAAACTTTATCCAGGTGCTGCATGTGCAAACCGATGAAGCCAAGCCACGCGTGCTGGTGAAAACTCTGCAAGTCGCGGGCATGGTCGATGACAACACCGCCAAGCATCGCGTGCTCTCCGCCTACCTCGATGGCCGTGTCGATGCGTTGCATGTGAACTTCGTCGGAGCCGAGGTCGAGGCCGGGCAACCGCTCGCCGACTTCTATAGCCCCACGCTGCTCCAGGCCGAGCGCGAGTATCGCCAGCTCAGTGGCGAACTGCGCAACAGCACGGCGCTACGGCTTCGCCAGATGGGCCTCACGACGACGCAGATCGAAGCTCTGCCGCAGAAGCCCAGCGACGCGCTCACCTCGCAAATCCTCTCGCCCGCCAGCGGCACCGTCATCGCCCGCTACGTGTATAACGGGCAGTATGTGAAGGAGGGCGACAAGCTCTTCGAGCTGGCCGACTTCAGCACCATGTGGTTCATTTTCGATGCCTACGAGCAGGATCTGCCGTGGCTGCATGTGGGGCAGGAAGTGAGCGTCACCACGACCGCAGTGCCAGGCAAAGTCTTCACGGGCAAGGTGGCCTTCATCGACCCCACACTCGATGATGCGAGCCGCTCGGCGAAGGTGCGCGTGGAATTGGAAAACCCGCTGGAGAATGGCCATCGCCACCTGTTGCATAAGCTCTATGCTGACGGTGCGGTGATGCTCGATGCGCCTACCGTACTCACCGTGCCGCGCCGCGCCATCATCGAGACGGGGCCGGAATCAGTCGTGTATGTCGAGGCCAGCAGCGGCAGGTATGAGCGCCGTGCGGTGAAGCTCGGGCGACGCGGCGACACCTTGGTGGAAGTGCTCTCAGGCGTGGCCGCAAGCGATAAGGTCGTGACCAATGGCAACCTGCTCATCGACGGCCAAGCGGAGATGAATCGCTCTTACAACGAGCCTGCTATGCCCGCTGAATCCATGCCTGCCACCGCGCCGCTCGCGGTGCTGAGTGCCCCACAGCAGCAAGCCATCACCAGCTTCGTGAAGGCTGCCGATGCCCTCGCTGCAGCTCTCGCCCGTGACGATCTCGCCGCCTTCATGAAAGCCAGCGAACCCGTGATGAAGGAGACCAGCTCCCTCGTCGAAGCCCTGCGCTCGCGCACCAATCTCGCGACGAAACTCGACGCTCTCGACAAAGCCAGCCACTGGCCCAGCAGCCTCGCCGACTTGCACCAAGCCCGCGCTGCCTTCCACCCCTTCACCATGGCCACCACCGCACTTCTGGAGCCGCTGCGCACCGCGAAAGGCATGCCCGAGTTCCAAGTCTGGGAGTGCTACATGGTCAACCAAATCCTCCCCGAAGCGCCCAAGAAAGGCCATTGGGTGCAGATCGGAGGCCGCGTGGGACAGAACCCTTTCTTCGGCAGTGACATGCTGGACTGCGCGAAGGAGATCAAGCCATGATCGAATCCATCATCCACTGGAGCCTCAAAAACAGGTTCCTCGTCGCCTGCGCCACGCTGCTGCTTATCGCGCTTGGCGGGCGGGCGGTGTACCTCACGCCGGTCGATGCGATCCCTGATCTCACGGAGAACCAAGTGCTGGTGTATGCCGATTGGATGGGCCGCAGTCCGCAGGAAGTCGAGGACCAAGTAACCTATCCGCTGACCACGGGTTTGCAGGGCTTGTCGGGTGTTAAAGATGTGCGGGCGACGAGCATGTTTGGCTTCTCATTGATCACCATCATCTTTGAAGAAGAGGTCGATCCTTACTTCGCTCGCACGCGAGTTTTGGAGCGGTTGAACTATCTGCAAGGCTCCATGCCCGAGGGGGTGAAGCCACAGCTCGGGCCTGATGCCACGGGGCTTGGCTGGGTTTACCAGTACTACCTTGATGTCGATGCGAGCAAGGTCGCCGATGGCGGCTACGACTTGGCCAAATTACGCTCGGTGCAGGATTGGTTCATTCGTTATCAACTCGCCAGCGTGCGCGGCATTGCCGAAGTCGCGAGCATTGGCGGCTTTGTGAAGCAGTATCAAATCGAGCTGTCTTCGACGAAGATGCGAGCGGCCAATGTGACACTGATGGATGTCATCACGGCGGTGCAGAATGCCAACCTCAATGTCGGCGGAAAAGTGGCCGAAGAGAACGGCGCGGAGTTCGTGCTGCGCGGCATTGGTTTGATCGAGAGCAGCGAGGATTTGGAGTTAGTCACTGTCACGGCGCGCGAGGGCACACCGATCTTTTTGAAGGACATCGCCACGGTGCAAATCGGTGGCGATTTCCGACGCGGCGCGCTCGATGTGAATGGCCACGAAGTCGTGGGCGGCACCGTCGTGATGCGCAATGGCGAGAACGCCAAGGCCGTCATCGAGCGCATCAAAGAACGCATCGCACAGATCGCTCCCAGCCTGCCGCCGGGCATCACGATCAAGCCCTTCTATGATCGCAGCGAACTCATCGACCACACCATCGACACGCTGAAGCACGCGCTGTGGGAGGAGATGCTGCTCGTCACGCTCGCGCACATTTTGTTCCTCTGGCACTTCCGCAGCATCCTCATCGTCACACTGCCGCTGCCTGTCTCCATCCTCATTTCGTTTTTGCTGATGAAGCAATTCGGCATCACCAGCAACATCATGTCGCTTACCGGCATCGCCATTGCCATCGGCGTGCTTGTCGATGCCGCCATCGTCGTCACGGAGAATGTAATCCGCCATTGCGAACGCGAAGAGGAAGATAAAGGACGACCCCTGACTCGCGCCGAGACCTGGCAAACCACGCTCGCGGCCTGCACGCAAGTGGGTCGTCCCATCACCTTCGCGATGGCGATCATCATTCTCGCCTTCGTTCCGGTGTTTGCTCTCAGCGGGCAGGAGGGAAAGCTCTTCCACCCGCTCGCCTTTACCAAAACCTTTGCCATGATCGGCTCCACGCTGCTCGCCGTCACGCTGGTGCCTGTGCTCTGCTCGTTGCTCGTGCGCGGCCCATTTCACAAAGAAGAGAGCAACGTCGTCATGCGCTCGCTGCTGCGTCTCTACGACCCCGCGCTGAACTGGGCGCTCGGTCATCGCAAGACTGTGCTCACCACCGCGATGCTCATCCTCAGCACGGCTTTGATCATCGCTCTGGGCTTGCCGCGAGGGATTGTGAATCAGATGCGCCAAGCAGGTTGGACACAGGCTGCCAATCTCGCGCAGGGCTTTGGCAAGGAGTTCATGCCGCCGCTGAATGAAGGCAGTTTGTTGTTCATGCCCGTGCTGCTGCCGAAGACCGGTTTCAAAGAAATCCAGCGCGTCATGTCGTGGCAGGACAAGGTGCTGAGCGCCATCCCCGAAGTCGCCAGCGTGGCCGGCAAGCTCGGACGCTTCGAGTCTGCTACCGACCCCGCGCCCACCGAGATGCTAGAGACCACCATCATGCTGCACCCCGAATACATCCCCGATGGACGCTGGAGCATGAAGCCCAACCCTGCTTGGAGGAAGGACATGACCTTGGAAAAACTCAAAGCCGAGATCAGCGAAAAGATGCAGCTCGTCGGCTATGTGCCCGCGCTGTTGCAGCCCATCGAGAACCGCATCCTTATGCTCTACACGGGCATCCGCGCGCAGGTCGGCATCAAAATCTACGGCGACAATCTCGACGCGCTGCAACGCAAAGCCTTCGAGGTGGAGAAGATTGTCAACCGCATCGAAGGCGCGACGGGCGTGTCGCCTTCTCGGGTGCAAGGCAAGCCCTACCTCAATATCAAAGTCGATCGTAAAGCCATGGCCCGCTATGGCCTCAGCGCCAAGGATGTGCTCGATGCCGTGGAGGTCAGCATCGGCGGCAAAAACGTCAGCACCACCATCGAAGGCCGCGAGCGCTACCCCATTCAAATCCGCGTGCAACGCAGTGAGCGCGACGATATCGAGAAGCTCAGCCGCATCTTGATCGCTTCGCGCTCGAACATGGGCGCGAGCAGTGCTGGCAGCGGCAACACAATGGCCACAGGCAGCTCAGGGTCTGCTGGAGCACAAGCTTCAGCCGCTCCTACAAACACTCCACCATCAGCCAGCTACATCCCCCTCGGCATGGTTGCCCACATCACCCGCGAAGTCGGAGCCAACGAGATCGCCAGCGAGAACGGCAGGCTGCGCGCCTACGTGCAGAGCAATGTCCAAGACCGCGATCTCGGCAGCTTTGTGCAGGATGTTGAGCAGCAACTCCACACGCTCGATTGGCAAGGCATGACCTACCGCATGACCGGCGAGTATGAGAACCAGCGGCGCTTCGTGCAGACCATGACGCTCGTTTTCCCCATCGTAATGCTCATCATCTTCGTGCTGCTTTACATCGTCTATCACAGCGCGCTCGAAGCCGCGCACGTCATGCTCGCCGTACCTTTCGCACTAAGCGGCGGCGTGTTCTTGCAGTACCTGCTCGGCTACAATTTTAATGGAGCCGTGTGGGTCGGCTACATTGCCCTGTTCGGCACTGCGGTGCAGACCGGTGTGGTCATGGTCGTGTATCTCGATGAGACCGTGCGCGCCCGCATGGCCGCCGTCGGTAAAGCCTTCACCCACGCCGATCTTGTGCAGGCGGTGAAGGACGGCGCACGCCTGCGCCTGCGCCCAAAGGTGATGACCGTCGCCACCATCGTCGCCAGCCTGCTGCCCATCATGTGGAGCCATCGTCAAGGAGCCGAAGTGATGAAGCCCCTCGCCACCCCCGTCATCGGCGGCATGATCTCCAGCCTCGTCCACATCTTGATCGTCACGCCGGTGATTTTTTTGTGGCTGCGCGGGCGTGAGCTTGAAAAAAGCCCTGTGGATTCCTCCTCGTAGCGATCCAAACTCACCTTGGCAAAAATGTAGTATCCACAAGGCTCAGCGTGGTGCCGTGCGTGCCATTGGTGATTTCGCTGAGTTTTTGCCACGGCCAGATGTCTTTTTGCGACAGAATCTCAATAACTCACTTGCTTTAATGAGATCATGTCGCAAATACCAGGCCGCATGAAATTCTCTAAACTCTGCCTCCTCTCCTGCCTAGCGGCCTTTATCTGTCAGCCAGCGCGTGCTGATGAAAATATGTTCGGCTATGTCTATGGCGCTGACACTTTGCCCAAGGGCAAGTTCGAACTCTACAATTGGACAACCTGGCGCCACAGCAAAAATATCAGTGAGTACGATGCTCTCGATATTCAGTGGGAACTCGAATACGGCATCACCGATCGCTTGCAGACGAGCACTTATCTTATGTTCGATTGGCGAGATCAATCCGGCCTCGATCCAGCGGAATATACCGACATTAATGGCTTCAATTTTGATGGAGTGAAACAGTCCTTCAAATACAATGTGCTGAGCACCTATAAAGACCCGATTGGCTTGTCGTTCTACGTTGAGCCAGGTTACAGCCGCTTCCATAAAATTACGGGCGAGCGCATTGATGAGTTCGAGTTGGAAACCAAGATCATCCTGCAAAAGAACTTCCTTGATGACACTCTCATCTGGGCACTGAACATCACGCCTGAGTTCGAGTGGTACCTGCCCGACGGTGGATCGGTGGAGAAAGAGTTCGTCGTTGAAGCGACAACGGGACTTACCTATCGCTTCGCGCGCAATTGGTATGCGGGCTTCGAGACGCGCTACCACACTGAGTTTCCTGAGTACGGCGAGCAAGAACACCAAGCCGTCTTTATCGGACCTAGCCTCCACTACGGCGGCAAGACTTGGTGGGCCACGCTGTCCTTCATGCCGCAGGCTTGGGGCGAGCCCAATGAGGAAGGTTCACATCTCCACTTTGGTGAACACGAGCGTACCGAATTACGGCTCAAGGTGGGCTACAATTTTTAGTTCGTCCCCGCTACCCATCCATCGCCATGCGCCGTCGCTCCCTGCTCCGTGGTTTCTTGCCTGCCGCCATCGCCAGCGGCCCCGCTGTGCTCTACGCTGAAACCTACCTCACCACGGCGCAGGCACAGGCTGTGTTATGCCCTGGCGAGCGACTCACTCCCATGCCAGTGGTGCTGACTGCGGAGCAGCAGAAAGCCATCGCCAAGGCCAGCGATGTGCGCGTTCGCGACGCGAAAGTGAATGCCTCGCGCACCAGCAGCGGTGGCTGGTTCATCGTCGATAACGTGCTCGGTAAACACGAGTTCATCGACTTCGCTGTCTCCATCAGCAAGGAGGGCGCAGTGCGCGGCGTCGAGGTACTCACCTACCGCGAGACCTACGGCGGCGAGGTGCGCCACCCGAAATGGCGGGCGCAGTTCCACGGCAAAAAAGCCGGGACACCGCTAAAAATTGATACCGACATCAAGAACATCTCAGGAGCCACCCTCTCCAGTGTTCACATCACCGAGGGCGTCCGCCGCCTACTTCAAACTCATGCCCTCGTCCTCTCCAAGCTCTAACCGCATCAAGCGCTGCAAACCCCTGCTTGGCACCTTTGTCGAGATCACCCTCGAAGGCGCACAGTCCGAGGCAGCCCTGCACAAAATCGCCGACAAAGCCTTCTCCATCGTCGGCAGTGTGCAGCGCATGATGAGCTTCCACGATGCCGATAGCGACATCTCGCGCATCAACCGCTGCGCCCACATCGCCCCCTTGCGCGTGCATCCTTGGACGCACTACGTCATCGCTCGCGCTCTCGGCATCAGTTCGCAGACCGAGGGAGCCTTCGACATCTCCATCGCTCCCCGTTTGGTGAAATGGAAGTACCTTCCCGAGCACGGCCCTGTGCCCGACAACAACGCCACCTGGCAAGACATTGAACTAAGCGAAACCGACTGCTCCGTGGCCTTTCATCGCCCGCTGATGGTCGATCTTGGCGGCATCGCCAAAGGCTTCGCAGTGGATAAAGTCATCGACTTCCTCTCCACCAAAGGCATCACCAGTGCTGTGGTGAACGCTGGTGGCGACATGCGCATGCTCGGCGGTATGGCCCAGACCATCGGCGTGCGACACCCCGGCGCACCGCAGTCGCAGCTCGTCCCCGCGCTCATGCCACGCGTTGCCGTCGCCACCAGCGCAGGATATTTCGCCAACCGAAAAATGCACGGGCAGCGCATCAGCCCTATCGTGCATCCACGCACAGGCAAGCCACTGCGCAGCACTACCAGCGTCTCTATTTTCTCCAGCACCTGCATGGTCGCCGATGCCCTCACCAAGGCCGTGCTGCTCGCCCCACAGGAAGTGTGGACACGCGTGCTTGCCGCGCAGGACAGCCTCGCACTCTTCCTTAGCTCGCGTGGCGACGAGGTGCATTTCCCCAGCTTCAGCACCGGCCATGCGTAGGATCGCGCTGCACTTCCCATTGCGCTGGAAAGCAGGGCTGGGCGCACTTCTCGCGTGGTCTTGGCTCAGTGGCGTCGGCTTTTTTGCTCTTCATCGTTGGTTTCAGATCGAGGGCGACTTCGGCCCCGAGAAGCACCCCATGGAGCCCTGGTTACTGAAGGCCCACGGCGCAGGTGCCTTCGTCAGCCTCATCGCCTTTGGCTACCTGCTCGCCAGCCACATTCCCACAGGCTGGCGCACCAAGCGTGCCCGCCGCCTGGGCCTCACTATGGTCGCCAGCATCGTGCTCATGGCCCTCACTGGTTATGGCCTCTACTACATCGCTGATGAAGACTGGCGCGCTGCTGTGGGCTGGCTGCACCTCGGCATCGGCGTGCTGCTACCACTCACGCTGATGCTGCACATCTTCTTTGCGCGAAGAGCGAAGCGCAGCCCCGAGATGACTCGCGGCGCTGCATCTTAGCCAACCCTTCACGCCTCCAGCGGCGACCCATAAGGCAAATCTTCTGGCAGGGGCACAAATTCACGAATGTTGCTCCACAGCACCGAGTAGTCCTTGTTCAGATCTCCCGACAGGCAGTCCGTGATCATCCCACCCGCCTCGGGGTAGCGGCGGATCACAGAGCTGAATGAGAAGTCCGGGTTGTAAAACGCATAGACCAGTTTGCGCATGTTCTCGATGCCCTGACGCAGCGTCGCCGAGTAGTGGGCGAATTGTCCAGGCGATACATCACCTTCCACGAGCGCACGGTGAACCTCTTCACCAGCCAGCGTACCGCCCTTTAGCGCCAGCATGACGCCGCTGCTAAAACAAGGATCGAGGAAAGCAAAAGCATCGCCGACCAGCAGTAAGCCTGGCGAGGCGCAATGCTGCGCGTGGTAGGAGTACTCGCTGGTGATGTAGTACTGCCCCGTGCTTTTGCCCGTGCTCAGGTGCTCCTTGATCCACTGATTCTCCTCCACCTCGCGGTCAAAGATTTGCTTCAAGTCCTTCACCCCATCGCGAGTGAGGTACTTGCCCTCGGCGACCACGCCCACGCTGATGCTGTTGTTGTGCTGCGGGATGTGCCAGAACCAGCCCTTGTTGGGCACAAAGGCCACCGTCGTCGCCCCCTCGTCGATGCCCGGCTCCCGCGTCGAGTCTTGGTAATAAGTCCACACCGCCACCTTGTTCAAATAAGGATCGCGCAGCCGCCAGCGGTTGCGTGTCGCGGTGAAGGCCTCTTTGCCCGTGCAGTCCAGCGTCAGCTTGGCCAAGTAGTCCGTCTCCATGCCGTCCTTGCCCTTCGCTCGCGCCCCCAGCACCTGGCCATCGGCATCGCGGATCAACTCCGACACCGTCACCTCTTCATGCACCGTGGCCCCCTTTTCGCGCGCGTTGTTCAGCAGCATTTCATCGAACTCCGAGCGCAGCACCTGCCATGTCTGGGCGACACTCTCGCGGTCGTAGCGATTGAAAAAGTAGAACGGCTGCGAGGCACGCCCATCCGGCTGCACGAAGCACACGCTGTACTTTTTCACGAACCCCGAGGAGCGCATTTTCGGGATTAATCCCAGGCGTTCCAGCGGCCCAAAGGTGAAAGGGATCAATGACTCGCCGATATGGTAGCGAGGGAATTTCTCCCGCTCCAAAAGCGTCACGCTGTGACCATACTCCGCGAGGATCGCGGCAGAGCTAGACCCCGCAGGGCCACCGCCGATGATGAGAACGTCTGAGTGCTGAGTGGGATTCATACAGAAGGAATAAGGAGGGGTGAATGATCAATGAGAAGGGACAGGGGGATAAAGGGGAAGACCCACAAGCCTTGTCTGATGCGAGAGATACGCAGCCGCAGTCATGCTGGAAATCGTTTTTTGGCATGGCTGTGATACCGAACAGCGATCATAAACCCAGTCAGCTAGTCCATTATGACCATTGGCGACACGCTTAAACCAGCCACCCTTTTTCACGCTGATTTCTGTTCGCCAAACCCACCCAGCCTCTCTACTCTCGACATTGTTATGGCCTCACTAAACAAAGTTATGTTGATCGGGAATCTCACACGTGAACCCGAAGTTCGTTACACCCCCAAGGGCAGCGCCGTCTGCGATCTTGGCATCGCCGTCAATCGCACCTACGTCACAGATTCTGGTGAAAAAATGCAGGAGACCACCTATGTCGATGTGGTCGTCTGGTCGCGCCTCGCCGAGTTAGCCGCCCAGTACCTCCACAAAGGTCGCCCCGTCTTCATCGAAGGGCGTATGCAAATGGACACCTGGGACGACAAAGCCACCGGACAAAAGCGCAGCAAGCTCCGCGTCGTCGCTGACAATCTCCAATTCCTCGGCTCCCGCGAAGGTGGCGAAGATGGCAATGGCGGCTCCTCGCCCACCTACACCGCCCCCGGCCAAAGCGCCCCACAAAACGGTCCATCTGGCGGCTACGGTGGTGGCGGCAGTGGTGGTGGCGGCTACCAGCAACGTCCCAATGTTCGCCCTGCTGGCCAAGGCTACGGTGGCGGTGGCGGTGGCGGCAACTACGGTGGCGGTGCTCCTCCAGCACGCCAAGGCGGTGCAACGCCTCGCCCACCCGTGCCACAGCACGAAGATGAATTTGGCGATGGCCCCATCACCAGTGGTCTCGACGGCGATGACATCCCGTTTTAACCAAACCTGAAATAGAAAAGGCCGGGAAATCTCCCGGCCTTTTTGTGCCGTTAAACCACAGCTCCTTCAGCCCGCATCGCGCGGAACCACTCCACGAACTTGGGTATCCCCTCGTCCGTGTGCGTCGTGGGATTGAAGTGCAATTCGCGCATCGCTTTCGTCACATCTGCCGACGTCAGCGGCACATCCCCAGGCTGCTCGGACATCTGGTTGATGATCGCCTTCTTTCCCACGGCCTTCTCGATGGCCGCGATCATATCATTGAGCGAAACCGTCTGCGACCCACCCAAATTAAAGATGGAGCACAGCGGCTCCCCGTTAAAATTCAGCGCCCCCATGACACCATCCACGATGTCCGTCACGAAGGTGTAATCACGCTTCGTCTGCCCCTCGCCATACTTGTCGATGTTCTTCCCATCCTCAATCGCACGCGTGAACTTCGAGATCGCCAAGTCGGGCCTCTGCCTTGGTCCATACACCGTGAAGAAGCGCAAGCACACGCAGCGAATGGCGTAGAGCTGGGCGTAGTTCGAGCAGATCTGCTCTCCCGTCATTTTCGTCATCGCGTAGGGGCTGATCGTCTGCAAAATCGCATCCTCCTCCGCGAATGGCACCTTCTTGTTCACTCCATAAACCGAGCTGCTGCTGGCAAACACAAAGCGCTTGCACGCGAACTTCCGGCACGCCTCCAGCAAGTAAAAAGTGCCTTTGATATTCGTGTCAATGTACAGCTCTGGCTGCTCAATCGAAGGCCGCACCCCAGCGCGTGCCGCCAGATGAATCACTGCATCCGGCTGAAACTTGGCGAACACTTGATCCACAAATGCTGACTCGCGAATATCGCCCTCGAAGAGCTGCACTTGGTCGGCAAAGCCGCGCATATTCGCCCGCTTGATCGCCGGATTGTAGTAGTCGTTAAAATTGTCCAGAATGCCCACGCTATGCCCTTCGCGCAGCAAGCGCTCCACAGTGTGACTGCCGATGAACCCGGCTCCTCCAGTGACGATGACTTTCATGATGTAATGTGAGTGCCCGCCAGCAATGGGCCGGAAGGGCGCGAGCTATCGGCCATCAGCCAGGTTTTTGCAACTTGGGAGAAAAGCTCCGCTCTCTCTATCTCGGTACTGCCACCGACTCCATTACTCGCCCAATCAGCTCCGTCACCGTCAGCCCCTCAATTTCGAACTCAGGCCGCAGCAGCAAGCGATGACCAAGCACTGGCTCGGCGAGCGCCCGCACGTCATCGGGCGTGACGAAGTCGCGCATCTCTAGCACCGCGCGGGCGCGGCTAGCAAGGACGAGGGCCATCGTAGCGCGTGGCCCCGCGCCCACCAGCACAGCCTCGTGCTCGCGCGTGGCTCGCACGAGATCGACGACATAGGACACGATCTCATCGCGCACCGTCACCTGCTCCAGCGCCGCCTGCATGTCGGCGATGCGGTCGGCACTCAGCACGGGCTGCACCGCTCCCGCCTCCAGCACCGCCTCGGGGGCTTCGTGGCCCAGCATCCGTGTGGCGAGCGTCAGTTCCTGGCCCCGCGTCGGGTAGCCTACATTCACCTTGAACATGAAGCGATCCTTCTGCGCCTCGGGCAGCGGGTAGGTGCCCTCGTATTCCACGGGATTCTGCGTGGCAAAAACGGTGAAGCTGGGCGGCAAAACATGCGTGTCATTGTCGATCGACACCAGTCGCTCCTGCATCGCCTGGAGCAGCGCCGACTGTGTTTTTGCGGGCGCACGGTTGATCTCATCCGCCAGTAAAAAGCTGGTGAACACTGGCCCCTTCACCAGCTTGAAGTCATTGTCCTTCAAGCTAAAAACACTCGTCCCCGTAATATCCGCAGGCATCAAATCCGGCGTGAACTGAATGCGCGAAAAGCCCACTCCCAGCACCTGCGCCAGCGTTCGCACCAGCAGTGTCTTCCCGACTCCCGGCACACCTTCGATGAGCACATGGCTGCGCGTGAAGATGGCGATCAACGCATGATCAATCACCAACTGTTGACCGATGATGACCTTCGCAATCTCCTGCCGCGCCGCAGCCAGGATGTTTTTCAGTTCGTCGAGAGAAGCGGGCATGGGAGCGAATTTATGATTTACGATTGATGATTTATGATTTCGGATTTTGCAGCCACAACTCTAGCGTGGCGAGCAGAGAAGGAAGAGAAAATCTTCGACCTTCTCGTCTCATTGTCTGATGGTCTCCCCCCTCTCCCTGTCTTCCCCCTCCCCCATGGACTGCCAACTCACCGAAATCATCACCGCCCTCGTCACCTCTTACAATGACATAGGCGGTATCAACCACGTCGGCTGCGGCGGCCCACTCCCTTCCAAGCGCGACATCGCTGGGCTCTGCGATGAATTGTTGCACCTCCTCTTCCCCGGCTTCTTCGCCGAGGAGGCCGTCGCCTTTGCCGATCTCGAAATGCTGACCAGCGAAAAAATCGCCAGCGTCCGTCATCGACTCTGCGCCGAGATCACCCGCAGCCTTTCTTTAAAAGGAGCCGTCGGTGGACTCGATGTCAGCGCCCTGGTCTGCCGCTTCCTTCTGCAACTGCCCCGCACTCGCGAGCGCCTCCATCTCGACGTGCAAGCGGCCTTCGACGGCGACCCCGCCGCCCGCAGCACCGAAGAAATCATCCTCGCCTACCCCGGCCTGGAGGCCATCGCGATTCAGCGCCTCGCCCACATTCTCTACCTTGACCACGTCCCCCTCATCCCCCGCATGATGACGGAGTGGGCGCATGGCCGCACAGGCATCGACATCCACCCAGGTGCCCAGATCGGCACTCACTTCTTCATCGACCACGGCACTGGCGTCGTCATCGGCGAGACCGCCAAAATAGGCAACCACGTCAAGCTCTACCAGGGCGTAGGCCTCGTCGCACGCTCCCTCGCCGCCGGGCAAAAACTGCGCGACCAAAAACGCCACCCCACCCTCGAAGACCACGTCACCATCTACGCCAATGCTACCATCGTCGGCGGCGACACCATCATCGGCACGGGTGCCACCATCGGAGCCAGCGTCTTCCTTATGCAGAGCGTCCCTGCGGGCCAAGTTATCACCCTCGGCGAGCAAGAACTGCGCGTCCTAGAGCGCAAAGTCCGCTAGCTGTAGCCTTGTGCGTGAGCGCGGGGTCAGGATCGCTTTCACCCTCAATATTGGGGTCATTACAAGCCGCAGAGGCGAGGCTAGACATAGGCCAACCCCCCTCCTGCCAATGATCTCGCTCCTGCTCCTTTCGCTTCCTCAAGCCAAACGCACCGCACTGCAGACGGCCCCAGCGCCCGTGCCTTTAGCCAGACGTTCGACCTTCATGCTGGACGTGGGCCAGCCCCCCGAGCATACCAAAAAAACGGCGCTCGCCTTGAGCTTCATCGGCTTGTTATTCGCCTTCTACACGCTTGCTGGCTCTCCACCCGTGGGCACCCCAATCGGTCTATTACCACCCAGCGTCTATCATCATCAGCGCACCCCAGACGTATATGGTCTGGTGTTTCAAGAACGGCGATAGCCAGACGCCGCAATTCCGCGAGAGGAGAGAGCCACATCGCCAGTTGCCGCACGCGCCAGCCGCCGTTATGCCCTGGGCCATGCCTCCTGACTGGACTCACTGGCTACACGCCCACACCCTCTTCCCCGGCGACGCGCAATCGCTGCTGCTCGCCTTCCTCGCCGCCCTCTGCATCGGCTTGAGCAAGGCCGGACTCGCAGGCACAGCCACCCTCAACGTCGTCCTCATGGCCCAAGTCTTCGGGGCCAAGCCTAGCGTCGGGCTCGTCCTCCCCCTGCTCATCGTCGCCGACCTCATGGGCTTCTACGTCAATCGCAAGGGCGGCTCTTGGGCCGGTGTTTGGCGCATCGCCCCGCCCGCCATGCTCGGCGTCGTCATCGGCTGGTTCATGCTCGACCAAATCGACAACACTACTGCACGCCCCATCATCGGCTGGATCATCCTCGGTCTCCTCGCCTTCAAGCTCATGCTCGATGCTTGGCAGAGCACGTTCGAGGCCCTCACCCAACACCGCGCTTTCGCTTGGTTCATGGGCCTGCTCGCAGGCATCGTCACCATGCTCGCCAACGCCGCTGGCCCCGTCATGACCGTTTATCTCCTCTCCCAGCGCTTGGAGAAAAAAGACCTGCTCGGCATCTTCAGCCGCTACTTCCTCTTTGTGAACCTCTTCAAGGTTCCCTTCAGCACCAACTTAGGCATCATCAACAGCGCCTCCCTCCTCACCAACCTCTGCCTCCTCCCCGGCGTCATCGCAGGCATCCTGCTAGGCTGGCAAATCCTGAAGCACATCCCGCAAAAACCCTTCGAGTGGACTCTCTTCGTCCTCACCTTCCTCGCCGCTATCTGGATGGTGCGCTGAGCGACCACTTCCATCATTATGTTCCCCTACATCGCCCAAGCTGAAGACAAGCCCTGGCAACCCGGCCCCTACCCAGGCGTCGAGTTGAAAATCCTGCACAAAAATGAAGCCACAGGCGGAGTCGTCGTGCTGCGGAAATTTCACGCAGGCCAGACCATCCCCGCCCACACCCATCCCGCCGCCAATGAGTGGGCCTGGGTGCTCTCCGGCGAGTGGCAAGAGGGCGACATCGCCTACACCACAGGCACCTTATTTCACGCTCCCAAAGGCACCCCACACGGCCCCCACATCGCGAAGACCGAGGTCATCAGCCTCACCGTTTTCGATGGGCCGCTGACAGTGGCGTGAGGCGTATTTTTTAGCCCTGCGCTTTTTCGTGCTTCCCATGCCGCATTCGCCGTGGCAGAGCGCTTCACCACCCATGCACCTCATCGACGTCACTTGCCCCAGTTGCTTCCAAGTCTTCGGCGTCGCTGCGCCGCATCCTGACGAGTGCCCTTGCGATGTGGACTACGACTGCGAAGTCTGCTGCCGCCCGCTACGCATCGCCTTCTGGGATGACGATGGCGAGATCGCAGGCGATGCTTATGGACTGGGCGACTGAAGAAAATTATGAATGATGAAACCGGAATGAAGAACCATTGACCCAAACCCCAAATTTCACCTCTGTTCATCATTCATCACTCATCATTCATCATTTCCCTCCCCAATGCGCATTGTTCTCAAATTCGGCTCCGGCATTCTCACCAAAAAAGGCAGTGTCACACCTGATCCCATCCAGCTTCGCAAGCTCATGGAAGCGGTCGCCCAACTCAAGGCGGAGGGGCATACTTGTGTCGTCGTTAGCAGTGGCGCGGTGGCTTCTGGGCTGCGCCCGCTGGGCTTTATCGAACGGCCTGATGCCGACGACAACGCCACGCTGCAAGCTTGTGCAGCGGTGGGCCAAGCGCAGTTGATGAGTGCCTACGAGTCGCTGTTGCGCGATCATGGGCTGCACGTTGCGCAGTTACTCATCACCCATGAAGACCTCACCACACCCGCCCGTGCGGCGTGTGTGAAGGCCACGCTGGAGCGCTTGCTGGTGTTTGAGCAGATCGTGCCCATCATCAATGAAAACGACAGTGTCGCGATTGAAGAACTGCACCTCGGCGATAACGACCAGCTCTCCTCCATGGTGGCGCTGCTGTGGAAGGCCGATGTGCTGCTGCTGCTCACCAGCGCCCCTGGTTTGATGCTTGATCCCGATGCCCCTGGGGCTCTCCCCATTCCTGTCGTGAAAGATGTGGGAGCGGTGCTGCACCTCGCCCAGCAGGCACGCAGTGCCCTCGGTAGCGGTGGCATGAAGACCAAGCTCGAAGCCGCCCAGCGTGCGGTGAATGGCGGCATTCAGTGCATCATCGCCAATGGCCGCACGGCGGAAATGATTCCCGACATCATCGCAGGGGGGGGCATCTGCACGCGATTCCCTGTGGCGATCTCCTGAGCTTGCGTGTTAGGCCATCGCGCCCGCCAGTGCTCGCACGGGCTGCTTGGGATAGACCAGCACGACCTTGCGGCCTGTGCGGCCAGCGTCGCACTGAACCAAGGCTTGGTTGATGACGGTTCCCAGAGTTTCCAGGTCGATGGGCTTGGTGATGTAGTCCAAAGCACCGGCCTTCATGGCTGACACGGCGGTGTGTACTTCGGAGCAGCCAGTGATGAAGATGAACCTCGCGGTGCAGCCCTCAGCCTTGGCTTTGATCATGACCTCAAGGCCACTCATGTCGCCCAATTTTAGGTCAACCAGGACGATTTCCGGAAGGCGCTCACGCAGCATCCGCAGGCCCATTTGCCCGGACATCGCCGTGCCCACCTCGTGGCCCCTGGCTTCGCAGTAGTCACTGAGCAGGCGGACAATTGCGGGGTGGTCGTCGATGATGATGATTTGAGCCATGGCGACCAAAATACACTGAATCGTGTAAGTATGGTAATTTAATTTTCAGCGATTTTTGCGTCATGAAAAACCACGCACTAGAACTTGAAGCTGGCGAGAGCATTGCGCAGCAGTTGCAGGCCTGTTGCCTGGCTTTTCTCGGGGTGGAATTGCACGGCGACGAGGTTGGGGCGCTGGATGCCCGAGATGAATTCAACGCCATAATCCGTGGTGCAAGCAGCCAGCGCGGGCTCATTCATCACAGGGTAGTAGGAGTGGACGAAATAGACAAAACAAGGGTTTGGCAGTCCTTGGATCAAGGGCTCGGCTTGCGGTGTCCAGTGGGCTTCGTTCCAGCCCATGTGTGGGATTTTTAGACCTGCTGCGGTGGCGTCAAACTTGCGCACGATGCCCGGCACGGCACCTAGCCCGGCTACCCCAGGCGACTCCTCGCTAGACTCAAAGAGTAGCTGGTAGCCCAGGCAGATGCCGAGGTAGGGTCGCCCAGCCGCGAGCCACGCCTGGAGGGGCTGCCACAAACCACGCTCAGTGAGGATGCGCACAGAGTCACCGAAGGCTCCTTGGCCAGGGAAAACCAGCACTTCGATCTCAGCAAAATCCGCCGCACACGCGACGAGCTTCGCCTTGTGGCCGATCGCGGCGAAGGCATTTAAAACGCTGCGCAGATTGCCCGCGCCGTAGTCTAGGACTCCTAAATTCATCCGTTGCCAGTAGCGCAGGGTGCCAGCGGGTCAAAGCCTGACTTCGTGGCGCACAGGAGAATCCCTCGCTACTACCCCCGCAGCTTGCACGTCAGGGAGTCAGGGCTGGGAGGATTTTCCCGGTGATTTCGCTATCGGTAAGTGCAGGGATGGCGGGGCTGGGCCAGCGGGCGCGGAAGGTGGCGAGGATGTCTTGAGCGATCTTCGCCTGCAAAGCGGCGGTGGGGTGGAAGCCGTCGCCACTGAAGGCGTAGCTAGGCCGGGCATTGGCATCGGCACCACGATTGATCTCGGTGCTGCCGATGAGGAATTTGTTGGAGATGAGTCCCTTGGTGAAGGGATAGACGCCGCTGGCAAAGGCCACGCCTCGGGTCTTGGCGAGCGCCGCGAGCTGTGAATTTAAGCTATCGAGCGCAGCGGTGACGCGGCCTGTTTTTACTGCGTTGGTGGGGCAAGCGCGTTGCACGTCCGGTGCGCAACCGACGTGTGGTACACTGACTAGCACGATGGGAAGGCTAGATTTTTGAGCGCGCACGTAGTCCACCAGCCAGATCAAGTTATCGCGGGTCTTTTTGATGTAGTTGGTGGGGGAACTACCGTTGTAAATTTTGTCGTAGTAGGAGTCCACGTCATTGCCGCCGGCGAAGATGACGACGCGCTCCACTTGGGTCTTGAGTTGCGATTTTAGCTCGGCCTGCCAGAGCTTGTGCTGCCAGGCGCTGCTGTTCAGCGTATCGCGCAGTTCTTGCGTCGTGGCTCCGGGAAAGGCCCAGTTGTGCTTGTGCCCGATGATGCGCACATCGTAGTAGGCGGAGTAGCTGCCGAGGTCGAACCAACTCTGCCGCCACTCGTGGAGGATCTCGATCCAGTTGCGTGCCTCCCAGGCATCGCGGTTTTCAGGGTAGAGGATGGGGAACTCGACTTCATATTCCTTCGTCAAGCTATCGCCCAGGACGAGGCACTGCTGGGCGGCCTGTGCCGTGGTGGCAGTGAGGCAAATGAGGCTCGCAGCAGCGATGAGACGACGGAGTGTGTTCATGGTGAAAAATGTGGTGCCTGCCCTTTGAAAAGCAAGCCCACGCATTGTTCACATGATCTTCCATCTTCCATCTTCCATCTTCGCATCTATGCTGGCCCCGATGACCCTGGAAGAACTCGGATGGAACGCGGCCTTTGAAAAGGAATTCGCCCCTTTTTACACCCAAGGCTGGCAGCCCGCACGGCTGATCCGTGACAACAAAATCACCTATGGTGCGCTGCTCGCGAGCGAGCCTGCGGCGGCCGCTGACAGTGCTACGTCTGGCAGTGCCCGAGAGCTGGAGGTCATCATGAGTGGCAAGGTTTATCACGATGCTGAAACCGATGCTGAACTGCCCGCTGTGGGCGACTGGGTGGCGCTGGATGTGGGCGGCGAGGGCAGTGACCACGTCATCCGTGCGCGGTTAAAAAGGCAAACTTGCCTATCGCGCAAAATCGCGGGTAACAGCACGGAGGAGCAGGTGATCGCGGCGAATGTGAATGTGGTGGTGGTCGTCACCGATGCGGATGCGGACTTCAGCCTGCGGCGCATGGAGCGCTACTTCGCCATCATTGGCCGGAGCGGTGCCAAAGCAGTCGTGCTGGTCAACAAAGCTGACCTCTATGCTGCCTCGAAGTGCCGTGCTGCGGCTGAGGCGATCCAAGCCCTGAATGCCGAGGCCGATGTGCATGTGACGAGCATGACACTGCCAAAGACGCTGAAGGTGCTCCGCCAGTACTTGTCCCTGGGCGTGTCGATGACGTTTGTGGGTTCCAGCGGGGTGGGCAAGTCCTCGGTGATCAATCACTTACTCGGTGGCGACTACCAGTTCACTGATGAGGTCAACGAAGTCACGGGGCGCGGCAGGCACACCACGACGGCTCGCGAGCTGATGGTGCTGCGCGGCGGCATCGGCATCATCATCGACAACCCTGGCATCAAAGAGGTGCAGATGTGGATTGATGAAACGACGCTGCGCGAGCGCTTCGCCGACCTCGAAGCGCTGGCCGCGCAATGCAAGTACCGCGACTGCAAACATGGCAGTGACACGGGCTGTGCGATCCAAGCAGCGATGCAAGCGGGCACGCTGGATGCGGCGCGGTTCGAGGGATTCCTAAAGCTGGATGATGAGATCGAGAAACTGCGCCGGAGCCGCAAAAAGCGGCAAATGACAGTGGAGCGACGGTTCAAACGCGAGGAGCAGGCGAAGGCAAAAAAGTTCGCCAAACGACGCTACGGCGATGATGAGGATGAGCCGAGGGAACGGCGGTAACTCCAAACGCTGCCATGCTCCAAGGGAAGCGCTCCTCTACCAGATGCGGCTGAGGAAGCGCTCGATGCCGCTCTTGGCCGAGGAAGGCTTGGTGAAGCGCTTTTTGCCACCAGCACCTGTTTCGCGCATGACAATCAGGGGGCCTTTTTGATCCACAACTTTGAGGGATTTGATTTCGATGCGCGAGAGAGGGCAGTCATTGCTATCCACAGGGGTATGGGAAAGGCTTTGCAGGGCCTCAATGCCAGAGATCACTTGGCCAAAGACGGTGTACTGACCATCCACGGCGGACATGTTGCCCAGAGCGATATAGAACTGGTAGCCGTTGGATTTGCGGTCGGGGTTCACTTTATCATTGCGCCGAGCCATGGCGATGGAGCCGACGCGGTGAGGGCGCTTGATCTCGGCAGGGATGCTCTTTTCCTCGCCGCCTGTGCCCCATTCGTTGCGCTTGGAGTCGTCGGAGGTGTAGGGGTCGCCCGTCTGCACGAGGTAGCTGTCGATGGCGCGGTGGATGGCGAGGCCGTTGTAGGTGCCGCTCTCGCAGTTGTCGGCGAAATTGGCGACGGTGCGGGGAGCGTCCTGGGGGTAAAGTTCGATCATCACGGTCTCGGTGTTGCCAGCGAATTCGATGTCCATGACGGCAAGCTTATGCACGTCGTTTTTGCCCCAGTTGGCGGGATTATCGGGATTGGTGGCCTTGCGCACGGAGAGGCCAGACTTGGTACTGGCAGGCTTGTCGGCGGCTTTCCGGGCCATTTCGCCGAGTTTATCTTTCGCTTTGTCGATGGCGTCACCTGCGATCTGGGACGCAGCGGCGGGCACACCTCTAGCCTCGGCAGCGGCCTTGGCGGCATCGACGGTTTGTGCTGGAGCTACGGGAGCTAGGGCGATGAGCAGGGAAAGAAGGGCGAGGGTCAGTTTCATGGGGGAGGTGGCGTGGGTATTCAAGGACGACGCTGAAGCGAGTGCAGGAGTGACTAGCGCAACGACTGAATGACGGAGGGATCAACCGCAGCAGGTGCGGGAGCGACAGCCGTAGGGGCTGGAGCTGGCGCTGGCTGGGCGTTGTTATTATTGCGAGCACCGCCCTTGGGCCTGCGCGGTGTCAGTCCCCATTGGACATCCAGAGCATCCATTTGGGCTACGGTGGGGTTGGTCACATCGGCACGGAAGCTGCCACAAGAGCACAGGGTGGAGGACAGGGCGGCGATGGTGAGGAGGGTAAGGTAGGAGCGAGTCATTGCTTTAGCAGGGCAGAATTTCAACAATGGGGCCGATTCTAGGCTGCGCGTTTCTCACAAGCAACTCTGAATCGAAGCGAGCGCTGGCTTGTTTTACAAAGCCAAGGCCCACCCAACGCTGGAGCACAGGCTGGAAGGTGGCGCTGGTAGCGTGGCCGATGCGGGCGTCTGCTCCTTCGCTAAACCATTCGTCACCCGCTTGGACTTGTGCCGTGGACTGCCAGCGGACGAGGACGCGTGGCATTTTTCCGGTGGTCTTGATACGCGAGAGCACCTCTTGGCCGATGTAGCAGCCTTTGGTGAAACTCATGGCGCGAGCTTCGAGCCCAGCTTCAGGCGGAAAGGTGTCGGGGCCAAGTTCCGCAGGGTAGCGGGGGATGGCGCGAAGGATGCGTAGGGCGTCGAAGTCAGCGAGTGGAAGCTGGGAAATGGAGGATGGCAGGGCAGCGTTGGCCGGACTCCAAACGTCGATGCCTGGGATGGCTAAGCGCGTGTTGGCGATGCTTCGTGTGCCTTCGGGCAAAGGCATTTCTGCGAGGGCAGCCAGGGCTTCCGCACCGCACACATGCCAGAGCTGCCAGTCGTCGCTGATGTCTTGCAACTCGGCGTCGTCGGCGATGATGTAGCGCTCTAGTCTGGGCCCAAGGATGTCGCGCAGTTCGGGCTCGGCGTCGAAGATGAGAGCATCGTCGTGGGTATGAATATGGATGTCGCCGACAATGCGGCCTTTCACATCGGTGACGCAGGCATAGAGCGCCTCGCTGGGGCTGGAGCGGCGAACGTCATTGGTGACTTGGCCGTTTAAATACCGCACGCGGTCACCGCCAGAGAGTTGCCATTTAGCGCGAGTGCTGAGGTCAATGATGGCCCCGTGGGCTTCGATTTTTTGCAGGAGTTCGGCGGTCATTCGCGTGCTCCGATGATGCTGAAGTCCATGTCGCCCTGGCCTGCATCCAGGGCGGCTCGCATCGCAGCGGCTGTGGCGTCGAGCGCGGGGAAGGTGTGCCCAGCATTGGTGGCGATGTCCCTACCGAAGTCGGCATCCTTGAGCATGTTGCGCAGTGAAAAATGCGCTTCGTAGTTGCCGCTGAGCATGGTGGGCAGCTTCATGCCGATGAGGGTGGAATAGTTGGCGTTGGCCTCCAGCGCGGTGAGTAGGCTCTGGCCGTCGATGCCCTGCGAACGCACCATCGCCAATGCTTCCGCGAGGGCTTTCACGGTGATGGCGCTTACGGCGTTGGTGGCGATTTTGAGCACCATGGCCTCGCCGATATTGCCGAGGGGCATGATCTTCGATCCACTCGCCTGGAGCAGTGGCAGGGCTCGCTCCAGCAAGGCGGCATCGCCACCGATGTAGTAGGTGAGCTTGCCGTTTTGTGCGGCCATCTTGCTGCCGGTGAAGGGAGCATCGAGAAAACCAGCGCCTGCCGCTGCGGCGATGGCTGCGGCTTCACGAGTCGCCTCTGGGCTGACGGTGGCGTGGTTCATGACGAGATGCGCACTCGTTAACGCAGGCTGCATATCCGCCATCGCGGCGAGGAGCGCAGCATCGTCGCGGACGAAGATTTGAATCGTCTGCGCAGCCTCTGCGACGGCGCGGGCCGAGGGTTTAAACGAGGCATCAGTGCGCGGGCTGTGGCTCCAGGTGTGCGTCGTGTAGCCAGCGGCGGCGACGTTGGCGGCGACACGGCTGCCGATGATGCCGAGGCCAACGATGCCGACAGAAACATCGAGCAGCGAAGTGGAGATGGATGATGCGGAAGGTTGGGGCAGAGAATTCATATTTCGATGTTCGACGTTCCCTCTATTCCGTTTCGTTGGCGTGGTCTTCCTGGAAGCTCAGTTGGTAGAGCCGCTGATACAGGGTGCTGCTGAGCAGTAACTCCTGGTGGGTGCCTTTGTCGGCGATGCGGCCCTGATCCATGACGATGATTTGATCGGCTTCCAGCACGGTGCTCAAGCGATGCGCGATGGCGATGACCGTCTTGCCTTCGGTGAGCACATGCACGGCGTCTTTGATGTTGCGCTCGGTCTCGGGATCAAGGGCGCTGGTGGCCTCATCGAGCAGCAGAATGGGGGCATTGCGCAGGATAGCGCGTGCGATGCTGACACGCTGCTTTTGCCCACCGGAGAGAGTCACGCCCGCGTCACCGACGATCTTTTGGTAGCCGTCCTGTTCATCGCCGATGAACTCGTGGGCGTGGGCTTTTTTGGCCGCTTCGATGATCTCATCGTCGGTGGCATCGAGCCGTCCGTAGCGGATGTTTTCCTGGATCGTGTCGTGGAATAAAAACGTGTCCTGGTTCACCACGCCGATCTGGTCGCGCAGGCTTTTTTGCGTCACATCGCGAACGTCATGGCCGTCGATTGACAAGCTACCCGAGTCCACATCGTAGAAGCGTTGGATGAGCGAGAAGAGCGTGCTCTTCCCTGCCCCGCTCTGGCCGACGAGCGCGTAGAAGCGGCCCGGCTGCATGTCGAGAGTGATGTCGGTGACGGCGGTTTTACTGGTGTTCTCGCCCGTCTTGTAGGCAAAGCTGACGTTCTTGAAGCTGATGAGCCCCGTGGTGCGCTTGAGCTTCAGAGCCTCGGGTTTATCGACGACCTCGGGGGCTTCTTCCATGGTGGCGAAGACGTTCGAGGTGGCGACGATGGTCTTCTGCATGACGAGCTGGATGCGGCTCAGAGCCTTGGTGTGCGGGTAAATCTGAGTGAGACCGCCGACCAAGGTCATGAAGGCACCAGGGCCGATGTTATGCTTCCAAGCGTAGTAGAGGCCGATGCCGACGCCGAACGAGGCCACGACTTCGACGATCATGCCCACCAGTTCCATAGCCTTGCCGTAGCGCATGAGCAGCTTATTCATCTTGCTGCTGCTGTCTTGGAAGCGCTTTTGCTCATGGTCTTCTCGAGCGTGGCTTTTCACCACGCGGATGCCCGTGAAGCACTCCGTCATCTGCACCATCATCTGCCCGGCCTCGGCTTCTTCCTGGGCACCAGCCTTGCGCACGCGCTTGCCAATGGCGATGACGGGGAGGATGCAAAGGGGGAAGACGACGAGCGAGCTGAGCGTGAACTGCCAGTTCATCACCAGCAGCGTGGCCAGGATGGCGAGGATGGCCACAGGGCGCTGCACGATGTCCTGCGACAGCGTCATCAGATTCTGCTGGGCGACACGGGCCTGATTAAAAACGACCTGCACGAGATTGCCCACCTTGGCCCTGGAATAGTAGCCCAGCGACTGGCCGAGCAGCGCCTTGTAGGTGTCATTGCGCAAGTCGTAGAGAATGCGGTTGCTGACCCACAGCATCATGTAGTTGGCCACATAAGTGAGACCACCGCGCAGCATGAAGGCCAGCGGAACGAGCAAGCAAGCGGCGATGACAAGGTAAACAGAGCCCTGATACTCCACTGGCAGCCACTCGATAGGGTTGAAGGTGTATTTACCAAATCCTACCTCGAAGTGCTTGATGCGGTCGATGTCTTCCTCGGTAGCATTTTTCACCAGCACCACCGATGAGACGATCCTGATGGCGAGGATGAGTAAAGCATTCGAGGCACCCGCGAGGATGCTGAAAAAAATGCCCATGATGAAGCGCCAGCGATAGGGGGCGATGTAGTTGGAGAGCTTCGAGTAGGTCTTCTTGGCGAGGGCGATGGTCTCTGCGTTGCTGAGGTTCGCGAGATCCTTGCGGGAGACTTTAAGTTTTGCAGGCTTGGCCATGTCGAGGTCGGTGGTCGGGGAAAAAGGGCGCGATGAATAGCACCGACGAGGGCGTGCGTCGAGATGAGTTCCACATCGCACCACAGCCCATAGTGAACGGCGGAATTTTCCGTTTGCGACGCGTCACGCCCTCCGCCACTGATGCCCTCCGCAAACGCACCGCCGAGGTGGCGAAATTGGTAGACGCACCAGACTTAGGATCTGGCGGAGCAATCCATAGGGGTTCGAGTCCCCTCCTCGGCACTTTACAAGGTGATGCCTGTGGCGATTGCCAAGGTTGGCCGGTGCGCTGGTTTGTGCGGGAGGCACGCATCAGCTACGGCGCGGCGGGGGAAACTCTGCGAGCTGTGCAGCAACACGCGGCAACGGGTTTGGACGGTGAGACGGCTTTCTATGCACGGCGACTGCGGCTGGCATTCGCGAGAGCGTGGGGCGGGCTTGGTGAAGCGTGTGGAGTTGGAAGCTGCCGACTTTGCGAAGGGGCTCGATCCCGCAGGTGTGGAACGCCTCACACAGGCCATGGAGGCAGCTTTGGGAGTCGTCGACAACTTGGATGGCCTCGGGCACTTGCGGAGGCTGGAAGAGGCATTTGCGCGGCGCGTGAACGGCGAGACGCTGGCTTCCCTTGGTGGTGGTCAGGCTGGTTCCTCGGGGGGCGACTTTGAAGATGCGTCAGTTGATGCGCTTCTTCGTGAGCACAGTCCGTGATGCCTCATTGAAAAAAGACACCGAAGAGTAACGCTCAGTGTCAGAAAATTCGTCGAATTCAACGGTGAAAAATTGAGGGTGAAAACGAACATCCCCCTTCTCCTATCTTCAACTCTTTGGGTTCAGGTCACCTCCTCGCAGGCTCATTTTACGTTTACGAGATGTCATTGGAGAACGAACCGAACGGGGACGATGAACTTGCGCACGTCGCCACTGGGCCAGCGCCAGCGACGTTGAATGGCGTCTCGTGCGGCGCTATCCAGCGCAGGGAAGCCGCTAGAGCCCATGACTTCGGCGGAGCTGGGAATGCCGCTAGCCTCGACGGTGACGAGCACGCGTACCGTGCCCTGTTGCTTGGTCGAGCGTGCGGACGCAGGATACGAAGGCGAGGGGAATCGGCCTTTGCCACCGCCGTTGAAGACCACGGGGGATGTGCCGCTGCCACCGGGTGTATTTGCGGGCTTGGAAGCAGGGCGGGGCGCGGACTTCGGTGTTGGCTTGGGTTGCTCAGGGTTTTTCTCCACGGGTTTCGGCGGCGGCGTCTCGCGAACTTCTTCGATGGGCGTGATTTCCACCATCTCGGGTGGCGTGAGCGGCGGCGTGACCTCGGGCAGCGGTGGAATAGCGAGATACTCCTCTTCAAGCACCTCTGGCTCCTTTGTAGCCTCTTCGCTGGCAGCAGGCGGCTCGAAGGTTTCCACCATCACAGTGTCGTTGCCGAGATCGGCGATGATGAAGGCATCACTCGCAGGTAACAAAGGCGTAAGCGCCCCCTGCAAACCCACGCCCAGACACAGCAACGCAACCCCCGCCGACCATGCGGAAAGGAGGTGGGCATTGAGGTTTCTGGCAGCCGCAATCATGAAGGGCACCCAGTATGAACCAAGGTATCGCAGGCATCAATGCCGTTGAGGTGGTGGATGCTTCGCCCGCGTTATCAATCTTTATGAAAGGCGTTTGCTGTTGCGGGCTGGCCAACTTATGAAACGACGAGGCTTAAAGTTCATGCGTGTTCCCAAGCGGGATTACACACCTTGCCTGCATTGTTGTATAATGCCTCAAACCACTGCTGAACATCGAGTCCTGGGTGTGAAATGATATGCGCATTGATCGCCAGAACCAAGTCTCGTGGCCAGCCGTTTTGTAGTGCTTGGCCCGTGGGGAATGTCACGGATTGTGACATGTGGTCAGGCAGAGCGAAGTTGGGTGAGATGGGTAAGTGCATACCTCGCCGACGATGGCTGTTGATAAACCTTACCGTGAAACAATCACAGGGCTCTGATGCTGGAAGTGTTCATGCACCTTGGCAGCAATCTGTCGGTCAGTGAGTTTATCAGACGTCTCCATCTTCACGATGCGATCACCTGGCTTAGCTTTTTCCAACTGCTTTTTCAGCTCACCCTTTGCCTCGCCAGGGCCGAATATCAGCAATGAGTGCGCTACATGGATGCAGTCGATGACATCATCGTAGAAGATGCTGAGCGCGTGCTGGAACTTGCGTTCCGTCACATCATCCGCAGGTACCCGCAGTGCCTCGAATGGTGTTGTCGAGCGCACTCCGTCGATGCGACCCGGCTGCCTGTCTGCGTTTGAATAGATCACCCAGGCGTTGGTTATACCCACGCCAAGAATGATCACTGCCTTCCGATGGTCAATCCACAAGCCTATGTTGGTATTCATGGCGATGAATCAACCACCACCCACTCACTTTGGCTATGGGGTGAACGCCCCAGAGGGCTCAATCCGTCGCTACTTCTTTTTCATCAATGGCACTACGGCGCGGATGGTCGTGCCAGTGCCGGGTTTTGATAGGACGTGGAAGACGCCGCCGACCATTTCCACGCGCTCTCTCATGCCGGCAAGGCCGAGGTGGTTCGCCCATTTGGCGGAGCCGATGTTGCCCACGTCAAAGGCTTTGCCATTGTCGGTGATCTCTAGCGACACGCCGTTGCGGGCTTTGGCGATGACCACGTTGACGATGCTAGCCTGGGCGTGTTTGGCGACATTGATCAGAGCTTCCTGCGCCACACGGTAGAGCATGGTGCGCTTGTCATTGTCCAGGGCATCGACGCCTTCACAGGCGGTGAGGTGAATCGTGCGGCCTTTGCGTTTGGGGAAGGCATCAATGTAAGTCTGGAGCGCGGGGACGAGGCCCAGTTCGTCCAGCATCAAAGGCCGCAGCTCGGCGGAGAACTGGTGCACCACGCGCACCGATTGCTCCACCATCCGGCGTAGCGGCATGATGGTGCGCTTGATGCCTTGCGGGTTGGCAGCGGCCGCCTTGGTGAAGATGCCCAGGTGCATGTTGATGCCGAGCAGGAGTTGGCTGATTTTGTCATGCAACTCGTGGCTGATCTGCTTCCGCAGGTCCTCCTGCGCGTGAAGGATCTGGTGCGAAACGTGGCGCAGTTTCTTCTGCAACTCACGCGACTGCTCCAGCAGGTGCAGGGCACGTTGCTCGCTCTTGGTGAGGGC
>JANOAR010000152.1:0-3166 GCA_031411235.1 Verrucomicrobiota bacterium | reverse complement strand
CCACCCACCAGCCACCTTGCCTATATCTATGGACTTCATCGCCTCTAACGTCGCCCAACTGTCTCCCTCGATGACACTCGCCATCACCAGCGCGGCCAAAGCCCTGAAAAGACAAGGCGTGGACGTGCTCAGCTTCGGCGCTGGCGAGCCTGATTTCAATACCCCTGCCCACATCGTCGAGGCTGCTGTGCAGGCGCTGCATAGTGGCCAGACCCGCTACACCGAGAGCAATGGTTTACTGGAGCTGCGCGAGGCGCTCGCCGCCAAGTTTCTCGTCGATAACAACCTCGAATATGAGCCCGGCCAGATCAGCGTGAACTGCGGGGCCAAGCACTCCTGCTACAACGCCATCCTCGCCGTGGTCAACCCTGGCGACGAGGTCATCATCCCCGCCCCCTATTGGACGAGCTACCCCGAAATGGTGAAGCTCGTCGGCGGCGTGCCCGTGATCGTGGAAACCAAAGCCGAGAACGGCTGGAAGATGACCGCCGATGAATTCCAGGACGCCATCTCACCCATGACCAAGATGGTCATCATCAACTCGCCCGGCAACCCCACAGGTGCCGTTTACAGCAAGGCCGAACTCGAAGGCATCGCCGAAGCCGCCATCGGCGAAGGCATCGTCATCCTCTCCGACGAAATCTACGAAAAGCTCGTCTATGCAGGCGAGCAACACATCAGCATCGCCTCGCTGAGCAAGGACGCCTACGAGCACACCATCACCGTCAATGGCTTCTCCAAGGCCTATGCGATGACTGGCTGGCGTCTCGGCTACACCGCCGCGCCCAAGGCCATCGCCGCCGCCATCGACAACCTGCAAAGCCACACCACCTCGAACGCCACGACCTTCGCGCAATTCGGAGCCATCGCCGCCCTTCAGGGCGATCAGCAGATCGTCTCCGACATGCGCGACGAGTTCGATGTGCGCCGCCAGTACATGCAGGGCCGATTGGAAGCGATCAAGAACGTGCGCGTCATCGAGCCCAAAGGAGCCTTCTATCACCTCGTGGACATCGAGCCCATCGGCATCAAGTCGGTCAACTTCTGCGAGAAGCTACTCAGCAAGCAAAAAGTCTCCGCCGTCCCCGGCCTCGCCTTCGGCAGCGACTACACCGTGCGCTTCAGCTACGCCACCGGGCTGGATGTGATCAATGCCGGCATGGATCGCTTTGAAGAATTCTGCCAACAGCATTAAGCGCTGATGCGGCTTCTCAAGCCGCGAGAGAGAAATGAACAAAGAAGCCAGGAGTCTCAGACCCCTGGCTTCTTTTTTGTCCGTCGTGGGCGGTTGGTTTGCCTACTTCCCGAAGTAGCCCTTCACGCCGTACCCATGGCGCGTCTCGCCGTACCCATGGCACGCCACGCCGTACCCAGGGAAATCGATCCCAGACGGTAGAAAACTGTTTCCAGACGTCGGGTTATCATTTCTAGAGTCAAAATCCCTCCGCCTCGCCCCCGCCTTCAGTCCATCGCAGCCGTAGTGCCATAAGCGAAGGAAGTCTCTAGCCCCCTTGGCGAGCCCGATTTCATTTTCGCATAGTTGAGAAGCCTCGCCATACAACTACGGGGTGCAGTTAAAGCCTGTCGCGACAGATCGCTCTCACGTCATCGCCGCCATGAAGCCAGGCGAAGCCGCACGTCAGTCCGTTCGTTTGTCGCTTGCGGCCAGCCTGCGGCAGGCAGACATCATCACCGCGCTCAGCAGTCTCCAGCATATCATCAGCCTCCTACGTCCTGCCTCATGAAGCTCCCACCCGACAGCCTTATTGCTCCCGCGAAAGTGAGTCATTACTTGCTGGTGCCTCTCGCAAAGGGAGACAAGTCCAGCTTTCTCGCCCTCGCAGGTTATGACCGCAGTTATGAAGACCAGCTCATCAACGACCTGCGCACCCAGGTGCTGCCATGTGAGGCTAAAGCCCTCCACTCCACCGAGCATGGCCAATTCTATGAAATTCACAGCTCTCTCACCGGGCCAAATGGTCACACCCTGCACGTCCGTACCATCTGGATGAAAGAGCATTTGTCACAGCAGACCAAATTCATTACGTTAATCCCCGAAAAGAACAGCGACTCATGACTTTTGAACTCTACACCGATGCCGTGCTTACCCGCAACTTGCCATCCGAAGGCTTGTGCCGTGGCGATGTTGTGAAAGTCGTAGATCATCACCCGGTGCCAGGAGGGGAAGACGGCTACTCCATCGAAGTCTTCAACACCTTGGGCGACACCATCGCTGTCACCTCCGTGCCTGAGTCCGCGCTAGAGCCGATGTTCGCGAACGAAGTCTTCAGCGTCCGGCGATTAGCAACGGCAGCGTGAGGGATTTGAGCCGTTTGGGTTGCTCTCCCTACAGGCTCATGAACTTTGAATTCTACGCCGAGTCCGTGCTTACCCGCCACTTGCGCTGCGCGGCAGGCTGCCAGACTGAACTCGACAACTGTCTTCAAAACACCTAATTTTGGCCCATGACAGTCGCCCTTCCTCCAGCCCTCACCCAGCTTGTTGCACGACTCATCCACACCGGTCGTTACGCCGATGAAGGAGAAGTCGTGCGTGAAGCCTTGCACGTCCTCGAGCACCAGGAGTTTGATGAATCGCCCGCCTTGGAGGCAGCGCTGTTAGAAGGCGTTCGCTCGCCACATCAGCCCTATGATGCCTCCGTGCTCGACCGCATTCGCCAGAGCGCGCGTGCATGAGCCTGCCCATCTCCATTGCCCGGCGAGCCGAGGAGGACATGGCCCGGCAATATGGCTGGTATCTTGACAACGCGGGATCTAGACGTGGCCGAGCGTTACCTGCGGGCCGTGGATCAGATGATCCAACGCCTCTCCACCAATTCCGACCTCGGCCTGCGCCGTCACTTTCAGTCGCCTGAACTTGCTGGCATCCGCAGTTTCCAGGCAGCCCGGCCCTTCGACAAGCATCTCATCTTCTATCAAGCTGGGGAACAACTCAGCATTGAACGTGTCATGCACGGTGCTCACGACCTTCCCCGCCGCCTCTTGGACGAGCCTGCATCTGAAGCTTAAACCCGAACGCCGCGATTGAAGAAGGTCGTTTTGCGCGGCGGAGTCGGTGCGATGGGTGTTTGTGAACACAACCCATACTTCGTCCGCCGCACAAAACGATGCCGTTGATTTTGCACCTCTTGCCGGTGGCCGCCACC
>JANOAR010000151.1:0-69010 GCA_031411235.1 Verrucomicrobiota bacterium | reverse complement strand
CGTTGGAGTACGAGGCTTTAGCCGATTTGTCCTTGCCACTCGTGGCCATAGTCTTGGCTTATGCTGGCCACACTTTTTCCCAAAACATGATGCGCGGCAGTATAGCAGGCTTGTGCCGAATTGCTCGATGCGCGAATCTCGGCGCATGGACTTGCCACAAAAAACCTACCTCTCGATCCCCGAGTACCTTGCGCTGGAAGCCAGCACCGGGATCAAACACGAGTATCACGATGGCGTCGTCACAGCGATGGATGATTACCAGGATGGTATTATCACTGCGATGGCGGGAAAAAATCCGGAGCACGCACGGGTGTCATTGCGAATCGGATCCACACTGGAGAACCATTTGAAAGGCAAACCCTACAAGCCCTTCAGCCCCGACCTCAAAATCAAAGCAGGCGGCAAAATACTTTATCCTGATCTCGCTGTCGTATGCCCACCCATGCGCCGCGACCCCGAGTTGCCAGATGCGGTGCTGAATCCACGGGTCGTCATAGAGGTGCTCTCGGAATCCACCGCCAACTATGACCGCAGTGATAAATTCGGCTTCTACCGCCAGAACGCCGAGATGACCGACTACGTGCTGGTGGATCCCATGCGCAAGTATGCGGAGCACTACACGCGCATCGAAGGCGACCGCTGGAATCTTGAATTCCTCGGCCCAGACAGTGTGCTGAGGCTGACCAGCATCGAGTGCGAATTCCCCTTCAGCGAGTGCTACGAGGGCATGGAGATGCTGCTCGATGAGCAGGCTTGATTTAACGGCAAGTCCCGCGACTCAAAAAAGGTAAGAGTGGCCCGCTCTCATTTGCTGTTGGCACGCTGCCGTTCCTCAGCACGATGGGCGCTCGCAATCTCTAACGAAACAAACAAGTGAACACGAAAGGCAAAACAACAGGCATGAGCTGGACAACGTACGCATTGATGACGGTATTTTTTTGGGGCGTCTATGGCGTGCTCCTGCACATGGGTCGCGGCTTCATGCCCGGCGTCACACCTCCCGGCCCTGAAGCCGCGAATGCTGGGCTAAAGGCCTTCCTCCTCGTCTGCGTCGCGTATGGCATCATCGGCGTCATCGCCTTTGGCGTGTTGAAGGCTCGCGGCTCAGACATGCTCTTCGGCAGCGCAGGCATCCAGTGGAGCCTAATCGCTGGCATCGCGGGTGCTGCGGGTGCCTTCACCCTGGTGCTCGCCCTTGGTGCCGCAGGCTCCATTTATAAAGCCGCTGCCGCTGGTGCTGTGATGCCCATCGTCTTCGCCGGAGCTCCCATCGTCAATGCCATCACCGCGACCTTGAAGACCGATGGACTCGCCGGGCTGAAGTCCTTCCCGCCGATGTTCCTCCTCGGCATCGTGCTCGCCGCAGGCGGCGGTTATCTCGTAGCGGCCTACGCGCCTTCAAATACAGGTGGCGCGAAGCCTGGGGCTGCGAAGCACTAGGCTCTCTTGATAAAACGCTGCGGCTATCGAGGCCAAGCGATTGGGAAGGGCGTGAGGTTATTCAAGCCGCAACCACGGATGCACACGGATAAACACAAATCATGAATGAGATTGGGCTGGGCTCTACTTCATTGAATATGTCGGGCGATTGGTTCACCAGAATGCCCTGCCATTTGTGCCTATCCGTGTTCATCTGTGGTTGCTCTTCATGAGCTTCATCCATGAGCCCACACCTCGCCGCCCTCATCGAGTCAATCCTCGCCACGGACTCCTTCTTTGCGCAGCGACTCCGCGCAGCGGGTATCGTCGATACTCAATCCACGATTGACGATCTTCAGCGTCTCCCACTGCTCACCAAAGCTGACCTCCTCGCCGACCGCCTCGCGCATCCGCCGTTCGGCTCGATGCTCACCGAGCCTCTCGAAAACTACACGCGCTTCTGCCAAACCAGTGGCACGAGCACGGGCCAGCCGATGGCTTGTCTCGATACACCGCAGAGCTGGCAGGCCATGCTGGACTGCTGGCAGCGTGTGTATGATGGCGCAGGCTTGGTGAAGGGCGTGGACAGCATCTTTTTTGCTTTCTCCTTCGGCCCATTCCTCGGCTTCTGGACGGCCTTTGAAGCCTCGGCCCAGGGTTACCTCTCGTTGCCCGGCGGCGGTTTATCCAGCCAAGCAAGGCTGGAGATGATGGCTCGCTATCAGGCCACCGCACTGTGCTGCACGCCCACCTATGCACTGCGTCTCGGCGAGTTGATTGGGGCTGAAAGCGGTGTCACTCGCGAGAGGCTAGCGGTTAAAAAAATCATCGTCGCTGGCGAGCCCGGTGGCCATGTGCCCGGTGTGCGCAACCGCATCGAGGCGCTATGGGGAGCGCGCGTTTTTGATCATCACGGCATGACCGAAGTCGGCCCTGTGACCTTCGAGAGCGAGGACTTGCCCGGCTATCTGCAAGTGATCGAGGAAGCCTACTACGCCGAGATCATCGACCCACAGACGTTGCAACCCGTGGCCGAGGGTGAGTGCGGCGAACTCATCCTCACCACACTCGCCCGCACGGCCTGCCCATTGCTGCGCTATCGCACGGGCGACTGGGTGCGCAGGCGTACCATCAACGGACGACTCTGCCTCGAAGGCGGCGTGCTTGGCCGCTGCGACGAGATGGTCGTCATTCGCGGCGTCAACGTCTATCCCAGCGCCATCGAGAGCGTCGTGCGGCAGTTCGCCGAGGTCGCGGAGTTCCAGGTCATCCAGCGCAAAGTGGAGGCGATGGACGAGATCGAAGTCGTCGCCGAGATCACAGGTGACGCACCTCGTGAAGTCCTGCGCGCACTCGAAACCAAACTGCGCGACACCTTCGCCCTGCGCATCCCCGTGCGCCTCGCCGAGCCCAACGCGCTGCCCAGGCATGAATTCAAAGCAAAACGCTGGCTGCGAGCGTAAGCCCTTCTGAATTCATCACTTATCATTCATCACTCATCATTTCCGCCATGCCCCTCATCCAACTCCGCAACGTCTCCAAGTCCTACGCCGAGCCCGAGCGCGGCGCTGCCGTTCCCGTGCTGCGCGGCATTGACCTGAGCATCGAGCCCGGTGAATCGCTTGCCATCGTCGGCCCCTCGGGCTGTGGCAAAAGCACACTGCTCAACATCCTGGGCACGCTCGATGAAGCCGATGTTGGCGAAGTTTTCTTCGAGGGCGAATCGCTGCGAGGAGCCTCCGCGCAGCGGCTCAGCGAGCTGCGCAGTCAGCACATTGGCTTCATCTTCCAGCTCCATCATTTGCTGCCGCAGCTCACCGTTTTGGAAAACGTGCTGGTGCCCACGCTAGCGCTGAAGGGCAAGAACAAGAGTCCCGAGGCCGTCGCCGCTGCGGAGGCCCGTGCGCAGTCACTGCTCGCCGCCGTAGGCCTCAGCGAGCGGATGAACTACAAAGCTGCGCAGCTCTCTGGCGGCGAGCGCCAGCGCGTTGCCGTCGTGCGTGCCTTGATCAATGAGCCCCGCCTCATCCTCGCCGATGAGCCCACAGGCGCTCTGGACGAAGCCAATGCTGCAGCGCTGACGGAGCTGCTCATCGCCCTGCAAAAACAGACGGGTGTCAGCTTGGTCATGGTGACGCATCATCGCGAGCAAGCCGCCCGCATGGGCCGTGTGCTGGTCATGCACGAGGGGCGGATTCAGTAATCCTACCCCGTGCGACCACTTTCTCCCAGAGCCTTTTGACATCAGCGTCATTCAGCAGGCCGCGCATGACGGCGAATTCGTCGATGCGGCCTTTGCGGCAGCGCGATGATCCAGAACACCGCGCGTAATCCAAGCCGCATGGATCATTGATATGCGGAGCCTTTTTTGCTTTGCCTGGGATTAATTACGTGACAAACCCCTGCCTATTTTGGTAAGCATTCAAACTCCTCTCTATGAATATGATTCGTCTTGCTACGTTATGGGTCGCTGGCTTCGTGCTTGCGGATGTCTCTGCTCTCCAAGCCAAAGATGGCGTGCGCGTGGTCTCGGTTTCAAAAGTGGAAGCCGCCAAAGGTAAGCTGCGTGACAAGACCGCGACGGACTGGCTCACGGAAGCGGAACTCAAGAAGCTCAATGAACAGAAGCGGGCGCAGAACCAGCAGCTCATCTTCTTCGAGTATCACGTCGGTCGCGACAAATGGCGCGGCATCTATACGGACAAACTGCTGTTGCGCGGCTTCTCCTGGTGGATCTTTTATGGCGAAAACGAGATGGAGGCCAAGGTGAACGAGGAGATCGCCAAAGACCTCGTGCCCGCTTTCATCGCCCGCAGTGGCAACGCCTATGCCATGCTGTTCGTGAATCCAGACCAGTTGGAGGAAGTCCGCAAAGTCCTAGCGGAACTAGGCATCGGTGAGCCGAAGCTAAAGAAGTGAAATGAAGCCGCAGGGGGTATCGTGGCAGTCTCAACTTATCATTTCACCAACCCAATCGTCATGTCCACATCCCCTGTTGTTGCCTTAGGCAATGGATCAGTCATTGGCGAAAATGTGCCGCTCGCCATCATCGGGTGCCATCCAGCGGAGTGGGTCGGAAGGCCCATTTGTCTGTCCCCATGAGCCCTTCTGTTACGACCTCGGCATCTACTTGCTCAAGCTCTATCGCGAGGAGGCGCTGGGTGGGAAGGCGTCCTGAGTTTACGTTTTTCCCCGCCGCCAACTGAACCGTTCTCCTCGCTTATTCCCAAAGCCAAGCCTGCCACCAGCCACCTCCCACCACCCGCCCGCCATGTCTGAGTTCATCCCCGTCAACAGCATCGAGATCATCCTGCGCAAGCTCCGCAGCGATCCCAACACCCCCTACTGGAGCTTCTACACCCCCCTCGCCGCCGCGCCCTTGTGGATCATCGTGCGCAACTACCCCGAACTCGATGGCAGCAAGCGTGTCGCCCCCAAGGGCCAGAACCCCGACATCTGCACCTTCCAAGGCCCCGAGGGCACCTACGTCGGCATCTACACCTCAGCCATGCGCGCCCAGGCCGCCATGGAGCGCTGGAAAATCTCCCCCCGCGAGATGACCATCACCTCTGCCCAGGGCTATGAGCTGCTCAGCTTTCTCCAGCCCATGGACTACGATCTCTACATCAACTTCGGCCTCCCAGAGTGCCAATACGGACTCGACCCCGACATGGTGGACATCCTCCTTTCCCGGCCAAAACCACCGAAACACGCCACCCCCGCCCGCCGCGTCGCCTTCAAACCGGACATCGATCCCTCGCGCCATCTTGGCCCCCTGCTCGACTTCCTGCGCAAGCAGCCCAACCTCCGCGCCGCCTGGATCTTCGGCCACGAACCCGAAGCGCACCTGCCCCCGCACACCAGCGCCTTCGAGCTGAGTCTGCTCATGCAAGACCCCGAGGACAAAAGCCTCCTCGATCAAGCCACCCTCATGGTCAACGCCCTCTCCCCCATCTCCATGGAATGGACTACCTCCGTCATGGCCGCCGACGACCAGTCCCTGCGCAACCTCGCCGCCAAGCACCCGCCCTATTACCAGCGGCGCGATTTCTTGCAGGACTCCTAGCAGCTCTGGCCAACCCACCGCCCGCGCCGCTTCCGCATATTCCTCTGGTCAACCCGCCCTATCTCAGGCCTGATGGGCGGTATGAGCCCGTGCGGCATCTTCCTCGGAAACCGCATCGTCCGCAGACCCTCTTGAATCCTCTCCATGCCTGAAGTCTTCATCAGCTACCGACAGATCCATGACGCTGAGCGTCAGCGTGTGCGCCTCTTCGCCGAACAACTTCGCTCTGCGGGACTCACCGTCATCTTCGACCAGTTTTTCCTCGACACCCAACCGCGCGGTCCCGACGACGGCTGGGACAAATGGAGCAGTGATCGCGCTCTCCAGACCGAGTTCGTCGTCATCATCGGCACGGCAGCCTGGTTTCAGTGCTTTGAGAAAAACCAACCGCCCGGCACCGGTCTCGGAGCCGCCTGCGAGGCCGACGACCTCCGCCACCGCATCTACGAAGCCGGCGGTATCATTGAACACATCCGCGTCGTGCTCTTCGATGACGCCGACTCCAAGCACGTCCCCGGCAAGCTCAAACGCTACCACCACTTCCATGCCCAGCGCGACTTCGCCCGCATCGTCAACTGGCTCGGCGGCACCGCTCCCCTCACTGCACCGCCTATCGATCCCAGCGTCCTGGCCACCCAGCTCGGCTCCTTCCCGCGCCTAGATCGCTTCTTTGGCCGCGCCGTCGAACTGAAACTCATCCACCAAGCCCTCGCCCCTGACACCGACACCTGGGGCTTCGCCATCGAAGGCGCGGGCGGCATGGGCAAGACCACGCTCGCCCTGCAGGCCGCGCACCAGGTGCCGCAGGGCCGCTTTCAGCAGCACCTCTTCGTCTCCGCCAAGTCGCAGGATCTCGGTCCCGATGGTCTGCATCCCCTCGGCGGCTTCTCCCTCACCGGCTGGCTGCCCATGCTCGATGAGATCGCCCGCCTGCTCGACCTGCCAGACATCGCCAAGGCCCCAGAAGACCAGCGCCCCCGCTTGCTGTGTGAGGCCCTCTCCTCACGCCGCGTCCTGCTCATCCTCGACAACCTCGAAACCTTCACCCGTGACGAGCAGCATCATCTGCTCGCCTTCCTCGATCGCCTGCCGCGCAGTTGCAAAGCCATCCTCACTACCCGCCTGCTCTATGGTCATCACCGCCACTGCCTCATGCTCAATAGAATTGACAAGACCGCGGCACGCCTCTGGCTGGAGGATCTCGCCAAGGCCAGTCCAGTGCTTGCTGCGGCCAAGGGCAGCTCACGACACAACCTCTACGACAGCACCGGCGGCAATCCCCTCATGCTCCGCTGGGTCGTCAGCCAGCTCGGCCACGGCAGTTGCCGGAATATCACTCATGCGCTGAAACTCATCGTCCTGGCCAAGCGCGACGACAACCCCCTGCGCTTCATCTTCGGCCACCTGCTCCCCCTGCTGAGCCCCGCAGACATCCGCGTCCTCGCCACCCTCTCCTATCCCACCGAACCCATTCCCACCGCCGCCATCGCGGAGATCAGCCAGCTCGATCTCGAGGCCACCCAGACCGCGCTCAACACCCTCATCAACCACAGCCTCGTGGTCCCAGACGAGAACGACGAAAACCACGCCCTCGTCCCCACCGTCGCCGAATTCATCCGCCACGTCCGGCCTGAAGTGGTGCAGCAAAGCGGTGAAGCGCTCGCGGAGCGCGCCTATGTGCTCATCATGGAAAACGGCGGCAAAAACCACGACCGCTTCCCCGCCCTCGAAGCCGCCTGGCCAGGTATCGCCCCCGCCTTATCGCTCTTCCTTGCTGGCGACAATACGCGCCTTCAGATCGTGTGCGATGCGCTCCAAATCTTCCTCCCTTTCCAGGGCCGCTGGGATGAATGGCTCGCCCTCAGCGAGAAAGCCGAAGCCAGGGCCGTGGCCTCCTCCGATTTCGACAAGGCCGGATGGCGCGCCTTTCATGTTGGCGCGATTCACCATCTGCGCACGCAGGCCGACGCCTTGCTCATCTGCGCTGACCGCGCCACCGCGCACTGGGATCGGGCGAAGGCCGGTGCCCGCGAACGCGCCGTCGCCATCGGCTTGCGCGGCCATGGCAGTTTATTGAAGAAGGACTACCCTGCCGCCATCACCGCCTACCGCGAGTCGCTCGACCTGCGCCGCAGCCTAGCCGCCGAGAGCGCGGACGTGGCCATCGCCCTGAACGCCCTCGCCGCTGCCGAACATCGCTCTGGCGATCTAGCTGCTGCGGAGGGGCACTATCGCGAGGCGCTGCGCGTGGCGCGCACCGTAGGTTATTCCTCAGGCCTAGCCACCTCCACTGGCAACCTGGCTGCGTTGGCCCTGTCTAGGAACGACTGGCCGGCCGCCGAGATCCTGGCGCACGAGGCCCTGCCCTTGTCCGAAGCCATCCACCGCCAGGAATTGATCGCCGCCGATAACCACCGCCTCGCCCAAGCCCTCGTGCGGCAGGGAAAGACCACCGAGGCGCTGCCCCACGCTCGCCGCGCGTTGGACATCTATACCCGCCTCGGCTCGCCCCACCTCGCCGGGGCCCAGGCCATCCTCGCGGAGTGCGAACGCGCGCTTGCTCCCTCATGATCACGGCTGCTGCCCTCCGTGCCTGGCCGGTGGGCAGCGCAATGGGGCCGAGCAGGTGACGGGCTATCTGGGGAACCGCCTGGCCAGTGCTCATCCCGCCCCTGCCTGTGCTGCTGATAAGGTACGCAGCACCTTGGAGTGCGCACAGCCCCCTCACGCCACCATCCGCTCCACCACGGGGCTGCATGGGCTGCTGCCTGTGGCACCGCCGAGGGCGGTGAGGCGGAAGGCGTAGTGTTGGCCGGGGGTGAGCTGCTGGGCTAGGAACATCAGCTTGCCGCCGATGTGGATCTGCGCCCAGGCCAGGGGCTCGCCGTCGATGATCTGGGCGCACTCCAGGAGGTAGATACGTGCACCAGTCACGGTGAGCCAGCGGGCTAATACTTCGCCGGAGACCTGCGTCACCTCCAGGCGCAGGCCCAGGGGGGCGGGCAGCACGCCGGGGCGGGTGCGGGGACGGCGTGCGGAGAGGCCGGCGCTGGCGATCACTTCGACATTGCCCTTGCTGGTCAATTGCACGTAGTCGCCGCGCATGGTGAGCTGTGACTCAAGGACTTGGCGCTTGCGGTTCTTTTGTTCCGTAAGGCTCTTCACGAGCAGCCGCAGATTGTCCAACTCGATCACCGAATTTTCAAAGTCGGCCAGATCTCTGTCAAACGATGCCGTCGAGGGCATCGGGTCCTCGAACCACGGGTTTGTCGGTCATCGCCGCGACATGGCTCTCGCCAAACGTCACCAACTCGGCATCCGAGCGGGCTTGGAGATCGAGTTTCACCTTGGCCAAGCCGGGGACAGGAACAGCTAGAGGCGGGTTCTCGGTTGCCCGGCGATGTTCCGAGTCGAGGTGTCTGACCGACTCTTGGGTGCTGCCGCTGGTGGTGTACCCAGGGTGTGTGCCTGGATTCGCCTGCCTCGGCGAGGCATCGGGGCGGTCGGTGTGGCCGGCGATGGTGTGGGGCAGCGGACGCTGCTGCCGCCGTGAGGCACGAGTCTGGGAGAACGTGGCGGCGGCATCGGATGAGGAAGGATTCATGGCGAAGGGGAGGGCTGGCGGTGAAGGAGGTGGAGTGCTCCTGGAGATCCGTGAATGATTATTGATATAATACCATAATAACCATAATTACAGCAAGGTATATTTCACGTTGCCTCACGGAATGCACCGCCCGCCCGTGACTTGTCTGTGGCTGAACTGCCGAAGAGCCCCCTAACATCGCTCCGCTGCCACCCAGTGGATTGACCGCCCAATGAAGCCCAAGGCTTATGGCACTAGGCGCGGAGCGTGACTGGCGGAGAGGAAGGCAGAGGCCAAGGCGTGTGTTTCTTGGGTCAGGAAGACGTTTCCTTGACTCAGGATTGAGTTTCCTGAGTCAAGGAATGGCGTTCCTGAGTCAAGGAGCGGGGCTCCTGAGCCAAGGCTTGATGCACATGAGCCAAGGCTTGGAGCGGCTGGGCTAAGGTATGGGATGCCTTGGTTAAGGCGGAAGGTTGCTTGGCTAATGTCGCGTGCCCTTTGTCCAAGGGGCATCTCGCCTTGGTTAAGGCCTGACGCTGCGCAGCCAAGGTGTGGCGGGACTGGGCTAAGGCGGGGTGTCTGTGAGGCAAGGCCGCATGGGCCTGAGGCACTCGGAGCGCCGAGTTGGCCGACTGCTGCCAGGGGTTCACCACCGTTGGTTTAAACCCGAACACCGCGATTGATCGGCGGCTATCTTCACCAACGCCCGGCCTGATGCGGTTCGGCGACGGCGGGCTCAGTATTCTTCAATACAGTCCCGCCATCGCCAAACTGCCTGAGACTCAAGCCTTGGCAAAGCTAGCCACCGCTGAATCGCGGCGTTCGGGTTAAAAGAGCGCAACATGGGCCGTGTGCGGGTTATGCACGAGGGGCGGATTCAGTAGCCCTACTCGGTGCGGCCACTTTCCCAGAGCCTTGCGACATCGGCATCGCTCAGTAGTCCGCGCATGACGGCGAATTCGTCGATGCGGCCTTTGAGGCAGCGCACATGGTCGGCGGGGTTGCGGGATTTGTAGCCGCGCTGTACCCAGATAGGCTCGTCGGGCTTCACGGCCCAGTTGCCGATCTCGAAGGTGCCAAGGTCTGGCAGCGTGTGGGGTCCAGTCTGGATGATGCTGCCGATGGTATGGCCGTTGACGTAGTGGGTGATGTTCACGGTGCCATTCACCTCATAGCCACGATAGACTGTGACTAGCATGACCCACGAGCCGCGCGTCTCTGGCGTGATGATGGGCGGGGATTTGTAGCTAGTCCATTGGTTGCGCACATTGCGCACGCCAAAGCCGATGTTGCCCTCGCGGCTGAGGAACCAGTGCGTCTCACCTGGCTGGAAGCTATCGCCCATGATGAGGGAGTTTTGCAGCCATGGCAGGCTGTCCACTCGCACCCAGGCGATGAGGCTGAAGTCCATCAGCTTGCCGGGCAGCGACACTCGCAGACGATCCCCAGGGCGCTTGAATTCCAGCGCCCCTTTGTCCGGCCAGCGCCCGTTCACCCAGTCACAGCCGACGACGGTTGCCTCGGCTTCGGGCAGGCCATGCACGGCCTGATTCACCAGGGTGCGCGACCATTCGTGGGTCTTTTGGAAATCGTAGTAGAGCGCGGTGTCGCGATGCTGCCGCAGCCAGTCGCTGCCGGTGCGCCAGCGTTCCATCGCGGTGCGGGAGTTTTCATGCCGTCTGCGGCCCAGCTCATCTTCATTGATGAAGGAAGCGGAATTCGCCGACATCGCCACGAGCTGCCCACCCGTGGCCATTTTAACGGCTTGATCGCCGGTGAGCATCTGCTTGCGGCTCATGTCATGATCGGGCTGCACCTCGACTTTGCCTTTAAACACATGCACCTCGCTGGCACCAGTGCCGCCGACGCTGAAGCCGAACTCCGTGCCGTAATCGACCACGAGACAGTCGGGCGAGTTGATGCGGAAACCCTGCGCAGGCTCCGGCACGAAGGCCCGCAACTTGCCGGACTTGAGAAAGGCCTCGCCCGATGACACAAGCTGAAACTCGGCTGGCCCCTCCAGCACCACCCGCGCACCGAGCGCAAACTCCAACTGCACGACCCCGCTTTGCAGGTGCAGCCAGCCGGGTTGCAAGCTATCGCCCACGGCGAGTGCGGTGCTGCCTGCATTCCACTTCACATCAGGCGTGGCTCGCATGACCGCGACTGAGCGTGATGGCGGCTCTGCTGGCATGTTCTCGGGTTGATATTCTTCCGACGTGTCCTCCTGGCTTAGCTCGCTTGGGCTCACGGTTGCGGGCTTGTCCCCCCAACCGCTGATGAGGCTCAAAACAAGTACCGCCGCCAGCGCTGCAACACCCGTCAGTGCCCACATCACGCGTGTTGGCCTGCTCTGGTGACGCTGGCTGGCTGTGCCACGTTGCTGCCCGTTCCTACTCTCGCCCCAGGTGCGCAGCGCGGCGTGCTGCTTGGCGACTTTCCAGAACTCGGTGCGTGCCTGGGGCGACGTGAGCAGCATCTGCTCGAACTCAGCGCGTTCTTCTGCCGACATCACATCGTCGAGATGCTTGTGGATCAGGGTTTGAAAATGTTCGCTGTCCATGGCTCAGGCTCCTTGCAGTGAGATTCGTTGTTCCACGCATTTGCGCAGCACTTTCCGTGCGCGGGACAGGGCTACATTCACGGCATCGACGCTCCAGCCCATGATCTTGGCGATCTCCGGTGGCTTGTGCGCCTGCTCGTAGCGCAGCGTCACCGCTTGGCGAGCCCTGGGTGCGAGGGCTTCCACACAACCCGCCAGATGCCCGAGCTGCTGCTCCGTGCCCCAGTCGCTCTCCGCCTCTTCATGCGCACAGAGCGCCTCGATGGCCTCCAATGACAGCCGGTCATTGATCTTCCGCGCACGCTCCAGGGCTTGCAGCACCTTGAACCGCGCGATCGTCCACGCCCACGCGCGAAAGTTCGAGCCCGATTGAAACTCGTCCGCTTTCTTTGTCACGACGATAAAGGTCTCCTGCACCACGTCATCCACCAGCGTGAAATCCGTTACCAGTGATAGCACAAACCCGCGCAACGCTGGCAGATGCTGCACGTACAAGCTCTGGACGTGGAAAAGGTGGGCCTGTGGATCGAGGTGCATCATGGGTGATCCAGCAGAGAGGCAGAACTTAGCAGTCAATGTGCCCTGTGCGTCATTTTACAGCCACTCACGCCTGACAAGGCGCACGCTGCTGGGCTCATCGGGAAGTGCAGCGAGCATCTCTGAAATGGTGCGGGTCTGCCCTGGCACGATGAGCCTGGGATGCAACTCTGCGAGTGGGGCGAGAACGAAGCGGCGCTGGTGCAGGCGGGGATGAGGGAGGGTAAGGAGGTCGTCGTGGATGATGGCATTGCCAGCGGTGAGGATGTCGAGATCCAGCGGGCGCGGGGCGTTGCGCTGGCGTTCATCGGGCCTGCCGAGCTGCTGCTCGATGCTGCGCAGCACGAGGTAGAGGGCGTGCGGGTCGAGGTCGCTCTCCAGCTCGATGACGGTGTTGTAAAAGCTCTGCGAGTCCGGCGGACAGTCCACCGGCGCGGTCTCGTAGATGGGCGCAGTTGAGATGACGTGGGCGCTAGGATCGCGCTGGATTAGCTTGGCGATGCCTTGGCGAAAGTGGGCGAGGCGGTCGCCGATGTTGGAGCCTAGGGCGAGGAGGAAGGGCATTCGGGAATAGAAGATAAAAGACACACCATGGCACGCGCATTCTTGCGCCTATGCGCTCGGTTTTGCCTATTCGCATGAGCTTCATGGGAATGCGTTGCCCTCGCGGCGACACCACGCATCGTGGCGGGCATGACTATTGAAGAAATCACCACCCGCATCTGCGCCTTTCGCGATGCGCGGGACTGGATGCAGTTCCACAATCCCAAGGAACTCGCTGTCGCCATCACGGCTGAGGCGGGCGAGTTGCTCCAGCATTTCGTCTGGCAGCAGCCGCAGCAAATCGAGCAGCGCACGAAGGACAAGCTGCCCGAAATCCGCGATGAGATGGCCGATGTGGGCATCCTGCTCTTTGAACTCGCGCACAACCTGGGCGTCGATCTCGGCCAGGCCATGCTGGATAAAGTGGAGCGCAATGAGACACGCTACCCTGTGGCCAAGGCGCGGGGTTCCAATGCCAAATACAACGAGCTGTGAACGACTCTGAAGCCCCCCCACCGCATCATCGCAGGCCGCGCTACTCGGGTAAAAACCCGCGTCGCTTCGAGGACAAGTACAAGGAACTCGATCCCGCGCAGCACGCGGAAACCATCGCCAAAGTGCGAGCCTCGGGCAAGACGCCTGCGGGCCAGCATGTGCCGATCCTCTTGCCCGAGATCATGCATGTGCTCGCCGTGCAACCCGGCGAGCGTGTGGTGGATGCCACGCTTGGCTTCGGCGGCCATGCTGCCGAATTACTCCGAGCGGTGCAGCCGGGAGGCACCCTGCTTGGCCTTGACCAAGACCCGCTCGAAATCATGCGCACCGAGGCACGGCTGCGCACCACCAGCGGTTGCGAGGAGTCGGCGCTCATGGTGCAGCGGATCAATTTCGCGGGCCTTCGCCGTGCGCTGGAAGCCGTGGATTGGGGCGACGGTGCCGATGCCATTCTCGCGGATCTCGGCTGCTCCTCCATGCAGTTCGATAACCCTGCACGCGGCTTTAGCTTCAAACACAACGGCCCGCTCGACATGCGGATGAACCCACAGCGAGGCCTGTCGGCCCGCGATTATTTGCAGAAGCTCTCGGTGACAAAACTCGCCACCCTACTCGAAGAGAATGCCGATGAACCGTATGCGGCCCCGCTCGCGGCGAGCCTCGCTGGCACTGACCACGCCACCACACTCTCGCTTGCTGAGGCGGTGCGCCGAGCGCTGCCCAAACATCTCGATCATGACCCACGCGAACTCACGGTGAGGCGCGTCTTCCAGGCGCTGCGCATTGCGGTGAATGACGAGTTCACCGCGCTCGATACCTTTTTGCGCCAGCTCCCCGACTGCCTTCGCCCTGGTGGTCGTGTGGCTATTTTAACCTTTCATTCGGGTGAAGACAGGCGCGTGAAACATCTGTTCCGCGATGGGCTGCGCAGCGGTGTGTTTAGCGCTGCCAATGACGAAGTCATTCGCCCATCGCCGGAAGAAATTCGCCAAAACCCACGCGCCTCGCCAGCGAAGTTGCGCTGGGCGATCAAGGCCGTATAAAACCCTTCATGCTCACTCGCACCCTCTTCCTCCTCGGCCTCACGCTTTGCGGCCTTCTGCACGGCGAAACCGCGCTAAAGCTCGCGCCACCAATGCTCCAGCGCGATGCCAGTGGCAGCGTGTCACTGACGAATAGCCTGCCGGATAGCACGGTTTTATACACGCTCGACGGCTCGGATCCCATCGCCACCTCGAACCCCTATCTCGCCCCCATTGCGCTGCCGAGTGGCGGCGCGGTCAAGGCGCGTGTGTTTACCACCGACCGCAAAACCAAGAGCGATGTCGTGCAGGGGACTTATGAGCCATTGCCAGGTCACAATCCTCTGCCGAGCACCGTCGTTCCCGTGACCCAGGATCGCAGTTGGCCCAGCTACGACTGGCAGAAACGCCACGAGGCCACGAGCGCTGCGGTGAAACGCCAGCAACCGCAGGTGCTCTTCATCGGCGACTCCATCACGCACTTCTTCGGCGGCGAGAAGTTCGACAGTTATGCGCTGCGCGGACAACAGACGTGGGGCGAATTCTATGCGCCGCGCAACCCAGGCAACCTCGGCTTTGGCTGGGACAGAACCGAGAACGTCCTCTGGCGGCTCCAGCATGGCGCGGTGGAGGGCATCGCACCGAAGGTCATCGTCATGATGATCGGCACGAACAATTCTGGCACTTGCACCGCACCAGAGATTGCGGCGGGCATCACCGCCATTGTGGCCGAGCTGAATCAACGGCTGCCTCAGGCGAAAATACTGCTCCTGGGCATCTTCCCACGCGGTGAAAAGCCCAGTCCTCAGCGCGATAAACTGGCCGAGGTGAATCGCAGTCTCGCCAAGCTCGACGGCAGCACCAACGTCACCTTCCTCGACATCGGCGCGACGTTTCTCACTGCCGATGGCCTCATCACCAAGGACATCATGCCCGACTACTTGCACCCCAATGAAAAAGGCTACCGCCTCTGGGCCGAAGCCATGGAGCCGACGCTGAAGAAGCTGTTACCTAGCGCTCCTTGAGGCGCTTTGTGTTGGTGGGGGGCAACAGGCTGGCTGGCGATGGGCAATCATTCGCGTCCTCGTTTACGGGCTTGATGTTGTTCACTTGAACAGCATTAATCCCGGCATGGAGTACCGTGTGCTGTTCATTGATTTTAATTCCTACTTCGCCTCCGTGGAGCAGCAGATGCGCCCAGAGCTGCGCGGGCGACCTGTGGCTGTGGTGCCAGTGATGACGGACTTCACCTGCGCCATTGCAGCCAGTTATGAGGCGAAGGCTTTCGGGGTGAAGACGGGCACGGGCATTCGCGAAGCGAAGCAAATGTGCCCTGGGCTGGTCTGCGTGCTCGCCCACCACGACGCCTACGTCCACTACCACCACCGGCTGATCGAGGAGATCGACAAGCACATCCCCATCCTGAAAGTGCAGTCCATCGACGAGATGTCCTGCGAGCTGTATGGCCCGTATAAAGAGGAAGCGGCGGCACGCGAACTGGCCCAGCGCATCAAGACAGCCATCACCAAGAACGTGGGCGTGTGCCTGACCAGCTCCGTCGGCATCTCGACCAATCGCTTCCTGGCCAAGGTGGCGAGCGATATGAAAAAACCCAACGGCATCACCGTGATCGATCCCAGCCAGATGCCGGGTCGCTTGCAAGAACTAAAGCTGCGCGATCTGCCCGGCATCGGGCGGAACATGGAGGCGCGGCTGCTGGCCAAAGGGCTCACCACCATCGAGCAACTGTGGCACTGCGCACCGAAGCAGGCGCGGGCGCTGTGGGGCAGTATCGAGGGCGAGCGCTTCTGGTATGCGCTGCATGGTGAAGAGCTGGCCCGCGAGGAGTCGCAGCGCAGCATGATCACGCACAGCCATGTGCTGGGGCCGGAGGATAGGCCGCTACTGCGGGCGGAAAGCGTGGGCCGCCGCCTGCTGCTCAAGGCGGCAAGCCGACTGCGGCAGATGGGCTACAAAGCGACCCGACTCGACCTCAGTGCCCGCATCGAGAACGGCCCACGAGTGGAGGGCAGTGCGCAGTTTTCACCCGTGTGCGATAGCTTTGCCCTCATCAAAATCTTCATCCAGCTCTGGCAGCAGGTGCTGGCCTCACAGCCCAGGCGTGTAAAAAAAGTGAGCCTCGCCCTGCACGGTCTCGTAGCCACGAGCGCCCCTGAACAGCTTGCTTTATTGCCTACACCGGGTGCCCGCAGCGAGCAGGAACAGCAGGCTTGTGAGAAACTCTCGCGCGTCATGGATCAACTGACGCAGCGCTATGGTCGCAACGCCGTCACGCTGGGGCTCACCGAGAACGATGGCCGCAGCTTCACGGGCACAAAAATCGCCTTTACCCGTATCCCCGAGCGCGAAGACTTCGAGCAGTGGCACGACGCCACGACGAGGATCGAACAGGAACTGCTGCCTGCGGATGACGAGGCTGAGTCGTCACCCTGCCCTTGGAAAGTTGATGGCTAAATAGCAACGGGTGCCTACGTTGGTTCAAGCGCCCGCCGATGATCATCGTCCTACCCAAAGAAACCCACGCCGGAGAAACGCGCACCGCCTTGGTGCCGGAGCATGTGGCTAAGCTTGTGGCCTTGGGCGCAACCGTAGAAGTGGAGTCTGGGCTGGGCGCGACGTGTGGCCACGGTGACGAGGCCTACGCGGCAGCAGGTGCCGTGGTGCGCATAGACCGTGCAGCGATGATCGCGGCAGCAGACATCGTCGTGCAGGTGCGCAAGCCCGCGCTGGGCGAAGTCAAGGCCCTGCGCGAGGGCTCTGTGCTTGTGGCTTTGCTCGATCCGTTTCAATCGCCCGACCTCGTCGCGGCGCTAGCAGTGCGAGGCGTCAGCGCGATCAGCCTGGAGATGGTGCCGCGCAGTACACGGGCGCAAAAAATGGATGTGCTCTCGTCGCAAGCCAGTCTCGCGGGTTATGCAGCGGTGATCCTAGCGGCGCAGCAGTCGGGCAAAATTTTCCCCATGATGATGACGCCCGCAGGCACCATCAAGCCGGTGAAAGTCTTCATCATCGGCGCTGGCGTCGCGGGCTTGCAAGCCATCGCGACGGCGCGGCGACTGGGCGCAAAAGTGGAAGCCTTCGACACGCGACCCGCCGTGGAGGAGCAGGTGAAGTCGCTCGGCGCGAAGTTCACCAAAATAGACATCGGCGAGACGGGCCAGACGAAGGACGGCTACGCGAAACCACTGACGGACGAGCAAATACAGCTCCAGCGCGAAGGCATGAAGCGCATCTGTGCGGAGTCGGATGTGGTGATCACGACGGCGCAGGTCTTTGGCAAACGAGCGCCGATATTGCTCACCAGCGAGATGCTCGATGCCATGTTGCCCGGCAGTGTGGTCGTTGATCTCGCGGTGGAAAGCGGCGGCAATGTGGAAAGCGTCGTGGCGGATCAAATCACAGATCGCAAAGGCGTGAAGATCGTCGGCATCGCAAACTTGCCGGGGCGCGTGGCGATTCATGCGAGCCAGATGTTTTCCTCCAATGTGGTGGCATTGCTCTCGGAGTTCTGGGACAAGGAAGCGAAGGCACTGAAGCTGCCCCTAGAGGACGACATCATCAAAAGCTGCCTCATCACACACGGCGGCAAGATCGTGAATGACAAACTCGCCGCTGCGGCCACCTGACCTGCCATGACTGCCGACATGCTCATCTTTTTCATCTTCGTGCTGTCGATTTTCCTCGGCTTCGAACTCATCTCCAAGGTGCCCTCCATGCTGCATACGCCGCTGATGTCGGGCACCAATGCAATCCACGGTATCATCTTGATCGGAGGCATGATGGCGCTGGCTGGGGCAGAGGGATTCATCCAGCACGTTGCAGGCTTCGTCGCCGTCGTGCTGGGCGCGGCGAATGTCTTTGGTGGCTTCATGGTCACGGATCGCATGTTGCAAATGTTCAAGCGCAAGAAGTGAAGAGCCACCACGATGCACACGATCACTGCCCTTCTTTTCCTCACGGCCTCGGTGCTGTTCATCATCGGCATTAAATTGCTGGCCTCGCCCAAGACCGCACGCCGAGGAAATCTACTCGCGGCAGCGGGCATGGGGATCGCCCTGCTCGCGGTGTTGCCGCAGTTGCAGGGGCCGAGCCACAGCAGCGTATCGCTGTGGAAAATGTTCCTCATCTTCGTCGGTGTGGTGCTCGGTTTAGCCATGGGGGCGCTGGGTGCCTACCGGGTAAAGATGACCGCGATGCCGCAGATGGTTGCCTTGTTTAATGGCGCAGGCGGTGGTGCGGCGGCCCTGGTGGCGGCGATAGAGTTTGCCCATGTGACGCTGGCATCGAGCGCGCTGTTCATCATCGCGTTGCTGTGCGCGGCGATGATCGGCGCGGTGTCTGTGTCTGGCAGTGTGATCGCGTTTTTTAAGCTTGAAGGTCACTTTGACAGGCCTGTGACCTATCCTGCGCAGCAGGTAATGAATGGCGTGCTGATGGCGTTAATCGCGCTGCTAGGGCTGGCGATGGCGACGGGGTCGCACAGCTTGGTGCTGATGATTCTGTTCCTCATGCTAGCGCTGGCTCTCGGCGTGCTGATAGTGCTGCCCATCGGGGGTGCCGACATGCCGGTGGTGATCTCGCTGCTAAACTCATTCACCGGGCTCGCCGTGGCTGCTGATGGTTTCGCGATTTCCAATATCGCGATGGTCATCGCGGGCACGCTGGTGGGTTCTTCGGGCACGCTGCTCACCCTGGCTATGTGCAAGGCAATGAATCGATCCGTGACCCATGTGCTCTTTAGTGCCTTCGGCAAAGTGGATGCTGCCGCCGCTGACTCCGCCGCTGCGACAGGCAATGTGAAACCTGTGCAAGCCGATGAAGCCGCCCTACTGCTCGGCGTGGCGAGCCGCGTGGTGATCGTGCCGGGTTATGGCCTTGCGGTTGCACAAGCGCAGCATCAGGTGCGGCAACTTGCCGATGAACTCGCCCGGCGTGGCGTCGAGGTCAGCTACGCCATCCATCCCGTGGCGGGTCGAATGCCGGGCCACATGAACGTGCTGCTCGCCGAGGCCGATGTGCCCTATGACCAGCTCATCGAGATGGACGCCATCAATCCCGAAATGGATCGCGTCGATGTGTGTCTCATCATTGGCGCGAACGATGTGGTGAACCCCGCTGCGCGAGAGGACAAGGCCAGCCCAATCTATGGGATGCCCATCATCGAGGCCGAGAAAGCGGGCACTGTGATCGTGATGAAACGCAGCATGGGCAAAGGCTTTGCCGGCATCGAGAATGCGCTCTTCCTGCGCGACAACTGCCGCATGTTGTTCGGCGATGCGAAGGCATCGCTGCAGGAACTGGTGTCGTTGGTGAAGGCGGGATAAGGCCGATGCTGAACGCCTCCTCGCTTGACAAGAATATCACAAGACCGCACCTCGGCCTTCGTTTGCCACTTCCTTCCCATGATGCTCCTCCGCACTTCCTACCTGCTCCTCGCCACCGCCATCGCTGCTTTTGCCGATGGTGCCAAAGATAACCTCGCCACTACCGTCCGCCCCGTGCCGCCACTTGGCGTCGAAGTGCCTGTGGCTGAACGCACGGAACTCACGGCGAGCCTTGCAAAGCTGCGCACAGCCATTGATGACGCCGCTAAAGCCCAGGCGAAAAACCCCATGCTCGCGAACTTGCTGCCCGACCTCGAAGTGTATCACAAGGCCGTCGATTGGGCGCTGCGCTTCAATGAGGTGTTCAAGCTCGGCGATACCAAAGTCGCCAGAGAGCAACTCGCTGAGGGGCTGCAACGTGCGGTCGAGTTCAAAGCAGGCAAGACACCGTGGACGCGCCAGACGGGCCTCGTGGTGCGTGGTTATCGGTCAAACATTGACGGCTCGGTGCAGCCCTACGGCATGGTCATTCCCGAGAACGGTTTCGATGGGCCGAAGCGCTTGGATCTGTGGTGCCACGGTCGATTCGAGAACACCACTGAGTTGGGCTTCATCGAGCAGCGGCGCAAGACCGTGGGCTCCGTGCATCCCGAAAACACGCTAGTGCTGCACCCGTTCGGGCGCTTCTCCTGTGCGAACAAATTCGCAGGCGAGATCGACCTCTTCGAGGCACTGGCGCACGCAAAAAAATTCTATCCCATCGATAATGATCGCATCCTCATCCGCGGCTTCAGCATGGGCGGCGCGGCAGCTTGGCAGTACGCGACCCACTACGCCGACCTGTGGTGCGGGGCGAATCCTGGTGCGGGATTCGCCGAAACGGCGCAGTTTTTAAAGGTGTTCCAAAATGAGGATGTGGAGCACACGCCCTGGTACCAGAAGAAGCTCTGGCACATCTACGACAGCACGGACTACGCGCTGAATCTGTGGCATTGCCCCACAGTGGCCTACTCCGGCGAGATTGATAAGCAAAAGCAAGCCGCCGACATGATGGAAGTCGCCCTGCGTGCCGAACAAATGGACATGCTGCACATCATCGGCCCACAGACCGCGCACAAAATTCATCCCGACTCGCTGGTCGAAATCGAACGCCGCCTCGCCGACATCGCTGCTGTGGGTCGTGATCGCTGCCCCTCCACCATTCACTTCGCCACCTGGACGCTGCGCTACAATCGGATGCGCTGGCTGGTCGTCGATGGCTGGAGGAACACTGGGCTCGCTGCCGTGTCCACGCCCATATCGACAGCGACAAGCAAGTCACCATCAAGACCCAGAACACCGCAGCGCTGAGCATCGACATGCCCTCGGGCTACTGCCAGATGTATATGCTGGAGAAGCCCAAAGTCCTCATCGACGGCCATGAAGTGCTCGTCAGCCGCCCCAAGCTGGATCGCTCCTGGTCGGTGCATCTGCGCAAGACCAACGGCAAGTGGAACGAGGAGTTGAGCGCAGCCACGAGTGGCCAGACGCTGGCAAAAGTGAACGGTCTGCAAGGCCCCATCGATGACGCTTTCATGGGCAGCTTCCTATTTGTGAAGCCCACCGGCAAGGCATGGAATGAAGCCACCGCAAAGTGGACTACTGGTGAACTTGCCCACGCCACCACCGAATGGCGCAAGCAGTTCCGTGGTGATGCCCCAGCGAAGAACGATAGTGAAGTGACCGAGGCCGACATCGCCAATAGCAACTTGGTGCTATGGGGTGACCCCGGCAGCAACAGTGTGCTCGCCAAAGTGCTTGCCAAACTGCCCCTCCAGTGGACGAAGGAAACCCTGACCCTGAATAAAAAGGGCCATCCCGCTGCGACAACCATGCCTGCGATGGTTTTCCCCAACCCGCTGAATCCAAAGCGCTATGTGGTGCTCAACAGCAGTTTCACCTACCGCGAGTACGACTATCTGAACAACGCCCGCCAAGTCGCAAAACTGCCCGATTGGGCCGCCATCGACATCACTAAACCTGCCGATGCCCAAGTGCCCGGCGGCATCGCCGATGCAGGGTTCTTCGATGAGGCGTGGGCGTGGAAAAAGAGCGGTGCCCAGCCTGGGAACTGAGGCTGCTGCGGGCAGACGAAAGCAAAAAGTGGTAATTGCCCAAAATGAGGCAAGGGAGACGCATGTCCTGGCCTAAAAACTGCTTCACTTCGCGCGCGCGACTTCGATTCATCGTCGTCGCCTAATCCAACCAAACCAACCAATCGACACCACCAACCATGTTGTTCCGACCTACCAACCACCATGCCCTGGCGCTGACCACGCTAGGCTTGACCACCCTCACCACCACTGCTGCCTCCGCAGCGGATGGCTCTGCCTCCACCCTCGACACAGGCGATACCGCCTGGCTCCTGGTTTCTACGGCCCTCGTTCTCTTCATGATGATCCCTGGGCTAGCGCTCTTCTACGCTGGCCTCGTGCGGGCGAAAAACGTGCTCTCGATCTTCATGCAATGCTTCGCCCTCACCGCAATACTGAGCCTCGTGTGGCTGGTCATCGGCTACTCGCTGAGTTTTTCCGATGGCAACAGCTTCATCGGCGGCCTGGGGAAAATGTTTCTCAGCGGCGTCACGACGGACAGCGTGCGCAGCGACTGCAAGACGATCCCCGAGCTGCTGCACTTCGCCTACCAGATGATGTTCTTCCTCATCACGCCTGGGCTTTTCATCGGAGCCTTCGCCGAGCGCATGAAATTCAAGGCCATCGTGGCCTTCAGCATCCTTTGGTCGCTGCTGGTCTATGCCCCCTGCTGTTATGGCGTGTGGCACAAGGCGGGAGCCTTCATGGGATTGACCGGGGTGATTGATCTCGCGGGCGGCATCGTCGTCCACATCACCGCGGGCGTGGCCGCCCTGGTGGCTTGCATCATGGTGGGGCCTCGCAAGGGCTACCCCAGCCATCAGATGCCGCCGCACAATTTGCCCTTCACCGTCGCTGGCGCTGGGATGCTGTGGGTGGGCTGGTTTGGCTTCAATGCAGGCAGCCAGCTTCATGCCAATGGCGCGGCGGCGATGACGCTCGTCGTCACCCATCTCTCGGCGTGTAGCGCCTCGGTGGTGTGGATGCTCATCGAGTGGATCAAGCAAGGCAAACCCAGCGCCCTAGGCATCGCCACAGGCTCCATCGCTGGGCTGGCAGCCATCACGCCCGCCTCTGGCATGGTTGGCCCCATCGGTGCCGTCTGCATCGGCGCGGCCTCGGCGATGGTCTGCTGGCTCGCCTGCGCAAAGCTCAAAAAAGCCTACCGTTACGATGACTCGCTGGATGTCTTCGGCGTCCACGGCGTCGGTGGCTTCATCGGCACGATGTTGGTCGCCATCTTCGGCTCCAAGCACTTTGCGGGTGGCCTCGGCGACTTTGAAATCCTAGCTCAGCTCAAGACCCAGCTACTCGCTTCGATCTACACCATCGTCCTCAGTGGTAGCGTCAGCATCATTTTGCTAAAGGCCATCGGGGCCGTGATGGGCCTGCGTGTTAGTGAAGAAGACGAGAGCACAGGGCTCGACCTCGCGGAGCATGGTGAGGAAGGTTATAGCCAAGCCTAGCCTTGCTAATTCAAGCCTCACAGCCGTGCATCTCTTCCGAGGTGCGCGGCTTTTTTGCGCCCATTTTTAGCGCTGCTGGTGGCGGCATCCACCCAATTCACAGCCGTGTCGGGTTGTTCAAGCCGTCGTCAAAGCCATTTTCGAGATGCAAAAACTGAAATTATCACAATAATTTCATGGGTAGAACCCTTTAAACTCAAGCCTCCGGGCGTTTTTTATCAAAAATGAAACGCTTTAAATTATAATAATTTCAAATTCAAGTTGCGCTTTATTCTAATTTCTGGAATAATTATCACAGCAATTATCAAAACGGAGTCAACTATGAAAACCGCAATCCAACTCAGCCTCACTCGCCTCTCAGTCACAATTCTCACAGCTATGGTCACTGTGGGGACATTTTGCTCAACCAGGGCCTCGGCACAGTCTGGCTATTATGCGAGTGCCTACCGCAGCGCTCCTGCTGCCGTCCAGCGCATCGCTTATCCATACGGCTACCCACCGGCTGCCTATGGCTACCGCCCAGCCGCTCAGCCTGTCGCGTATGCCCAACCACGCCAAGTGGCTTATGCCTACCCTCAGACTCGCCAAGTGGCGCGTGCCTATCCCCAGCAGGCCAGACCCATGCCCGTAGTCCGTGCCATGCCTGCCCCACAAGCTGCCGTAGGCGGAAACTACCTTTCGTTCAACGGTAAGTATGCTTCTGCGCCGAGCCATCTCCCTGCCCCCGTCCGTGCCGCCGTTGCCGCTGGCAATAATATTCAAGATAAGCCTTATACACGTGGTGGTGGCCATAGCCGTGTGGACGATAGCAGCTATGATTGTTCAGGCTCGGCTTCCTACCTTCTCATCAAGGCTGGATTATTGAATCGCCCGCTCTCTTCCAAGGAATTTGCTAACTATGGTGAAGCTGGCCCAGGTCGATTCATCACCATCTACGTCAAGGCTGGCGAGCATGTCTTTATGTCGGTCTGTGGTCTGCGCCTCGACACAACAGGTGGTTATGAAAGCCAAGGACCTCGCTGGCGTGCAACAGCCCGCTCCATGAATGGCTTCACCATGCGCCACCCTTTTGGGCTCTAAAGTGTCAAATATGCGACTCCTTTATTCGTTTCAACTCAAAATTAAATCACGTTTTTAATTCTCAATCATTCAAATCAAACAACTAAATTAAATATGAAAACCACACTCTCAGCCATGACAGCGCCAGATCTCGCCTCGACCCAGACTGCTTACCCAGCAGGGTCGTCCAGCTTCGGAGCTGGTTTTAGGGCTTACCTTGAATCTTGTGAAACCGTTGAAGAAAAAATGGAGTCACCCATCAGCCAACAGCCAACAGATTGTCTTGGTTCCACCGAGATGCTGAGCGGTTCCAACGATGCATGGCAGACCTTTACCGATAAGGTGCGTGAGCGTCTCTGTGGTTCGCTGGGCAATGCTCTTTTGCTCGCCATGCAGCCAACGACCAAGGCCAGAACCTTGAGCCAAGCCATCACCGCCCTGCGCTCAGCCTAGTGATCCAGCTCTCCTTGCTGGGAAACTCATCATGGCCAGATCACTTCGAGTGGAAATAAGCCGCGAATGGCCGACATAGGCCACTTTTTTCAGCCATGACACGACTCCTGCTCCTCATTTCTCTACCGCTCTACATCCTCGATCAACTCACCAAACACTGGATCGTCGATGTCGCGAAGTTTGAGCTGAACGGCCCCGAATACACCGTCATCGAGAATTTTTTCTGGCTGCACCACACCGCCAATACCGGGGTCGCCTTTGGTATGGGCAATGGCCAGTGGTGGGCGAATTATTTCTTTGGCTTCTTCTCGCTGGGCGCAGCGGCGGTGATCTTGACGCTCTGGAAAAAAGGTGCCTTCCCAGGCAAAATGAGCACCACGGCTGCGGCCTTGCTCATCGCTGGCATCGCCGGGAATCTGACGGATCGGCTTTGGGTCGGCTACGTCATCGACTTCCTGCGCTTCGATTTGAAATTCATGATCTGGCCCAGCTTCAATGTGGCCGATGCCTGCGTCGTCTGTGCGGCGATCCTGCTCGCAGCGTCATCCTTCTTCGAGGCTCCGAAGGAAACGGCTGCGAAGTAAGTGCATGGATAGGTGCGCCAAACCGCCAAACTTTGCCGCACAGTTTGACATGCCCTCGCCTTTCCGCGACGGGTTGCACCGGTTGCGCCGTTATTTTCAGGGCCGCACCACTATTTGAGCAATGAGCAACAAGACATTCAGAGTCGGCGTCGCGGGCGTCGGAGCCATCGGGCGGAACCACGCACGAATTATCGGCGAACTGGCCAAGAACAGTGGCGGAGCCATTGAGTTCGGGGCCATCTTCGACACGAATCAAGCTCGCGCAGAAGAACTAGCCGCCCAGTATGGCACTCGTGCGGTGAGCGATCTCGCCGACTTCACCGCCCGCGTGGATGCCGCCACCGTGGCCGTGCCGACCGTGGCGCATCGCGAGATCGGCGGCTTCCTGTTGGAAAACAGCAAGCATGTGCTGGTGGAGAAGCCCATCTCCGATTCGCTGGAAGAAGCACAGTTTCTCGTGAACCTCGCGCAAGCACGCGGCGTCATTTTGCAAGTCGGCCACATCGAGCGCTTCAACCCCGTGATGCGCGAACTCGAACAGCGCATGAGCCAGCCGCAGTTCATCCAATGCACCCGCCTTTCCCCGCACCCTGGGCGCAGCATGGATGTCGGCGTCGTGCTCGATGTGATGATTCACGACCTGGAAATCATCCTGCACCTCGTCAAGTCACCTGTGGTGCAAATTGATGCCGTGGGCGTCGCCGTGCTCAGCGCTCGCGAAGACATCGCCGATGTGCGTATTCGCTTCGCCAATGGCTGCGTCGCCACCATCTCAGCCAGCCGCATCAGCCAGGACAAAGTGCGCAAAATCCGCGTCTTCCAGAAAGATGCCTACCTCTCCCTCGACTACCAGAAGCAAGAAGGCCACATCATGCGCCTCGCTGGCACCGATGAAAAAGAGAGCACATTGCTGGGCAAGCTCTTCGGCCTCGCCACGGATGCCACCATCGTCACCGAGTTCGCCGGGCGTCGCATCGTTCGCGAACCCGTGCCCGTGGAAAAGGACGAGCCGCTGAAGCTGGAGCTGACGGCCTTCGTCGAGTGCGCCCGGCTGGGCAAGCGGCCCGTCGTCACAGGCCAGGAAGGCACCGAGGCCCTGCGCCTCGCCTTGCAAATAACCGAGCAGATCGAGCGCGGCAACGCCCAGGCCAAATCCTAAAACCGTGAGCAAACGCATCGTCATCATCGCAGGAGAGATCAGTGGCGACACCCACGCCGCTGGTGTCATGCGCGAGATGCTGGTGCTCGCCCCCGACACGAAATTTCTCGGCCTCGGTGGCCCGCGAATGCGCGATGTCGGAGGCGCAGGCATTGAGGACTGGGTGGAGTCTGCTGCCGTCGTCGGCCTCAGCGAAGTGCTCGCTCGCTACGGCTACTTCAAGCAGCGCTTCGACGCTTGCATGGACGCCATTTCAAATGAAAAACCTGATGCCGTGATATTGGTTGATTACCCAGGGTTCAACCTGCGGCTGGCCAAGAAAATCAGGCAGAAAAACATCGACACCCGCATCCTTTATTACATCAGCCCACAAGTCTGGGCCTGGAAAAAAGGTCGCATCAAAACCATGGCCGAGGTGCTCGACCTGATGGTCTGCATCTTCCCGTTTGAAAAGCCGCTCTACGAGAGCAGCGGCCTGCGCACCGAGTTCGCCGGGCATCCCATGGTCGATCGTGTGGAAACCCTGCGCCGCTCGTGGAAGCGCGAGCCAGGGCTCGTCGGTTGGTTCCCCGGCAGCCGCCTCACCGAGGTGCAGCGGCACTTCCCCGTGATGATGTTGACCGCGAAGTACATCAAAGCCGCCATGCCCCAGGCAAGATTCGCCGTCAGCGCCACCAGCGAAGTCCTCGCGGGCGAGATGCGCGCCATGGCCGATGCCGCCGGTATGCCCGAGGCCAAGATGTGGATCGAAACCGGCACCGTCTATGATCTCATGCAACGCGCCGAAGTCGGTGCCGTCGCCAGCGGCACCGCCACGCTGGAGGCCGCCTGCTTCGGCCTGCCCTACGCCCTCATTTACAAGGTCGCCTGGCCCACCTACCTCGCAGGCAAGTTGCTCGTCCGCATCAAGCACCTCGGCATCATCAACATCCTCGCAGGCCATGAAGTCGTGCAGGAGTTCGTCCAGCATCGCTTCAATCCGAAGACCACTGGCGATGCCCTGCTGGAACTGCTGAACGACGAGAATAAACGAACCGCCTTGCAAAACGACCTCGCCGCCGTGGTCGCCACGCTGGGAGTTGGCGGAGCGTATCAACGCACGGCGAAGATCTTGCTGGGGGCGGTGTAGGCGGAAAAGTAGTAAGTCTCTCGGCCTAGCGACAGCGGTGTCGCGATTTGCGATAGCATCCGTGCTCTCGAAGTGCAGGGGGGCCTCGTTGGAGCATTGCGCTTTGATGAACGCGGCAGCGTCGTGGAACCGTAGCGAAGCGGAGATAGCCAGCCGTAGGCTGCCCGAAGGGTGAGCAAAGCGAAGCAATGCGTGTGGCAGAGATGCAAGGGCAAGGCCCTTGCATCGGCGACACCGCTGTCGTCGGAGCGAGTGGCTACCAAGTCACCCAGCGCCTTATTATCGGAGTCCTTGCGCTGGGAAATTACCCTGCGCCCAGCCCTCCGCTCACGCTTTCCCATCGCTCGGAAGTTTCTCGGCCTAGCGACAGCGGTGTCGCGCTATCGCTTGCCCTGAGCATTACCCACAAATATTTTGAGGTTTGAACCTCCTCCATGCTTCGGTGATGGCTTCGAGTTTGTGTAGGCCTTGCCAGAGGACTTGATCATCGGGGTGGCCGTCGCCTTTGCGTCCTAGATGGCCGCCTAGCCGGGCGGCCTTGGCCTCAGCCACGCTGTGCGTGCATTGCGGGATGGATTTGCCAGGAGAGTTGAGCATCAAGCCGAAGACTTGAACCAAGCGCCGGTTGCTACGCAAGTCGCCAAGTTCAATACTTCCAAATTCCTCCAAGGCTTGCTGCGCATCGGTGTGGAAGGTGTTCGGATACGTTGGAGGCGCTGCTGGAGATAATGAAGACACCCCTCTGAAGATACCCACTGCAACCATTGTACAAGCTGTATCTTCTGAGATGTGGGTAAGGCTCAGCGCTTGCCACCGCTACCACTAGCCAGCTTGCTGGCTCGAACATCCCCTCGCCCGAGAACACTCGCCGCTAGTTTTTCCACGCACTGAGGGTTGAATTGCCAGAGTTTTCCGAAATGATCCGCCCGACACGAATCGCACTGACTTAAGGTGCCACTTCGCTACGTTTCGATCCCCATGCGTTCACTTGTTTTCCTCATCCTCACCAACCTCGCGAGTGGCGCACCCGACACGGTGTTAAAACCCTTCTTCGACAAGCACTGCGCCGAATGCCATGACGGCGAAGTGAAAAAAGGTGGCCTGGATCTCAGCGCACTGCACTGGAAGCCCGAGGAGCGAAAGAACCTCGACGCCTGGGAAAAAATTTATGATCGCGTGACCAAAGGCGAGATGCCGCCCGCAAAGAAGGAGCGGCCCGAAACTAAGGCGCAAGGTGCATTCCTCGCCTCTCTGCAAAAGCCACTGCATGAGTTTAACCAGCAACAGCAGGCAACCGCAGGTCGCACGGTGCTGCGTCGGCTGAACCGCACGGAGTATGAGAATACGGTTCATGATTTGCTAGGCATTGATGTGCCGCTAAAGCACATCCTGCCGGAGGATTCGATCATGCACGGCTTCGACACGGTGGCGGAGGGCTTGCGCTTCTCGCAGCTTCAGATTGAAAAGTATCTGGAGGCCGCTGACGCCGCACTCGATGCCGCCATTGTTTTAACGCAGAAACCGGAGCCGATGAAGAAACGCTTCAGCTATAAGGACGAGGAGGGCATCCGCAAAAACCTCGACACGCCCGCTGGCACCATCACCGACAAGAACAACCCCAATTCCGCGCATCGCGTCATGTTCCGGGAACTGCCTGACGCGGTGATCATGTTCACCACCGCCGACTACCTCGTGGGCCTAAAACAGTGTCGTCTGCCAAGCCCAGGCACTTATAAAATCAAGCTCTCCGGCTATGCGGTGCAGTCACAGGGACAGCCCGTGGCGCTCATGATTTACAGCAACAACTACCGCGAGAAGCAATTGCTCGCGTACTGCGATTTGCCCCCCGACCAGCCACGCGAGTTTGAGTTCACGGCGAACCTAACCAATGAACACATCGTCATCAATGCCGAGGGAATCGGGCATGATAAGAGCGGCAAAAATGTCCACGGCATCGGTGCCAAAGACTTCACTGGCACTGGCATCGCGATGCAATGGGTCGAAGTCGAAGGCCCACTCATTACCACCTGGCCACCGCCGAGCCTGAAGCTCGCCATGGGCGATGTGCCACTCAGCACGCTACCGCCTTTCAAACGTAAGGATCGCAATGGCAAGTCCATCGGCTTTGAGTTCGCACCCACGGATGCCAAGGCCGCGCTCAGCACCGGGCTCACGCAGTTCGCCACTCGCGCCTTTCGCCGCCCCCTGGAACCGGGTGAGACGGATCGTTTCGTGAAGCTCGCCACGGACTCGCTGGATGCTGGGCAGACCTTCGAGAACGCCATGCGCGTGGGCTTGCGTGCGCTCATGACCGCACCGCAGTTCCTCTTGTTTGAAGAGCGTCCCGGCAAGCTTGATGACTTCGCGCTGGCATCGCGTCTTGCCTATTTTCTCTGGAGCACGATGCCGGATGCAGAACTCATCCAGCTAGCCACCGCGAAGAAACTCACGCAACCCGCGACGCTGCGAGCCCAGGTCGAACGCCTGCTGAAGAGCGACAAAGCCAAAGCCTTCACCAAGAACTTCGTCGGCCAATGGCTCGACATGCGCGGCATCGACGCGACCTCGCCGGACAAGCGTTTGTATCCCGAGTTCGACATGCTGTTGCAGATCTCGATGGTGTCGGAGACGGAGGCGTTTTTTAACGAAGTGCTGAGCAAAAATCTGCCCGTGAGCAGCTTCATCGACTCCGACTTCGCCATGCTGAACCGCCGCCTCGCTGAGCACTACGAAATCGAAGGCGTGTCGAACGAGCAGTTTCGCCGCGTAGCGCTCACACCGGACAGTCCACGCGGTGGTGTGCTCACGCAGGCCAGTGTTTTGAAGGTCACGGCGAATGGCACGGTGACTTCGCCCGTGTTGCGCGGTGCCTGGGTGCTCAAACGCCTGCTCAATCAGCCGCCTGCGCCGCCACCGCCAAGTGTGGGCTCCATTGAGCCCGACACGCGCGGCACCACGACCATCCGCGAGCAGCTCGCGAAGCATCGCGATTCTGAGTCCTGCGCGGGCTGCCACCAGAACATCGACCCGCCCGGCTTTGCGTTGGAGAGCTTTGATGTCATCGGCGGCTGGCGTGAAACCTACCGCTCCCAGGACAAAGGCACGAACACGAAGCGCAAGCTCAACGGCCAAAACGTCTGGCAATACAAAGAAGGCCTGCCCGTCGATGCCAGCGGTGAACTGCCCGATGGCCGCACGTTCACCGGCATCAAGGACTTCAAAAAGCTGCTGATTTCGCAGCAGGATCAAGTGCTCAACGCGCTCGCTTCCAAGCTCATGATCTACGGTACCGGCGCAGGCATTCAGTTTGCCGACCGTGCAGCGATTGAGACCGTCGTGAAGCAAACCAAAGCCGATGGTGGCGGGCTAAGGTCGCTCGTTCATGCCGTTGTGGCGTCGCCGGTTTTCTTGAGCAAGTAGCTAGACCTTCAGAGATCAAACGTTGGAACCACCAGATCATCATGAGCAATCCCCTTTCACGTCGCAGTTTCATCCGTGGCACCAGCGTCTCCCTCGCGCTGCCATTCCTTGACGCCATGCTGCCGCGCTCACTGCGTGCCGCAGGCGCGCAGCCACCGAAGCGCATAGTCTTCGCGTGTGCATCGCTGGGCATCTATGGGCCGAGCTTGTTCCCCAAAGAGACGGGCAAGGCCTACACGCCAACGCCTTACTTGGATCTGCTCAAGGAGCACCGGAATGACTTCACGATCTTCTCCGGTGTCTCGCATCCCGATCAGAATGGACTGGATGGTCATTCATCGCAGATGACGTGGCTGACCTCGGCGCGAGGCCCTGGTCTGGGCGGCTTCCGCAACACGGTCTCCATTGATCAATACGTGGCGGAGAAGATCGGCTATGAAACACGCTTTCCCTCGCTCGCGCTCAGCACCAACGGCCAGTCGAGCCAGAGCTACACGCGCAGCGGCGTCATGGTGCCTGCTTACTCGAAGCCTTCGCAGGTGTTCGCGAAACTCTTCCTCGATGGCAAGGACTGGGAGATCCAGGCACAGATGCAGAAGCTCAAGGAAGGCGAGAGCATCATGGACACCGTGATGGAGGAAGCGAAGCGCTTCGAGCGTCGCGTCGGTGCGGCGGACAAGGAGAAGCTGGACGAATACTTTACTTCCGTGCGCGAGATGGAACAGCGCATGCACAAGGCCGAGGCCTGGGTGACCAAGCCTAAGCCGAAGGTCGATGCCCAGCCGCCGCAGGACGTGGACAACGAGGCTGATCTCATCGCGCGGATGCGCCTGCTCTATGATCTGGTGCCGCTCGCGGTGCAGACCGACAGCACGCGCGCCATCACCATCCTCGTCCAGGGCGGCGGCAGCGTGATCCCGGTGCCAGGCGTGACCATTGACCATCACAACCTTTCCCATCACGGCCAAGATCCGACCAAGCTCGACCAGCTCCAGCGCATCGAGAGCGAGGAGTTTAAAGCCTACCGTGATCTACTCACTGCGTTGAAGTCCAAGAAGGAAGGCGGCGGCACACTGCTCGACAACACCATGATCGTTTTCGGCAGCAACCTCGGCAACGCCAACAGTCACGACTGGCACAACCTGCCGCTGCTCATGGCGGGTGGCGGCTTTAAGCACGGCCAGCATCTCGCTTTTGACGCCAAGAACAATCAGCCCATGAGCAACCTGTTCGTGCAGATGCTCCACCGCATGGGCATTGAAGCCGAGGAGTTCGGATCGAGCACGGGCACGAGTTTGCCAGGCCTTGTGTGAGCGGCGTTCAAGCTAAAACTGGAAGTAGATGAAGTCACTGCCTTGCGTCGAGCGCAGCGTCACGAGGCCTAGCATGATGAGCGCCGCCGCCGCTGCTTGAAGGCCCGTCCAGCGCCATGTCTCCATCTTGGGATCATCGGCGCTGGGCAGCCAGCCGAGATGCTCGACCAAGGGGAACAGCAGCGTCAGCGGCAGCCCATACATGACGGCCTCCACCGCGATGCTGCAACCGATGCGCCAGTCCGCCGCCGATGCCACCAGCGGATTCAGCGTGAGGTCATGCCAGATCATGGCCAAGCTATGCTCGCGGAACAAGACCCGTCCGATGTGCATGAGGGTGAAGGTGAGCACCACGCGGAAGACCACGCCAGCATAACCACCAGTGGCCTTGCCTAGCAACGGAGCAACCCGTACGAGGTAGGGCCACACCGTCAAAAGCAGGCCGTGGAACAGCCCCCACAAGATGAAATTCCAGCCTGCGCCGTGCCATAGGCCAGAGAGGAAAAACGTGAAGATAACATTGCGAGCCACCAGCCCTGGTGTGGTGCGTGAGCCACCGAGCGGGATGTAAACGTAGTCGCGAAACCACTTGCCCAGGCTCATGTGCCAGCGGTGCCAGAACTCCCCTGGCGACTGCGAGATGTAGGGATGATTGAAGTTCGGGCACAGCTCAATACCGATCAGCCGAGCCGAGCCACGCGCTATCGCCGTGTAGCCGCTGAAGTCCGCATAAATCTGCACCCCAAAGGCCAGCACCCCACCCCAGAGAATCGGAAATGAAGCATCGCCGATGGCGAACACTTTGTTTGCTAGCAAAGCCGTGCTATCCGCGATGACCAGCTTTTGAAACAAGCCCCACAGCACCAAGAGAAAGCCCGAGCGCAGCGTCGGCAGCGAAGGCCGTCTCAATGCACGAAACTGCGGCAGCATGTGCCCCGCACGCTCGATGGGGCCAGCGACCAACTGCGGAAAGAACGAGGCAAACGTCGCATACTCCAGCAGCGAGCGGCACGCCGGCAACTGCCGACGATAGACATCAATGGCATAAGAAGCGCTCTGGAACGTGAAGAACGAGATGCCCGCAGGCAGCGCGATTTTCAGCACCCACGGCGATGGCATCAAGCCGATCGCTGTGAGCACCGCCGTGACGTTTTCCATGAAAAAACCAAAGTATTTGAAGGCGCAAAGGATGGCGAAATTGACTCCCAAGCTGACCCATAAAAACGTCTTGCGTCGGCCTGCGGTGGCGCTCGCATCCATGCCGATGGCGCAGCCCCAGTCGAACAATGTCGTGACACCGATCAAGATCAAATACCACGGATGTACCCAGCCATAGAAGAGATAACTCGCCCCCACCAGCAGCAGATTCTGACCACGCACGGGCAGCCAGAAGTAGCAACTCAGGAGCGCACCGAAAAAGAGGAGATACTCAATACTTTGAAAAATCATCGAGGCGAGGCACTGGGTGTAGGCGCTGACTTGGCGGGTAGGATGACCGTATCAACCAATGACTGCACATGACGCCAAAAGGTGTCCATGTAGGGCTGCTGATACTTGGGATCACGATTGATGTGATCGCCATCGACATACATGTCATAAGTGATCGCTTCGTCTTGCGATTCGTCGGAGAACAGGCAGCCCTGGCTCTCCACATAGGCTTGCAGCGCCTTGATGTAAGCAGGCAATGCCAACTCCGCCGGGGTAGAGACAGGGGGATCGGGGCGGCGTTTCACGCGGTGGAAATGCAGTTTAAATCCATGCTGTTGAGCCAAGGCCACCATGTGCGGCAAAAATGATTCCGTAGGCGACGGATCAAACTCAATGGGTTCAATACCATTGGACTCTCCAGGTAGCGCATCCTCTGCTTCATTCTCTTCATTACCCGCTTTTTTGCTCGCTAAGTCTTGGCGCTGATGATCCAGCGAGAGCCTGTCATTCAGCTCCTCGCGCCTATCCTCATCGGGCATCGAGTTGCCCACGCTGGTCAGGTTGAAGGCTGTCTTTTGCATCTTCCCGCGCCCCCAGTTGCGCAGCTTTTCTCCCGGCAGCAGCTCACCAAGTCCAGCGCCGACATTCTTCACCACTCCAGCGAAACTCATGTTCGCCGCCGCATCGTATCGGCCCATCACGACTTTCCACTCGGGTTGGGCGCGGCCCTCCATGCGGACGATCATCTCCTCATTGCGATCCATTCGGTTCTCCGGCCATGTCAGGTCACGATCACGAAAGAAGACGGTGACGCACTTGGGCTTCACGCCCGACTCGATGACGACGAGCTTCAGAAACAGAAACCACATCGCCGACTTGGTGCCGCTGGCCGTGAGTTTAAAGGGCGTGTGCCCACTGAGTTTTTTCAGGTAGTCCGTCTCGATGCGCGAGTTCAGCATCGAATTGCCGACGAGCACCCAGTCAGGCTGTTCTTTGCGCAACAGCGCCCGCCCACTCTCCGCATCATTCACGCCACCACTGGCCAGGAGCACCCGCTTGGGCTTCACCGCCCGCAGTCGCAGCGCACTTTCCAACACACTGCTGCGGCACAAAAAAGCCGGAAACGCGAGAGCCGCAATCACAACACAACAAAGCTGGGCAATGGCTTTGGTGCGAAGACGGTCAGGGAAAATCATGTGAAGGCGCAACTATCACCGCTGCCCAAGAAATCAAATCGAGTCCTAACCTCTTTCGCTTTTTGATCGAGGGACTGGACGTCTGCGCTACTGGACTCCGGGTGCACGGGAATACGCCCCACGCCCCAAGCCACCGCCCCCCAACGTGAAACAGGCTGCCAAACTGTCCCCCCCGGCCATTCGCGTGACGAAGCGCTGCGCCCCAGAAGCGGCTAAAGCCTGAACTCCAACCTCTGCATTCGATGCGTTTTGTTTGGCCACGTTGGAGTCCAGGCTATAGCCGTTCACTCGGAAGTGCCTGCGTGACGAAGCGCTGCACACCCTCAGACTGTTGGCTTTCACTGCATATACCGTGGAACACAAACAACATTGTTGCTGTTCCAAGCAAATCCGCTAGAACACAAACTGTTCGCCCAAGAATCGTAGTCCATCAGTATGACCAAGAAGTGCATCATCATCTTTAGCTGCTGCACTATCGGATTGGTGCTCGCACTGCTTTCGACGCCCCTATTACGGGCCGAGCGCTATGAGGCGTTGCACGCAGCGTGCTGGAGAGGTGACGTTGGCCGGGTTCGTTTGCTACTTGCCCTGGGAGCGGATCCCAACGGATTAAGCGACTACAACTGCAATCCGACATTCGAGTTTTCCTACCCCATTGAAGGTGCCTCATTGAAAAATCACCCAGACATCATTCATTTGCTCGTGAAGGCAGGAGCGAGGGTCAACGTTTCCGACTCGGAAGGAAGCTCGCCGCTTTGCTACGCTGCACGAGAAGGGGCGACAGATGCCGCCAAAGCTCTACTCGCTTACGGTGCCAGTACCACCAGGGACGACGGCACATCGGTCTTGACGATTTCACGCCGATTCGGGCATGATGAGATTGCGCGGCTGATTGAATCGTCCCCTCAATTTCAACAGCACTAATGAAGACCAAAACCAACAACAGGCCGAATAAAACGGATGCAGGCAACGGCTCGTGGCATCTGTCTTGTCATCGACGCTGCAACTCGCTGAGTTTGAGGCTGTGCTCGATCTGTGTTTGTCCATCCACATCAATGACTTGCACGGTGAGCTTCGCATCACCGTTGCTCCACTCGATCTGCATGTGGCCGACGCTGGGCAGATGGTAGGTTTTAGCTAGAGCGCGGTTTTTGTTGGGCGTCGGCGCACCACGCGGATGCTTCTGCGTCATGGAGCTGGAAGTGAAGTCATGGAGGGGATAGCCGCTGGGGCTACTGATCTTCGAGAACTCGCACCAATGGCGGTCGCCGCTGAGGAAGAGGACACCTGTGGCCTTGCTGCGTTTCAGCGTGTCCAACATACGCTGCTGCTCGTGCGGCATATTGGCCCAGCATTCGCCGCCATGCAGCTCAGCGGCAAACTGAACGCTGCTGATGATGAGGCGCAGTTCGGCGGGCTGCTGGAGTGTGTTTTCTAACCACTGCCACTGCGTTGTACCCAGCATGGTGGTGCTGGTGTCATCGGTGGCGATGCTGGCTCCACCGAGCATGGCTTGTTCTTTGGGCACTTTTTTGAGTGGGCTGCGGAAGTAGCGAGTGTCGAGCAGGATGACCTGCACGCGCTTGCCTTCTGGGCCAAATACCTGCGCATGATAAACGCCCTCTTGCTTGCGGCGTGGCGAGTCGGCGGGCTCATCCAGCCAGTCATGGAACTCCTTCTGCGCCTCTTTCTTTATCGGGTTAAACACACCGCCATCGTTCTCGCCAAAGTCGTGATCATCCCAGGTGGCGACGATGTTGCCCTTGCTGAGCAGGCCTTGAAAAAAGCGGCTCTGCTTCAGCTTCGCATACTTGTCCTGCATCATCGGTAGGCCGCCCTTGTCGGCGTAAATGTTGTCGCCCATGAAGATGAACAGATCGCGCGGCAGTGTCAGCGCACGGTCGAGCATCGGGTGCTCGTGCGTGTCGAGGCAGGAGCCAAAGACGATGTGCTGCAACGGCTCCGTGTGAGGACTCGCGTAGGACTTGGCGAGGATGCCCAACGTGGGAAGTCCGGCGAGGAAGCGGCGGCGGGGGAGGAGATTCATGAGGCGTCGTTACTTCGTTTTTGCGCTCAGCTTGGCCACGTCATCCGCGCTGAGTGCCCGGTCGAATACCGCGATTTCATCGAGCCTTCCTTCCCAGTTCGATTCGTTATCGCTGCGACCGCCGAAGAAGTACTCGCCCGGAGGTTGGAAGGGATCGATGTCATTCTCGGTTTGCAGTTCGAGCCCGCCATTGAGGTAAACACGCAGCGCATTCTTGTCGCGCACCAGCACGACATGCTGCCACTGCCAGCGCGGAATTTCAGTCTTGCCAGCTACGATAGCTTTCGTGTCGGTGCCGGAGAAGAAAATCAGTTTGCCGGTGTGGCCACTCTTGCCGCCGATGCCGAGGTGATCGCCATACCTGCTGAGACCGTGATCGTGACCGAGCGAGAACAGCCAGCCGCTCGTGTCGCGCCCGTCATTGGGCATACCATTCCAGAACCATAGAGAAACGGAATACTCGTCAGGATGCCCGACAAAGCGCGACCGCACGCGGGCACCTACCAGATGTGGCGCACGGTTGATCTCGCCCTTGTCGCAAAAGGACTCCGACTTGGGGCCAGCGAGATAGTAGGCCACATCGCGCTCATACACCGCATCGTGTCCGTGGCTGCTCGCATCAGCAGCCACCGGGCCAGTGAATTCATTCAAGCGCCAGTAAGCGGCGGGCTTGAGAGCGAGCACGGCCTTCGCTGCCACGCCGTCGCTCAGTCTCCATTCATGGCGCGGCTTATTCGTTACCTTTTCGAGCAGCTCAATGGCCGCCGACGTGATCTTCGATTCCGCCATGACTTCCAGACCAGCGGAACGCGCCGCCCAGGTGTTGTAGCCGCCCCAGGCGTGCATTTCCGGTGGTGGGATGTAGCCATCGCCGCCATTGGCGAGTTCGATGACGATGTTGTTCGGCAGTGGACTGGCCGCTTTGATCTTCAGGCCCGTGATTGCATAGGTTTCGTTCGGCGTCGTGGCGATGCCGATGTCGCCCACTCGCAGAGCCTGCACGACGATCTCCGTCTGCTGCCGCTCGTGCAGGATGATCTGCTCGCGGGCATAGACCTCTGTGGGTGTCTTCGCCAAACGGTCGCCCATCTCTGCGACGACGCGCTGAGCCCATTCGAGGCGCTGCTTGTCGGGCACACGATACTTCAAGGTCATGCGCTGCTCCGCCATGGCGATGTCCGCATCGTCGCGATACTGGATACCCGCATAGGCCTTCATGGCGATGTCGAGCAGGCCCTTCGTGTATTCATCAATCGTCGGCTTCGGACGATCCTTCTCGGGCACGGTGTAATCCACGCGGTAGATGTCACCACTGCATCCGTGCGACATCATGCCGACGAACGTGGCGTCCGGCGCGATGCGCTGCTTCAAGCCGTCCGCGAACAGGCCGTAGTAGTCGGCGCTGATGTCCTTGTCGCCGAAGTAGTGCATTGAGAAATTGCCCATCACCGCCAGCGGCTTGCCAGCGCGTGTTTGAATCGAAATCAGCGACAAGTCGGGATCCTCAGGTCCTGCTTCGCCCGTGGCATCATCCCAGAGTCGCCCCGCGTGCATGTTCGCCCGCACCGTCATGTTGCCAAAGGGATCCTCCGCGAGGCGATCCGGCCTGCGAATCCACTGCCGCAGTGCGGTGAACTCCGCCGCATCCGCCTTGCCAAAGCCGATGCGTGCGGGCTCCAGATTCGCCTGCGCAGCGGCGATGGCCTCGACGAGTTTCTCCTTCAGAAACGGCACATAGTTCGGATCGGGCTCCGTGCCCAGGCAGCCCATCGACGCGGGTGCTGAGTGAGCGTGCGTCGCGGAGATGAGCATTCGATCCGTCGGAATCCCTGTCTTCTTGGAAGCCATCGCCTTGGCATCATCGAGCACCTCGCGGCCCATCATGCAACTGTCTGCCACGACGATGGCGAGCTGCGACTTCCCATCGCTCAGCACCATGGCTCGGGCATGGATGCGCGTGTTGATCTTGTCCACGTAGCGACTGATCATGCCGCCATTGACAATCACAGGCAGCTTCGGCGGTGTGATGTCGATGACGGCAGCACCGGCTTTGAATTCAGCGTGCAGCGGCAGCGAGGCCAAGCTGCTGAGGAGTATAGCTTGAAGTAGGCATTTCATAGGAGCCGCAGGATACGAGCGCGAAGAGCCCGCTCTTCCCGCGCTTCACTTCCGGGCTCTGGCAAGCTTGAGGAAGGCCTCGGCATAACGTTCGCCAAACTCTCGAATCGAGGCCGCATCAAAGTGTATCTTGTCACCTTTGTGCTTGAACCCTTCAGAGCTAACAAAGGCCGCGTGCGGTACCTTGGTGGCCAAGTCTTGATGCGCTTGATCGACAACGACCATCTCTGGCCGCCACGGTGCATCGCTAAATTTACCCATCTGCCCAGCGATGAAGGGCACCTCGGGAGCCTTGAGTTCCTTGCGCAGGCGAGCGATCAGGTCATGCAACTTGGCCTCATAGGCAGGCGCGAGCAAAGGCTGGGCATCGCTCTCACCTTGATGCCAGAGGATGCCTTTGAGCGTGCCCGCCTGCATCGCTTTAGCCGCGCGGGCCATCGCATCATCCCAGGGATGGCAGCGCGTGGCGGGATAGAAAACACCGGGCGACCAAGTGTCGATCGGCGAGCCACCCACGGCACACGGGATCAAGCCAATGGTGATACCCGGCGTAGCCTCGGCAATGCGCGTGCCAAAGGTCTTGCCAAGGCCGACGCCAGCCGCTGGTTTGTCGAAGTGCAGCGGATCCACCGCAGGCACCCAGGCACCCGCTTTGTTCAGCATGAGCACGCGTGGGTTGGGCATCTTGTCCTGCGCCTCCACGGTGCCACGGCCCGCCATGTTCGACTGGCCCACCAGCACGAAGAGATGAAATTTATCCTTCGAGGGCAACGGTGTTTCCTGGGCGGAAGCAAGCGAGGTAAAGGCAACAGCGATGAGGCAAAAGAGGCGATGAAGCATGGCGTGGTTGGGTTGGATAGAAGACTCGGCAAGAGAGTAAGAGTCGCCGTCAGCAAACGATGGCTCATAGGAGGCCTTCCATCAAAACGAAGGATAAACATGGGTGGTAACGTCATGGCAAAAACTTCGGCGAGGTCGCTAAGCGACCAAGCTTTTGCAAGAGGCTCTGGGTAGAACCCTTTTGAAACCCATCCACGCGATCTATTTCCCCACCTCATGAAACTTGCCCTGTTCCTTCTCTCCATCACCGCCGCCATCGCGCAAACCGAGGGCACGCCGCAGCCCACCTTCAAGGACATCAGCTATGGCACCCATGAGCGTCACAAGCTGGATCTGTGGAAGGCAAAGACGGACAAGCCCACACCGCTGCTCATCTTCATCCACGGCGGCGGCTGGCATGGCGGTGCGAAGGCCGATGTGCCGCCCAAGCTCCTGAGTTTCATGCTCGCCAAAGGCATCTCTGTGGCCTCGATCAACTACCGCTACACCAGCATCGCCATCCTGCCCGCGCCCTTGCACGACGCAGCACGCGCGGTGCAGTTCCTCCGCAGCAAGGCTGCCGAGTGGCGGCTCGATGCGCAACGCTTCGGAGCCTATGGCGTCTCCGCAGGTGCCTGCTCCACGCTCTGGCTCGCTTATCACGATGACCTCGCCGATCCGCGCAGCCCCGATCCCGTGGCGCAGCAGTCCAGTCGCCTCCAGGTAGCCGTGGGCATGTCGGGGCAGACGTGTCTGGAACCCGACGTCGTCACCGCGTGGATCGGCGACCCAGTGCTCGCGCATCCCATGATCGCCCGCTCCGTGCAGGCGCAGAAAACCGACAGCCTGCTCAAGCCCAAACCCGAGTGGACTCCGTTATGGCGCGAGGCCTCGCCCATCACCCACGTCACCGCCGATGATCCGCCCGTGCTGCTCTCCTATGCGAGATCGGATCCCCTGCCCGCGCCCACACCGGGTAGCGCGATTCATCACGCTATCTTTGGCACCAAGCTCCAAGAGAAAGCCAAGGCCATGAGCTTGATCTGCCAGATGCGCATCGAGCAAGGTGCCCCCACCACCGCCCTCAAGCCAGAGGATTTCCTCATCGAACATCTGGGGCGCTAAACAGGCACCACTTGCTAGTAGCCTTGCCCGCGATGGCGGGGTTGCCCTCGCTCCGCTTGTCGGTTTTACAGCTCGTTCCGTCGATTGTTCGACAAGTCTGTCAGAGGTGCGCTAGATTTTCTGAACCAAGGGCAATCCAACAACACCAAAGGTGTCCGCACTTCGACACCGGTGGATGAAAAATGACTTTTTGAGCACCGCCACTAACCTCAGAAGTGTGGGTAATGCTCAGCCCTTGGCTTCCACTATTTTGTCCTACTCACGGGATTTCCCGCCCTGTATGTCGATTCAGCAGTTGTTTTATTAAATTGGAATCGCCATAATAACAATATTCCCAGTTTTGACGCATTCCGCTGTATTTTAACATGCGCCTCCATCCTCAGACTCCAGTAATTATGACCTTAGCAAGTCTGCTCGCTGTGGCATTTCCCTGCCTGGGCTCGGGTGCGGAGGCAAAGGCCTTGCCTCGGTTTTACCTCAATTACTCGCCGACCCCGCAACCTGCGGACTTAGCCGCTTTTGACTACTGCATCCTCGATCCTGCGGCCAAGATCGATCTCGCGCCCGGCCAGGCGTTGGGGCATACCTACTTCGCCTATGTGAGTGCGGTCGAGGCTCGCCCTGCTTCGTTGAATGCAAGCGCTGCGGCCCAGCGTGAGGTGCCTGTGGTGGGCAAAAATTCCGCTTGGCAGTCCCTCTTGCTCGATGTGGAAAACCCGCATTGGTTGCCCATGATGCTGGAGGTTGTGGTGCCCGCTGCGCTGGCCAAAGGCTACGACGGCATCTTCCTCGACACGCTCGATAGTGCGCAACTGTTACCCGGATTCTCAGAGAAAACGACGGCAGCCCTGGTGGCGCTGATTCGCGGTGTGCATGAGCGCTTCCCCGATAAAAAAATCGTGCTCAATCGAGGCTTCGAGCTGCTGCCGCGTGTGGCGGGCATGATCCACGGCGTGCTGGTCGAGAGTGTGTTCCAATCCTTTGATCCAAAGACCAAAGCCTTCCACGAAATGAAGGCCTCGGACACAGCGTGGCTCACAACCCGCATACGTGAGGTGCAAGCGAAGGGCCTGCCCGTATTTGCGGTGGACTACGTCAGCCCCGACGATCCCGAGTTAGCCATGAAAACGGCGCACAAGCTCTCCCAGCTAGGCTGTGCGCCCTTCATTACCACGCCCGATCTGCAAGGCATCAATCTTGGCCCCCTGCGCGAGATCCCCCGCCGCATCATGGTGGTGCATGGCACAGACACAACAAGTGCTGAAGCCAAGGACGCCGCGCCTCCCATCGACACACTTTCGGCCACGCACTTCCAGGCGGCGCTGGAGTGGATGGGCTACGAGTTTGACTTCCATGACATTGGCCATCGCCCGCTCACCAGCAAGCTAGCAACCACCTACGCAGGCGTGATCGTGGATGAACTGAACTGCCAGAAACCCATGACCAAACAAGTCGTGCTAGCATGGCTGCAAGAGGTGAAGTCGAAGAAAGTGCCAATCCTCTTCGCGGGCGACATCCCCTTCACCGACGATGACATCCGAGGCGAGTTCGCGCAGGTCTTTGGGCTCGGCGGCGAGTTGAACAGTGTCTATGGGGTAAAGGAAGCCACCGTGGCCATTCAGGATCCAGTCATCATGAAGGGCGAGTGCGCCATTGCAGCTCATGCGCTGGGCTTCAAAGACGTCATGGCCCCCATCGACGCCCAGGTCTATTTGTCGATCCGTGGCACGGATAAGTTAGGCAAAAAAGTGCGCTTCGATCCCTGCTTCCTCGCGCCTTGGGGCGGTGTCTGGCTAGAGCCTTACATCGCGCTGCGAGCCTCGCAGGCGAATCACTTTTTTCATGCCGATATGTATGCGCTGCTGGAGCGCTGGCTGCATGGCGAGGCCAATTTTCCTGTGCCCGACACGACCACGCGCGATGGTCGGCGGATTTTTTACAGCCACATCGACGGCGATGGATTCGCCTCGCTCTCCGACTTCCCTGGGCACCCGCCTTGTGCCGAGGTCACGCGCGATAAAATTCTGCGCAAGTACCCGCTGCCCGTCACGGTTTCCATCGTGGAGTCCGACGTCCAAGGCTGGCTCAAAACCTTGAAAAAAGACGACTCGCCGCAGTATGTCGCGCTCGCACGTTCGCTCTTCGAGTTGCCGCATGTGCAAGCCGCTTCACACTCGTTTTCGCACCCCTTTATCTGGGATGCGAATGATCCCAACCCAGGGCACTACGATGCCTCGAAAACCACGCTCGCCGCCGATATTGATTACCCGAAAGTCGATGTGCAGCGAGAGATCGCGGGCTCAATCGACTACATCAACAAGACGTTATTGCCCAAAGGCAAGCAGGTGGAACTCATGCTGTGGTCGGGCAACTGCCGCCCTGGCATTGCGGCGCTGCGGCAGTGCCACGAGCTGGGCGTGGAGAACATGAATGGCGGCGAGACCATTATCTCGAAGCTCTACCCAAGCCTCTCCGGCGTGGGGCCGCGCTTGGCCAAGTGGGGCGATGAGATTCAAATTTTTGCCGCCAATCAGAATGAGTTCATGTACGCCAATGGCTTCCAAGGCCCCCATTATGGCGGCTTCGCGAGTGTCATCGAAACCTTCGACATGACCGAAACGCCGCGCCGATTGAAGCCCGTGAATCTCTATTATCATTTCTACTCTTCGACTTTTTTGTCATCGAATCGAGCGCTGGAACACATCCACGACTGGGCCATGGCACAACCCCTGCACCCCATCACAGCGCTGCAATACGCCAGCCTCGTCAGGGATGCGCATCGCACGCAAATCTACGCTGTTGGGCCTCGGCACTGGCGCATCGCCAACAGTGGTGCCCTGCGCACGTATCGGCTGCCTGCTAGCGCTGGCACGCCTGATCTCGCGCGGTGCAAGGGCGTGTCGGGATACAAACAAGTCGGATCGACATGCTACGTGCATACCACAGGCAAGCCCTTGGTAGAGCTGGTGTTATCGGCCCCCGATCAACCCTTGGTCGCTTGGCCACATCTGGTTGATTCGAGTGCGGATGTCACCGTGCTGCGACACTCAAACACAGCTTTTCATTTCACCGTCGCAGGCTGGGATAAGGTTAGTATTGAACTCGGTGGCCTACCAGCAGACATTGAATGCCCCGTCGTCATCGGCGGCAAAGCCACTACACTAACGGTCAATTCCGAAGGCCAGGCGCGGCTCATTGTACCGCCCGGCTCAGCGGTTGCCGTGGACATTCCAGCGCCCTACGCCGCCACCCCTTAGCATGAAAGACAAGCGCATCATATCGATCAGCGTGGTGTTGGCCATTGTGGCCAGCAGCATCGGTGCATCGTTGTGGCTTGTGCCCAATCAGGAACAGATGCGCGAGCGTCTGTTCAAGGATCAGATCAGCGGCGAAATCCTCAGCCTCATCGAAGCGGGCACCTTCGGCGACAAGTCGAATGCTCATACGCTCTTTGCCCAGATGTCAGCCGAGCAGCTCGCCTTTGTCCGCCAAATCTCGCGGCTCTCACCGCGTGAATGTTTGCAGCATATTTTCAACCCCGCGAGGAGCATCCACTACGACCTCTTTGTGCATTATTTCGTCATCGCAGCCGTGCAGTATGTCGATGTGATCAGCCCAGAGGCCGCCTTCACTTTCATCGCCCCCAAGGTCGCACAAATCCCGCAACCGATGCGTTCGCAACTGCTGCGTTTGCTTGCAACCAATGCCCTGGCTACCAACAACCCCGAGACCGCTGTGCGCATCCTGCAAGCATCTTGTGTAGGCCACACGAGCGACTGGGAAAGCGTCAGCAGCTTGGTCGAGGTCAACCGCTGGACTAACAGGCCCAAAGAGGCCCACGCCGCCCTGAAAAATTGGCTGTCACGGCACGGCAAAGAGCTTGCGCCTCAACTGCAATCCAAGGCCAATGAATTGCTCTTTTCCTTGGCACTGGAAGCGAGCGTGCCCGAAGAAGCTCTAGCCGCAGGATTGGCAGAGCTGCGCCGACTACCCACCGATAGTCTGCTGCCCCTGGCACTGCTGGAGCAGACGTTCCAAGCAGGCCTGTACTCTGGCAATACTCGCGATGTACTGCCCTGGATTGAGCGGCACCTGCACGGCTTCGCCGAAGATCAAATGCCCTGGCTTACCCTGTTGAAGCGCGGCCACGAAGGCCTTGCCGTGAGTCCCGACTACCTGATGTGGACCAAGCGTGCCGCGCAAATTGCCGATTGGAATACCGTGTCGCCACGCGCCTGCTACCATCATCTGCGACTCATCGCGATGGGGCAGTTGCAGTCGTTGGATCGCTACCTGCCGCTGGCTAAATATTTAGGCCAAGGCCAAGAGATCGCCGCCCTCCTCACCGCGCTCGGGCCAGTGCCCGAGCATGAAGAACTGCAACTGACGCTAGCTCGCCTGACGGCATCCAATGGTGATGCCGATGTGGCACTGAAACTCTACACCACTTGGCTGACCACGCACCCCGACGACCACACCGCACGCTGGGAACACGCCTGTTTAACGGAAGCGCTGGCAGCGAATCCAGCCGAGGCCATCGCCATTTTTGAGCGCTTCCTAAAGGACTACCCCGATGATTCACGCGCCCTGAAAAGAGCCGTTTCATTGCTCAATCGCAACGGCCACCACGCCGAGGCCATGCAGTACCTTGACGCTCTGCCCGACGCCAAATTTGATGCCGATACGCTCGAAGATTACATCCTGCTCGCTGAGTCGTTGGATGCTGCCCCTTCGCTACTGCGTGCCCTGCGCATCAAGATCGCGACAGCCCTCTCGCCCAACGTCGCCGACTACCTACGCATCGCTGAAATCGCTCGCACAGTAGAGAACGTGGACGCCGCGTTAAAGGTGTTGCTAGCAGCCATTGAGCAGCTCCCCCATGTCTCCGCACTACGCTCACAGATGGCGTCCATTTTACTGCAAGAGGAGCGCTATGATGAAGCCGTCACCGCAGCCTTACATCCCGCTGCTCGCGATGATCGAGAGGCCAAGCTCATCGCCCTCAGCGCGTGCATTCACACGAGTCGCGCAGGCGAAGTGCTACAAGTACTGGGCGAAGATTTTAGCCGAGAGACTCTCGCCTATAACACCGTCCTCGACCTCGCCGTTGCCCATCGCCAGGCAGGGCACTTGCAGCGTGCGGCGGCGCTGTTCGCCAGCGTTCCCGAGACTCCCATGCGCTACTCGCGCATCGCCGAGGCCTATCTCCTTGCTGAGGACTTCACCGAGGCTGCTCGGCTCGCGCAAAAAAACATCAACGGCAAGTCCAAGCCTGAAGCTGCGGATTGGATTTTGCTCGGCGACGTCCACCACAAACAAGGCCAAACCGATGAAGCCCAAGCGGCCTACGCGAGAGCCATCAAAGCCGTCACCGCAAGGCTCCAAGGCAACACCGCCGCCATTGAGTTGCCCAGCAATCATCAGCCGCTAACCTCCCCTTCCCTATGAGCCCAGCACGTCTAGTTGAGAGGCTGCAAATGCCGACACATTCGCCATTCAATCTCAGGCTCTGCTCACTCCTATCGCTGCTATTCAGCCTCTCCCTGCACGCTGCCAATGAGGAAATCCGTCTCTCCACACCACCCACCGCCACGGAGGAAGCCACCCAGCCAAGTCTTTTCCCCAGCGCCCAATCCAAGTACATCATCCCCGATTTTGCCCAACCCGGCGAACGCAACGAGGACATCAAAACCCCCGAAGCCCTCACTGATGAAGAGGCGATGGTGCTGCGCTCCATCGCCAACATGAACAACGAGGAACTCTCTGACTTGCTCCAAGTCTATGAGCGCATGGGCAACCTCGCGATGGTTCAGTCGCTTAGCCGCGCCCTACTCATCCGAGTGCCCGACCACCCCATCGCTCGCCAGATGCTCGATGGCACCAACAATACGTCCGAAGTTCGCAAACCTGGGTACTTGGAAAAAATGGCCGAGGAGGTGCTCGCAGGAAAAAAATCCTCTGATCCCGATGCCGTAGGCACCCAGGCGCGAGTGCTCATCGCCGCAAAACAAAGCGAGCAAGCCATCGCCCTGCTCGAAGCCCTGCAACGCACCACCTTTACCTCGCAAGCTTTTCCTTATCTGGAAGACCTCGCCTATGCCCACTTGGAGCGCCAGCAATGGGCGCAAGCCGAGGCCGCTTTCGCCCAGGTGCTCAAGCAAAAAACGTTGCCTGCAAGCCAACGCCAGCGCATCACGCAGCAGCACGAATTGGCTCAAATCGAGCAACGCATCGCCACCATCCGAGCGAAGTCCTACGCCGATCCCGACGCCGCGCTGCGAGAGTCCGCCACGGTCTTGAGCGACCAGCCCGAGCACCCCTCTGCCATCGCCTTCCGCATCGAGTGCCTCCAGTACGCGGGCAAAAATACCGAAGCCCTCGCCCTGCTCCAGCAACTCAAGGACGCCGTGGCCAACGCACCCGCCTTTGCCTACCAGCGGCAGCTCGGTGATACCCAATTGCAAATGAAGCAATGGGCCGCCGCACAGACCTCCTTTGAAGAGTTGCGCAGCAATCCTATCTTTGCCAAAGAGGCGCGAAACGATGCGAGCAAAGCCATCACCAACGCCGCTATTTCTAAGCAAGGCGAAGAGGCTCTGCTAGCCGCAGGATTCGGCGATATGGAGAAGGCTGAAGCCTTGATCGCCGACCTCGAAAGCCAGTATCCCACCCTCCTCGAAGTCTTCTCCTATCGCTGTGCGCTGCTTGCTCGCCTCGGTCGCGGCGATGAAGCCCTGCGCCTCCTTGAAGACAAAAAAGCAGCACTCGCCAGCACTGGCAAACCCTTCCCGCTACAAGACACCATCGGCGATGTGCAGCTCGCGAGGAAGCAGTTCGACCTCTCGCGTACCGCCTACCGCGCGATCCTCGACGAACCCAAATACGACTGGTCGATGCGCCGCCGCGCCCTTGATGCCATGCCTGCGATCCATCGCGTGGAGTTGATGGAGGCTGGCTTCATCGCGCTGCGAGATCGCCGCATCGACCGCGCCAAAGCCGCTGCCAAATCCCTCCACGAAGAGTTCGGCTTCAACGCCCGCGAATTGAAACTGCTCACCGCCGAGATCCATCTCGCCCAAAATAAAACCCATGCCGCTGTCGCAGAGCTTGAAGCCCTACGACAGACCACGCCCGCGCAGACACCCTTTGAAGCCACGTCTAGCCTCGCCACGGGCTACATGCGCATCGGCAGGCAAGCCGAAGCCCTGCAAGCCTACAATGACATCCTCGCTCACCATCGCGCTTACACGCCCTACGAGCACATGCAGGCTCGTTGGGAGCAGCGCGCTGCGCTTCCATTGGCCCGGCCCAGCCTCGAAACACGCGTGTCCCATCGCCGCGAAACAGACGGCAGCGCGACACGTGCCGACATCGAATACACCGGGCCATGGTGGGGCAACTGGCGTGCTCAAGCCTTCACACACGCCGACTCATTCAAATCCAAAGCCCCCTCGCTCATCGTGGATAGCCCCGCCATGCAAGAGCGCTACGACGCAGGCATCCGCCTGCAACGGCGCATCGGCGAAGCCTTCGCCGCCGAGGCCACCCTGGGCAGCAGCCAAAGCGACCTACTCTACGGCGCACGCGTGGGCAACTTCCTCAACCCTGGATTGAACTGGTACGCCGCCTTCACTGGCAATGCTCGCAGCACCGAGAGCCTGCCTTTGGAATTACTTGATGCCCGCGAGAACCGCTTCGATGTGGACTACGGCGGGCCACTCCCAGGGCCATGGAACTTCAATTTGCACGCCTCGGCCAACTGGGTGCGCGTGGGCAACAAAGCCATGGGGCGCGGCCTCGGCGTCAGCGGTTCACTGGAGTACGTCATACAAACCGAGACCGACAAACGCCCCGAGATCACCGTTGGCCTGCTCAGCGAGTATCGCCGCTTCACCCCTGGCGAAGCCTCAGCCGATCTCGCCAGCCTTGTAGATAACACCACCAACCGCCACGGCATCACCCTCGCCTATCGTCAAAATCTAAACGACTCCTGGCGACTCACCGCCCAAGTCGGCGAGTTGTATGCCTTCGATGAAAACAGCTTTCAAGGCATGGCCAGCCTCAACGTGTCGCATTACTTCAATGAGCAATTCCTCGCCTACCTGGAGCTGCGCTACGACTCCAACTCTCGCAGCGCTCAGCAAGACAGCGGAGCCTTTGAAGCCAGCCTAGGCCTGATGCATTCGTTCTAACCTTAGCGGAGTATTTAAAGGGAGCGCGGGGCTCGGCGTCATCGCGATATTGTCCGAGCACGAACGCCTACTATCTGCCATGATGCACGGCGTGAAATCCTCCCTCATCCTCATGGCTCTGTCGCTCGCTCTTCTGGGCCATACACGAGCTGAGCAGCCCAATACGGTGGAAGTCGCCACACGGCTTGGCTTGGCTCGCGTGAAGCAAGCTGCGAGCGACTGGCAGCAGCACAAGACCTGTTTTTCCTGCCATCATCAAACCTTGCCCATGCTAGCGGCGCTGGAAGCGGAGCGTGTGGGTTTCCCTTTAGACAAGGCATGGCTCAAGTCGCAGGCGGACACCTCGCATGAGTATTTCGAGGAACGTATCGAGACGATGGATAAGGGCGAGCACGTCCCAGGCGGCGCGGCCACGACGGCGTACGGCTTTTGGGCCTTGAGCCTGGATCAACGGCCACCGGATACAACCACGACCGCCATGGTTACGTATCTGCTTCAAATTCAGGGCGTGTCGCGACTGCGCGATGGCGAGGCTGCGAAACCGCCGAAAGCGAAGGATGGGCACTGGCAGGCGTCGTGTCGCCGTGCGCCCATGCAGGCTGCCCTCATCGGCGACACGGTGCTCGTGCTCATCGGCCTGAAAAACTACGCCACGCCAGAGCAGCGCTCGCAGGTGAACACGGCGCGTGCCGCAGCAGAGTTATGGCTGGCCAAAGCGCCGTTGCGCGACCAGCAGGATCGTCTTTGGCGGCTGTGGGGCCTGCATTATCTGGATGGCGATGCTGTGCTCAAACAGAGCATACTCGCCGCCATATTAGCCGCTCAGCTCAACGATGGCGGTTGGGCGGAAACGCAGGAGCGGCAAAGCGACACCTACTCGACGGGTCAGACCTTGTTCATGCTGCTCAAGACGGGCACCGCAGTCGATCATCCAGCGATTGTTCGTGCTCGCGACTACCTATTGAAAACACAACACTCCGATGGTTCATGGCTCGCCGAGTCACACACCCAATTCAAGGCGCAGCCCTACTTTGAGAATGGTGATCCGCATGGTGTGAACCAGTTTCTCTCCACGGCTGCAACGGCGTGGGCGACTGCTGGGCTAGCGCAATTGCTGCCATCGAAACCCGCTGCCCTCGGCCCATGAATCACGCCCTCGCCTTCGCCGAATCACTGGGCTTACGCCTGCCGATTTTCCAAGCGCCCATAGGCAGCGTCGCGGGGCCAGAACTCGCTGCCGCCGTTTCGCAAGCGGGAGGCATGGGGGCGCTGGCGCTCACCTGGACTTCGCCAGACGACGCCCGCCGTTTGATAGCTGAAGTCCGTGCGAAGACAGACCTTCCCATTCAAGCCAACTTCGTCCTCGCGTTCGAGCCTCGATCACTTGCTACCGCGCTCGAAGCCGACGTGCGTGTGATCACCTTTTCATGGGGCTTACCCACGCGTGAAGTGCCACTGTTAAAATCCTTTGGCGCACGCTTCGGTATCCAGGCCACAACGGTGGAAGGCGCTCGCCGAGCGCTGGACTTTGCTCCTGATTTCTTGATCTGCCAAGGCATCGAGGCAGGCGGACATGTGCAGGCGACGCAACAACTCGATGACACTTTGCCGAGCATCATCGAAGCCGCGCAGGGCACTCCCGTCATCGCTGCTGGCGGCATCGGCGATGGCAGAGCCATCGCGCGTGCACTGGCCTTGGGCGCATCTGGAGCAATGCTTGGCACGCGCTTCGTCGCCACGCTGGAATCGCTCGCGCACGAAGTTTACAAGCGTCGTCTGGTTGAAGCCAGCGCACGCGATACCGCGCTCACGGTTTGCTTCGACGGCGGCTGGCCCTACGCCGCGCATCGCGTACTGCGCAACTCAACGCTGGAAAGCTGGGAAGCCGCAGGTTGCCCACCCGCAGGCAGACGACCCGGCGAAGGAGACTGCATCGCCAGCGAAGCCAGCGGACGCGACTTCCTCCGCTATGACGACTCGCCACCCCGCACAGCCATGCAGGGCAATCCCGAAGCCATGTGTCTCTATGCTGGCACGAGCTGCGAAGCGATCAGCGATATTCCCAGCGTCAGCACGTTGATGCAGCGTCTCTGGCATGAGTCCATGCACTCGTGACTCACGCCAGCGCCTTCGTCATTACCCGGTGATCCTCCACGCCTGTGAGCCGCTGATTCAGCCCCTGGTGCAGGTAGCTGAGCCGCGTGTGGTCGATGCCCATGAGATGCAAAATCGTCGCGTGCAGGTCGCTGATATGGCAGCGATCTTCCACGGCTTTAAAGCCGAGTTCATCCGTCGCGCCGATGGCTTGGCCACCTTTCACACCTGCCCCAGCCATCCACATGGAATAACCATGCCAGTCGTGATCGCGCCCCGGCTTGCCTACACCTTCACTCGTCGGCGTACGGCCAAATTCACCGCCCCAGACGAGCAGCGTTTCATCCCATAGACCTGTGCGTTTGAGATCAGCGATCAGCGCGGCGATGGGCTTATCCGTCTCGCCCGCGTGCAGTGTGTGGTTGGCGATGCAATCATTGTGGCCGTCCCAAGTGTCCTCAATGTGCCCGCCGCCCGAGTAGAGCTGGATAAAGCGCACGCCCTTCTCGATGAGTTTTCGCGTGATGAGACACTTGCGGCCAAAGTCCGCCGTGCGCTTGTCATTGAGGCCATACATCTCGCGCGTCGCCTCGTCTTCGTGATCCACATCGACCACGCTCATCGCCTCGGTTTGCATACGATATGCCAACTCGTAGGACTCAATGCGCGCCATGAGTTCCGTCTCGTTGGGATGCCTTCTGAGATGCTCCTCATTCAGCGACTTGAGAAGATCGAGACTGCGCCGCTGCGTGTGGTCGCTCGTACCTTGGGGCGTCGCGAGATCGAGCAACGGCGAGCCACCGCTGCGGAATAACGTGCCCTGATACGCCGCTGGCATGTAACCCGCCGTCCAGTTCGACGCACTGCCGATGGGGCCACCACGCGGGTCAGTCATCACCACGAAGCCAGGAAGATTTTGGTTGGCCGTACCGAGACCGTAGTTCAGCCACGAGCCCAGGCTGGGCTTGCCAATGAAGATGCTGCCGGTGTTCATCTGCAAGCAGCCCGAGGCATGGGCCGCCGTGTCTGAGTGCATCGAGCGAATCACGCACAGTTCATCGGCAAACTCTGCCGTGTGTGGGAAGAGGCTGCTGATTTCGAGGCCACTCTGGCCGTGTTTTTTGAACTCAAAAGGCGACTGCATCAGCTTCCCCACGGCGCGTCCATTCGAGCCCACCTTCGCGTCGCCTTTGTAGGCCTTGCCGTTGTACTTCGTCAGCGCTGGCTTAGGATCAAAGGTATCCACCTGGCTCGGCCCACCGTTCATGAAGAGGAATACGCAGTGCTTCGCCTTCGCCGGGAAATGCGCGGACTTATCGGCGAGTGGTGAAGCCGCAGACGCCTCGGCAGCGAGCAAGTCCGCCAAAGCAAGCCCCGCAAAGCCACCACCGACTTGCCAGAGAAACTCACGACGAGTGCGGCCACAAGGCGTGGGGTTGGGGATGAAGCGAGACATAGTGGCGGCCATGAATACGGACGAAGCCAGCCCACATCATTCATCGTCATCGAGGTGCCTCGCGATGACGGTCATTGGCCTGCTACGCCAGCAAGCTGGCGCGAACATCCCCAACGCCAAACCATGCCCAAAACTCACCTCTGTGACACAACTGCCATGTGTACGAACTGTCACACCAAACGAATCGTCATCAGCTCTCGAACGCCGAAAGCATGGAGCACGAAGCACTCGCACAGGCAGGGCTTTAAAACGGCAAACCCAACACACCATACACGAGACATGAAGACATCCAATATCCTACTGGCGGGCCTTGCGGCTGTCGCTTTCACCACTCAGGCATCGGCAGCAGACCTGGTCGTTCGCTTGACGGGCTCCACCGCCTTCCGTGCGAATACACACACCGCCATCGTCACTGCGACGCCAACGGGACTCGGCTTCACACAGACCGCTTTCACAGGCGCTTCCGCCTCGGGTGCCAAGTATGCGATTTATGAAAAAGGAACCTCGCCCAGTAAGACCACCATCAAGACAAGCTGGACGGGCTCCGTCGGCGGTGTGCAGGCCGTGGTGGAACAACGCACGGATGTGAAGTGGCTCCCCGATGTAGGCACGGGTGGTGTCGTCGCAGGCAGCGGCAATAGCGAAACCCTCGCCGCCGTCGATGGCATTCCTGCGGACATTGCTTTCTCCGATTGCTACCAGTCTTCAACCGTCTTCAAAACACCCGCACTCACGGACGTGGTTTTCGGCGTCGTGCAATTCCGCATGGTTACCAACTACGGTGTTGCTGGCGTAAATCCGATCACCAGCATCAGCTATCAACAAGCACGCGCCCTATTCACCTCAGCAACCGGACTGCCGTTGTCGATTTTCACTGGCAACGCGGCTGACACCACCAGGGTCTATGGTATTGGTCGCGACCCCGACTCCGGCACACGCGTGACTTGCCTTGCCGAAAGCGGCATCGGAGCAAACTCCACCGTGGTTCACTGGTCGCCCTCCTCCGCTGGCGGAACCGTAACCGGCATCTCTGGTAACAATGTCATCGCTCTGGAACCCTGGCCTGCTTCAACGCTCTTCGGTATCAACTACGCTGTCGGCAACGGTGGCTACGCTAGCGGCGGCGATCTGGTCAAAACGATGCGCCTTGATACTTCCTCAGTTTCGGTCAACGGCGGCACGGCGGCACCTTGCTACTTCATCGGCTACGTCGGCAAAAGCGACGCTGACACCGTGATCGCCGGAGCCGGCACAGGTGCTGGCGCAGGCAAGGTCATCAAGTTCGCCAATGAGGACAGCAACGCCCTCACCAGTACGCAAGTCGCAGACAGCATCAAGAATGGTGCCAATCCACAATGGTCTTATCAGCACTGCATGCAGAACGGTCTCACGGGTGACAAGCTCACCTTCTATACTGATCTGACCACACTGCTCACCGCAACGACTTCCAGCAACATCAAGTTCAGCGACATGAAGGTCGAGCGCCTCATCGACGGCGGCACCGTCACGGCGAAATAGTACGGAGTCGGGATCGCTGCCTATGGCCGCAGCGCATGAACTCAAGCCGCAAGCAATGGCTTCGGCTGCTCAAGAAAACCCAATCTCCAACTTAAATATCCAATGAAATTTACACGACTTATTCAACAAATGGCCTTGCTAGCGATCGCTGCGCTAGGCCTCAGCACAGCCCCTGCGAGGGGACAGGCGGTTTCCGATAACGGGGAACTGCTGCTAGGCTTCCGCGCCTCCGCCGGAGCAGGCTCAAGCAAAAACTATGTGGTGGATCTCGGGCCTGTGTCCGCGTTTCTCACCGCCTCCACCGTGCAGTCCATTCCACTCTCTGGCGTGGCAACTGACCTCTCCAGCGCATCGTTCTACGGTGCCACTTGGCATAGCCGCACCGATCTATTCTGGGGCGTCGCAGGTGCCAATGGCAACTTCGTTTCCATCGGCGGCGAAGCAACGGGCACACTCTACGCTACCCGAGTCGAACCTACCAACGGCGTCACGGCGACCGCTTGGGATCGTCGCTACGGTGGCAGCCAGAGCACCAGCACCACGCTGGTTGAATCCGCACGCTCAGGTTTCAACTTTGGTACGGCGGCAACCAATGCCTCGGCCATAGCACGCACCATGACCAAGTCGGACAGCAATAGTTGGTCGTCATTCCAGCCGGACAGCAGCATCATCAGCTTCTCCACCTGGAATCCGACCATCGAAGGCAACCCCTCGCAGTACCTTGATCTATTCAAGGTCGCGCCTCTGGCCTCGGGTGCTAGCCCTGCGCTAAGCACCTTCGTGGGACGCATGGTTTTGGAGAGCACAGGCAACCTCCTCTTCATTCCCGCCGCAGCGATCGGTGTGAATGTCGTGCAGTTCTCCGGCGCTACCTTTAGCGCGGCTGAGAACAATGTCGGTGGTGTGCTCAGCGTGACGGTGACTCGCACAGGCGACACCTCGACCGCGACCTCACTCACCCTCAGCACCGCCGATGGCACCGCTGCGGCAGATATGGACTACACCGCGCTCACCAGCCAGCCAGTGACATTCGCCGCCACAGAGACCAGCAAAACGGTGGACATCACCATCGCCAATCGCAGCGGCGATCAGGGCAGTCGTTCCTTCACGGTCTCGCTCGGAGGCAACACGGGTGGCACAACTCTCGGTTCGCAAGCCACCGCCACTGGCACCATCACTGAAGCGCCCAGCACGCTGCAATTGAGCGCTCTGAGCTACAGTGCCAATCAGGAAGACGCGAGCGTCAACGTTACCGTCACCCGCACCACAGGCAGCTCTGCGACCACCGTGCAACTCAGCACGGTGAACGGCACTGCCGTCGCAGGCACGGACTTCACTGGGATCACGAATCAAGTCGTGAACATCCCAGCGAACATCAACTCCGTGAACGTGGCGATCACCCTCAGCCAGCCCACTGCCGCACAGGCGAACAAGCAGTTCACGGTCACGCTCTCCACTCCAGGTTCGGGTGCTTCGCTCAACTCCGATACATCGTTGCTCACCTCCACCGTGAACATCCTCGCCACCGACGCCGTTGCCCCTACCATCGCACTCACCAGCCCCGCGTTGAATGCGGTCATCACTGGCACCGCTGGTGGCTCGATCACCGTTGCTGGCACAGCGTCCGACAACAAAGGCATCGCCACCGTAGAAGTCTCTGTCGATGGCGGCACGACGTGGGCTTCCACCACACCCTCCGGTGCGTCCTGGTCGATCAACAACATCACCCCCGCAGGCGGACTCACCACGATCATGGCCAAGGCGACCGACTTCCGCAACAACAGCACGACCGTGACGCGCAACTTCACTTATAAAATCAACAGCGCCCTGACGGTAAACGTCGTCGGCGCGGGCACGGTGACGGGCAGACTCACAGGTGCCGTTTATGAAGTCGGCAAGACTTACACGCTGACGGCTGTGCCAGGAGCCAACCAAGCTTTCAGCCTCTGGGCAGGTGCTGGCCTCACCGCACCCGCGACTGAGGTGGTGAAGCTGAGCTTCGTCTTCACCAGCGCCCTTGCCACGACGCCTATCATCACCGCGACCTTTGTGGCGAATCCCTTCCTCGCCACCAGCAACGTCGCAGGCAGCTACAGCGGCCTCGTCACAGCGCACAGCGGCACCACCGCCAGCAACAGCACCAACGGTTGCATTACGGTCGTCCAGACGGGCACCGCAGGAGCCTTCACAGGCACGGTGAAGATCGACGGTGTCACCTTTGCCACCCCGATCAAAGGCGTGTTCGACAATGCAGGTGTGGCCAAGTTCGGCACCACTCGCACCACCACCCTCAGCATCCCTCGCACCAACAAAGCACCCTACGTGCTCGCGATGACGCTCAACACGGGCACCAAGAAAATCGGCGGCACGTTGAAGGAACTGTTCCGTGGCACCACCGCCGCGCAGTCCGACTTCATTGCGGATCGCGCCGCCTACTCGACCACAGCGCCAGTCGCAGCGAACCTGCTGAACAAGGCTGGCACCAGCGGCTACTACACCGCCGTGCTGCCTGCGCGTCTCGCAGCGACGGCCTCGCTCGCGGGCATCAGTCTGGCAGACTCCGAGTTCCCCCAAGGCGACGGCTACACCACCATCACCGTCTCCAAGAGCGGCGATGTGACTTGTAGCGGCGTCCTCGGTGACGGCACAGCATTCACCTCCAGCGGCAAGCTCAGCGCCACCAACAAAACCATCTTGTTCGCGCAGCTTTACGCCAACAAAGGCGGCAGCATCGGCGGCGAAGTCGCTGTCACGCGCACCACGTTTGTGGAAGTCAGCGGCACGGGTCTCTTTTGGTTCCGTCCGTATCAGGACGTGCAGCACTACCCATATGGCTGGCCCGAAGGTCTGCTCACCGACCTCAAGGGTTCCGAGTATAACGTCGTCCCAAACACCAGCGTGTTCCCCGGCCTAACCGGCGTTGTTTCGCCCAACACGAATGTTGAGTTCAGCGATGGCCTGCTTAGCAGCCTCCAGTCATACAACTTCAACATCTCCGCCGCCAATGCCGTCACCCTCACAGGCACCAGCCTTGGGGTCATTCTCGCTCCCGCCACCGGCATCATCGGCGGCGCACCGACGACATTCTTTAACCACAACAGCACCACGAAGACCGCCTTCAAAGCGATCATCGTGCAAAAAGGCAGCAATGCTGGCGGCTGGGGACACTTCCTCACCGTTGCGCCCAAGGTCATCAATGGCCTCGGCGAAAGCGGCCATGTGAGCTTGGATCACAACTAAGCGCTTTGGTTTAGCAAGATAACCAGAATGATGCTGCGAGCCTCGTGAGGGGCTCGCAGTTTTTTTGCTCGAAGACAAATTCGCCGTGCCCTCATCACCCTCGTTGCTCATCTCTGTCGGGAATGTTGACATCCGTAATCTCGACCCACAATCGCCCTTTTCATCTGCGAGAATGCCCCCATACTCGCCCCCCGCAAACTGCGACTAACCCCCTAGCCCAACCACCGAGAAATGGAGAAGAAGACCCCTGTCAAAGCCCCCGCCTGGAACATCGACAAGAGCGCCGAGATGTATGGCATCCGCGAGTGGGGACATGGTTACTTCGACATCTCGAACAAGGGCGAAGTGGTGGTCAACCTGAAGGATGGCACCAAGACCAAGCCCATCTCGCTGGCGCAGATCATCAAAGGCCTGCGCGATCGCGGCACGCAGATGCCGGTGCTGATTCGCTTCGGCGATCTGCTGCGCTGGCGCATCGACGAGTTGAACGAGGGCTTCGCCAGCGCCATCCGCGAGGCCAAGTATCAGGGCAGCTATCGCGGCGTCTATCCCATCAAGGTCAATCAGCAGCAGGAAGTCATCGAAGAGATCACCCGCTACGGGCGCAAGTATCACTACGGCCTGGAAGCAGGCAGCAAGCCCGAGTTGATCGCCGCGCTGGCCTACATGCACGACCCGGAGGCCTACATCGTCTGCAATGGCTACAAGGATGAGGAATTCATCGACCTCGCGCTCTATGCGCAAAAAATGGGGCTGCAAGTCATCCTGGTTTTGGAGATGCCCAGCGAGTTGGATTTGATCTTGCAACGCTGCAAAAAGATGGGCGTGCGGCCCACGCTCGGCGTGCGCTTCCGCCTCAGCACCGAGAGTGCCGGCCACTGGGCGGGCAGCGGCGGCGATAGCAGTGTCTTCGGCTTGAATGTCAGCCAGGTCATGCGCGTGGTCGATACCCTGCGCGAGGAGGGCATGTTGGATTGCCTGCGCATGTTGCACTACCATCAGGGCTCGCAAATACCCAACATTCGCGCCATTCGCAGCGCCGCCACAGAGGCCGCACGCGTCTATGTCGGCCTCGTCCAAGAGGGCGCGCGCATGGGCATTCTCGATATGGGCGGTGGTCTCGCCATCAGCTACGACGGCTTTAAAAATGAAAGCGTCAGCAGCAGCAACTACGGCACCAAGGAGTACTGCGCCGACGTCATCGAAGCCATTGCCGAGATCACCGATGAAGCCGGTGTCCCCCACCCCGATCTCATCACCGAATCGGGCCGAGCCATCGTCGCCTATTACTCCGTGCTGGTGATCAACGTGCTCGATGTGAACCGCTTCGAAGGCAATGGCCCAGCCGTTGTCGATGACGATGCATCACCGCTGCTGCGCAATCTTTTCGACCTGCGCGAGGACACGAAGAAGACCACGCCCAAGCTCACCCGCGAGCGCCTGCAAGAGATCTACAACGACGCGGTGTACTACCGCGACAAGGTGCGCAGCGAGTTCAGCTATGGCAAAGTGAAGCTCCGTGAGCGCGCCCAGGGCGAAGAGTTATACGGGGAAATCCTGAACTGGGTCAGCACCAAGATGGAAGCTGTGGGCATCGACGCCTCGCAGATGACGCGCGTGACCGCTGTGCTCACCGACTACTACTACGCCAATTTCAGCGTGTTCCAGAGTCTGCCTGACTTATGGGCCATCGAGCAAATCTTCCCCGTCATGCCAATTCATCGCCTCACGGAAAAGCCCACGCGCAACGTCGTGCTAAGCGACATCACCTGCGACAGCGACGGCAAAATCTGCCACTTCGCGCACAGCGGTGAGATGCACGAGAGCCTGCCGTTGCACGATGTGAAGCTGGACACCGAAGACTACATGCTCGGCGTCTTCCTCGTCGGTGCGTATCAGGAGACCCTCGGCGACCTGCACAATCTGCTCGGCGACACCAACGTCGTCAGCGTGAGCCTGGATGCCAAAGGCCAGCTCAAGTACCGCCGCGAGCAGGAAGGCGACAGCGTGGCCGAAGTGTTGTCCTATGTGGAATACGACACGAAGGACATGGTCACACGCTTCCGCAATCTAGCCGAGAATGCCGTGTCCTCGAAGCGCATCACCGCGACCGAGCGCCGTGAAATCATGAATGCCTTTGAGGCAGGATTGCGCGGCTACACGTACTTCGAGAGTTAAACATTCGGGGCAACTTAGCCACGGCTCCAACGCGGCCCTGTCGTTGCCCGAGTCAGCGGTTTGGCCTTGCTCAAATCAGCGCCAGCCGTAGGGCTTGCGCTCGACTTTCGCCACACACCGTCTGCGTCTTTCTTTAGCTCAGGATCGGCACTGCTCGCTGCAATAGCCTCCATGCCAAGGGCTTTGCCCAGCATCACGTTCCCCGACCAACTCCAACCTGTGACCTGTGCCATGATGTTGATGAGCGTGCGCTCGGGGCTCACGATGAGGTTGTCCACCATCACACAATCCAGTGGCACCAGCGTGCATTTTTCATCATGGGCCATGCCGATGCAGATAGATTGTTTGCAGCCAATGAGCGTGTTGTGGGCGAGGCGGACGCGCTTCACAGGGTAGTAGCCATTCGCGGGGGAGTCGGGTAGCGCATTCATAAAACAGAACCCACTGCGATACTCATCGCCCCCGAGATCCTGCAAATGGTTGTGCGTGATCTGGTGATCCTCACCGATGATGCGAACGCCGCCCGTGAGGGGCTTGTGATTGCCTATAAAAAAATTCCGAGAGACCTCACTGCGATGCGAATGCCGCAACGTCAACGCCCCTTCGCATTCGAGAAAAGTATTGCCAGTGAGCTTGTTCTCATTGCTCTTCACCGAGATGATTTCGCCCTCGCCATTGCACTGGTAGAAGAGGTTGCCACTCACTTCGATATGAGCATTCAAGTGGGCGGTGTTGCTATCTCCCAAGCGAATGGTTTCGCCACCATTTTTGCCCAACTTGCCACGCGGGCCAAAGTAGCAATCGCGCAAAATATGCTGCGCATGGAGTCCCTCGGCCAACCAGACGACCAGCGTGGTTCCACGCGTCGTTTTACCTTCAAAATGGCAGCGCTCGACGATGTTTTGCTCGCCATAGATCGAGCACCATTTTGCTTCTTTCGCACCACTCGCAGCAGGGCGGTCATCCGTCACCGTGCAATCGCGCACGCAGCAATGGGAGGCTAGTTTTTTAGAGTTCTCACGGAACTCCAGCACCTCACTATTAGCCTCGCTTGGATTGTGAAACGCTAGCCCTTCGACACTGAGGTATTCGCCGCCAAAACCCAGGCTGGAAGCCCCCGTGAATATCGTTTTTCCCGCTACTGCTGCCCTCACGACGATGGGTTGTTGCACCGTTCCTTTGGCCGAAAACTTTAGCTTGGCATCCTTCCATTCGCCTTCGCGCATAACGATAACATCGCCCGGCTGCGCAGCCTGCACTGCGACATGAAACGCCTCACTATCGGCCACAGGCAGCTCCTTGGCCCAAGTGAAAGTGGAGGCGCAGGCAAGAAGTAAAATAAAGCGGCTGGAGTAGTGCATGGACGGATTACAACGGCCTTTCAATGCTCGACTTAGCAGCCCTTTGTCGTGCTTTTTTGCAGCCTTCCGCCGTGCTTGCCTCTTGGTTATCGTTCGTCTAGCATCGCCACTATGTTCCCGGCCCATCACCCCTCAGTCCAACTATACATGCGCGTTGGCGGCATCGCTCTGCTAGCCCTTTTTTGCTCTCTAACCTGCACGGCACAGACCCCCGAAGCGGCACCCAGCAAGCCCGCAGAAGACCAAGCAAAGTTCACCGCTTTGATCCAGGAAGTGCAAGTCCTACAAGCTCGCAAGCGCTACACAGACGCCTTTGCGAAACTCGATGAAGCCGAAAAACTCCGCCCCACCAGTCCCGATGTTTTCAATATTCGCGGCTCAATGCTGCTCAGCTCGCAGTTGCGCGATGCCGACAAGGCACGCGAGCAGTTTCGCAAGGCCCGCGAACTCGATCCCACCCTGATGCCGCCACACTTCAATCTCTCCGAAGTGGACTTCGTCGTGGGCTCCTTTGCCGACGCAGAAAAGGGCTTTACCAAAGTCCTCACCGACTACCCCAAACTGCCGCTCGCCGTGCGGCACTTCATCACCTTCAAGGTCGTCGTCTGCCAGATTAAGCAGGATAAATTTGAAGCTGCCGAGAAGCTCGCAAAGGATAGCTTTTCCTTCATGGACGACACCCCCGCTTACTACTTCAGCAAGGCAGTAATCGAGCTGCAAAAGAAGAACGAAAAAGTAGGCAACGAGTGGCTAGCCAAAGCTCAAGTCATCTTCAAACCAGCCGACAATGCTTCCTACCTCGATTCGCTGATGGAAGCCCACTACATCGACACCATGGGCATTCAAAACGAGCCCAGCAAGTAGCAGCCCTCATTCAAGGCCGCGTCTGGATGTGAATCGACTCACTGGTCGGCTCGACTGGCACGGCCTTAGCACGCGCCGCATTGGCTGAGATCAACACACTCCCCACAAGGTAAAAAATCCCAGCGCCTAGGCCCGCCGCCACTGCCACGGCATGGCGCTGCCAGACGTTCCTCCGATCCATCGTCCACCACATGCGACCACACAGAAAAATCCAACTGAGACAAAAAGCGATAAGCAGAGCATTGGCGGACATAAGGATGAGCAAATATTGAAGAGTCTAGGCCACATACTGACCATCGCCCCTCACCTTGTCAGCCAAATTCCACCGCCTTCTCGCCTCGCGGCTGCCGTGAAATGGGTCTATTTCGAGCTTCTCGTTTCGTCCGAGTGACGCTAGTCTCTCCCTCGTCTATTCGCTGCCCATGAGACCTCACCACACGCTACGCCCCATCTTCACTCGTTTTGCCAGCCTAGCCCTCCTGGCTCTCTGCCTGCTTCCCCATGGCCTTCGGGCACAGTTCCTCGTCGCTCTGCAAATGGACAAGGTGAACTACATCGACCAGGAGTCTATGCTCGCCACCGTCACCGTCACCAATCGCTCGGGAGCCGACGTCATCCTCGGAGCCTCTGCGGGCAGTAGAAATTGGCTCACCTTTGACATCACAGACTCCACGGGCCGCGAATTTCCCCCGCTCACGCTACCCGCCAAAGACGCTCCCATCTTCAAAGCAGGTGAGGCCATCACGCGCAAAATTCACATCATCGATGCCTACCCAGCCAATCAACTCGGCACCTACTCCATCAAAGCCAGCGCCTACCATCCCCCCACGGCTGAGTTCTTTGAATCCAATCGCGTTCGTTTCGTCGTCAACGACCAAAAGCCCTATGGCGAGCCCCTCGTCATCGGCGTACCCGCTGGTTATCCTGAAGCCGGACGCACCCGCGCCTATGAACCCCTCGTCGTCCGCGACAATGAGCACAGCTACCTCTACATGCGCATGAGAGATGTGAAAACCCATGAGAATCTGGCCACCTACCAGATCGCGCCCATCTCGCTCGCCCGCGATCCGCAACTAACCCTCGATGGCAGCAACTTCCTGCACGCCCTCTTTCTCGCAGGACCCAAAATTTACGTCTATGCCATCATCGAGCCCGATGGCCACATGAAGTCCAAGACCATCTTTAAAGAACTCGACAACAGCCGCCCCCAACTCTTTCGCACCCCCACCAACGGCGTCGTCGCCCAGGGCGGCCAGCTCATGGATCCCAACTCCAAAGAAGCCACGCAAAAGAAAGCACGCTCCCTCAGCGAGCGCCCGCCAGGGTTGTAAACAGCACACCGTGAGAATCTCTCACTGCATGGTCAAGGTTTAGAAAACCAGCCCTTGGCGAGAGTATTCGTGGCGAAAAATTCCAGCAACTGCTTCGCCACCTTTTCGCGGCCACTGTCGCTGGGATGCACACCGTCTCCGCCGAAGTCGTCTTTGCCATACGCAAGAGTATCCAGCTTGCGGCCCTTCTCCCCTTCGGCCCAAATATAAGGCCCCCAGAGCAGCAGTGGCACCTTGCTCAGCACGAGCGATTCATCACCACTCATCTGCTGTTGAATCAGATGCCGCACCGCGAATGCACCTTCATACGCATACGGTTCAGGATTCAGCGCCGTGGTCGCGTTTCCACCCCAAATACGACTGCCCAAATAAGCGAGGCGCAGATTGGGAAAACGCTTTTTTGCGTTCTGTAACACCGCGCTGGTGTCGGCTTCGAGCTTGGCGAGATGTTCCACTTTCGAACCCGAGGGGCCTGCATTCGCCAGCTTGATCCAAGCCACCTGCACCTGCTCAGGCGTCACTCCAGCAGCCTCAATGCGCCGCATCGCCTCCTGCCACGGGCGAGCCTCTGCGGGTGCCCAGGCCGCCATCGTCTGCCCACCTTGCGCACAATCCACAATCGTCAGCAGCTTTGATTTCCGAGCATCCTCATCAGCGATGCGCTTGAAGTAGGAAAACTCTTGCGTGGCATTCGACATGCTGATGGAGATAAGCACAACCTTGCCACTCGCCGAGGGCTTGCCCGCAGCATCGACGGGTTGCACCTTAGACAACACCGAAGCCGCTGTTTTTTGCAGCGCTTCAGGTGGTTCATTGCTGCCCCTGCCATACAAACCTCCGTCCTCACCCTCGTAGCGATCCGTAGCCGTCATGTCGCAGAGCGGCACGAGCGATGCTGGGGCCTTGCGTTGGTTCGCCGTGCCACCACTACCGCCGCCGCCATTGCGACGCCGCACCTCCTTGGCGTGGTCGAGGTATTTTTGATCCTCTGTGCCCAGTTTTTCACCGCCCTGCTCGCGGCGGAAAAGATCCTGCGCCTTCTGCCAGTCGATCCCCTCCGCACTTGCTGTGGGCTGGCTTTCCTTGCCGCTAGGGCGTTGCTTCATTTGCTCCTCGTGCGCCGCCTTGGCGCGTTCAATTAAAGCACGCTCATCAGCACTGAGTTGAACACCATTTTTCTGCCTCTCAAAAAGCTGGCGGGCTTTTTCAAAATCAACGGGTGGCTCGGCAAAGACAGCGTGCAGGCACGCGACACCAAGGAGGGAAATGAGGAAAAGAGCGGATCGTGGTTTCATAGTGGGGGGCTTCAACACCGCGCCCAGTTTAATAGTCTCGAAAAATAGACTCATTAGCTCAAAAACTGTGAACCAGCAGACAGACGAGCCCCCCTTTCGCCACACGGAATGAATCGCCCTGCATCCACTTGCCATCCGCATACGTTGCCATTACTCCCACGCCCCCATGCTCCGACTTGCTCTGCGAATGTTATTTGGTGACACGGCGAAGTATCTCATGCTCGTCATGGGCATCTTTTTTGCCACCTTTCTCATCGCCCAGCAGAGTTCCGTTTTTTGCGGACTGATGCTCTGGACGACCGCCACGTTGCGCAATGTACCCGCACCGATCTGGGTGGTGGAAAACAAAGTGCAGCAGGTCAATGAGACCAACCCCATGCGCGATACCGATGTCGGCCTGGTGCGCTCCGTCTCAGGCGTTGGCTGGGCCATGCCCCTCTACTCCGGCATCCAGCGCGTGCGCCAGCCAGACGGCAGCTTCAAAATCATCCAACTCGTCGGCATCGACTCCACCACGCTAGCGGGTGCCCCCGTGCGCATGGTGACGGGTCGCCTCGAAGACCTGCGACTGCCGAATACCGTCATCATTGATGAACTCGCAACCAAGCGACTTTCAAAGAATCCCAAAGACCCCAAAGCCAACGTCAAGGTAGGCGATGTCTTTGAAATCAATGACATTGAAGCCCGCGTCGTTGGCATCTGCAAAGCGATGAAATCCTTCACCGGCGGCCCCTACGTCTGGACCACCTACGACCGCGCACTGACCTATGCACCGCCACAGAGGAAGATGTTATCCGCCGTCATCGCAGCCCCCTTGCCGGGTCGCAGCATCGTCGAGACAGCGAATGAAATCGAGCGTGCCACAGGCCTAAAAGCCTTTGTGAATGAAGAATTCACCTTGAAGGAACCTGCCCACGCCGAGTTCAATACCTCGACCATCTGGTGGTACGTGCGCAACACAGGCATCCCCATTTCCTTCGGTACCACCGTGCTCGTCGGCTTCATCGTCGGCATGGCTATCGCCTGCCAGACCTTCTACGCCTTCGTCCTGGAAAACATCAGGCACCTCGGTGCCCTGAAGGCTATGGGAGCCTCGAATGGCACACTCTGCTCCATGCTCGTAGTGCAAGCCCTCACCGTCGGAGCCGTCGGCTTCGGCATCGGCTTGCTCGGCACCTTTGGTTTTGGTTACGGCGCGATCAAAAACGACGAACCACCCTTCTGTATGCCGTGGCAAATCCCCGTCGGAGCCTTCGCTGTGATCCTCATGATCTGCCTTCTAGCCGCCCTGCTCGGCATCTGGCGGCTCAGTAAATTTGAACCCGCAATGGTCTTCCGTGGCTAATCCCATCCATCCATCTCCTCATCCCATCGCCGTGCGAGCGAGTGCCGTCATCAAGTCCTTCGGCGAAGGCAGCGGCTCCAGCATCACCGTGCTCAAGGGCATAGACCTCGAAGCACGCGCTGGGGAAATCCTCATGCTCGTCGGCCCCTCCGGTTGTGGTAAAACCACCCTACTCAGCATCATCGCAGGCACTCTGAATTTCGATAGCGGCGAGATCGAAGTCTTCGGCCAGCGACTCGATAAAATGAAGCGCTCCGCCATTACTAAATTCCGCGCGATGAACATCGGCTTCATCTTCCAGCAGTTTAATCTCATCCCCACGCTCAACCTTGCCGAAAACGTCAGCGTCCCCCTGCTCATCCAAGGCATGAGCAACAGCAAAGCCGAGAAAAAAGCCAAAGAACAACTCGACCGCGTCGGCCTCGGCGACCGCTGGCGAGCCCGTCCCGCGCAGCTCTCAGGCGGCCAGCAACAGCGCGTTGCCATTGCCAGATCACTCGTCCATGAACCACGCCTGATCATTTGCGACGAGCCCACTGCCTCGCTCGATGCCAAGAACGGCACCCTCGTCATGGACATGTTTGAAACCGTCGCCCTAGTACCTGGACGCGCCGTTATCGTCGTCACCCACGATAACCGCATCTTCAGCCACGCCGACCGCATCGCACGGATGGATGATGGCGTTATTGTGGAAGTAACCGAGCAGAAGAAAGAACTTCCAAGCCCCTGCTAATCAGCCCCTTCCACCCTTGTTCCTTGCTCCTTATCCCTTCCCTAGCCTATGTTCTTCTCCAAACTCATCCGCTACCTCACCTTCCTCCTCGCCATCGCTGGAGTCGTCTCCATCACCCTGCTCATACGCAGCGTGCAGGCCGAGCAGCGCACCATGCCACCTCCCCCTACCGCGCCGCCAGAGAAGCCCTACGCCAGCACCATCGCTGCCACAGGTATCCTGGAAGCCATGAGTGAAAACGTCGAAATCGGTGTCCCCCAGCCCGGCATCGTCACCGAAGTTTTTGTCAAAGTCTCAGCCGAGGTGAAGGAGGGTGATCCCTTGTTTAAACTTGATGATCGAGAATTGCAGGCACAGCTCCTCATTGGCCGCGCCAGCCTTCTCGTTAACAAGGCCACACGCGAAGTAAAACAAGCCACTCTGGCCAAAACCCAGGACATGCTCACGCGTCTGCAAGCCGTCACTGACCAGCGCGCCATTAGCCAAGACGATGTGCGCAACCGCAGCAACGACGTCTTCGTCGCCAAGGCCGAAGTCCTCGCCTCCGAGGCCCAAGTGCAAGCCGCCGAAGCCCAAGTACAAAGTACCGAACTCCTCCTCGGACGCCTCACCGTACGTTCGCCGCAAAACGCCAGCATCCTCCAGGTCAACATTCGCGCAGGCGAGTATGCCAGCACCCAGCCCAAGGCTCCACCCCTCGTTCTAGGCAACCTCAAATCCCTACAAGTCCGCGCCGATGTGGATGAACAAAGCGCCGTGCGCGTGCGCATCGGCAAGCCAGGCAAAGCCTTTGTCAAAGGCGATGCCAAGACCGCCATCCCTCTAAAATTTGTCCGCATCGAGCCCTTCGTCATCCCCAAGACCTCACTCACCGGAGCGAGCACCGAGCGCGTCGATACCCGCGTCCTGCAAGTTATTTACAGCCTCGAACGCCCCCAAGGAACTTCCCTTTACGTCGGCCAGCAAGTCGATGTCTATATCGACGACGAATGAAGCAACTAAGCGCCTACCGAAGAGCCTGGATTTTGATGGCCATTTTCCCGCATGTCCCCTACCCTGCGACACGATGAAAACCTTCAACTTACTCGCCTGTGCTCTGATGCTAGCCCTCACCAGTTGCGCTTCGCCTTTGCAACGGCGACTGGAGCGCAATCCAGCGCTACTGGCGAAACTCAGCGAAAGCCACAAGGCCAGCGTACTCGCGGGCAAAGTAGCCGTAGGCATGAGCAGGGAGGCCGTGTTCCTCGCCTGGGGCCGCCCCAGCCGCATCATGGAAGGCAAGCGCATTGGCACATCCTATGAACGCTGGAGCTACACGGGCTACGATCCCGTTTATCGCCACGACCAAGGCTTCGGCATGAGCATGAACTACAATGGCATCCACGACTCGCGCCACGGCCACAATCGCTATGCCTGCGATTACTTCGACGACTTCTACTATCGCGCTGGCCCGCAAGTGGACTACGTGCCCTTTGACGCCAAGATGGTCGAGTTCATAGGCGGAGTAGTCACCACCTTTGGCTTGCCTCGATAAACAAAAAAACCCGCCCCTGCGACTAGCAGAGACGGGAGTTGCTCAAAGCCAAGCCGAATTAAACCAGCTTCGCTAGCACTGCTTTCACTGCATCGAAGTTGGGCAGATCTTTCGGTGTGGCGGTCTGCTCGGCGTATTGGATGACACCAGCTTTGTCGATGACGAAGGCGGCACGCGCCGAGGTATCACCGACACCTGCGAGCATTGGGAAGACAACGTCATAAGCCGCTGTGGTCGTTTTATTCAAATCACTGACCAAGGTGATGCTGATCTTCTCTTTCTGCGCCCAAGCCTCCTGAGCGAAGGGGCTATCCACACTGATACCGATGACTTCAGCATTCAGGCTGCTGAACTGGCCCAAGCCAGCCGTAATGTCGCAAAGTTCCTGCGTGCAAACGCCAGTAAAGGCGAGTGGAAAAAACAGCAATACCGTATTCTTGCTGCCCAAATTGGCGCTGAGTGCAACGTCCTTGAGTCCGTCTGCATTCTTCGACTTGAGGGTGAAATCTGGGGCTTTGGATCCGACTGTGAGTGCCATAATATGCGATTGGTTTGGGTTAAAAGGTGGGCGGCGAGTATGCAGGGCGGAAAGCAGAAGGCAAGCGTTGAGGAATGATCGGACTAAAAGTGATTGAATTTGCGAGGGCGAAGTTGGTCTCGAAGCGTCTTGGGTTCAATAATTGATAGGCGAGGCTTGGGCGACGCAATGAAATGCCACGGATATTTGGACCAAAAGTGAATTAGTTAGCGAGGGCGATATCGGCCTCGAAGCGGCTGGGGGAACGGTAGTTGAGGGAGGAGTGGAGGCGTTGGGTGTTGTAGTAGGAGTCGATGAAGGCGAAGAGTTC
>JANOAR010000150.1:0-13193 GCA_031411235.1 Verrucomicrobiota bacterium | reverse complement strand
ACGAGGTCGAGAACTTCTTCAAAGACCTCAAGGCACACAAACGCCTAGCGCTAAGAGCCGACAGAACGGCCTCATCGTTCTCAGGCTTCATCGTCTTCGCTTCATTCCTTCAATACCTTCATAGCCACTGAATTGCGGCGACACGGCTTAGCCCCTCAACACCATCATCCTCGCCGCCATTTCCAATATTGGCCCGCCCATCAACGAACCGCGATAGCAAAGCCGCTTGCGATGCGAATGCCCGCAACCGTCTCGTCCTCACCGACTCGCCGTTGGGAAACAAGCTCCTCGACCACGGCTGCGAATTGGCCATACTGCTTTGCCGTCCCATTCATGAACATCACAACCATTCAGCACACCATCGAAGAGGCTACGCAGCGCCTCGTCGCGGAGTTTCAGCCTGAGCAGGTCTGGCTGTTTGGCTCTTATGCGTGGGGCGAACCGAACGCGGATAGCGATCTTGATTTGATGGTGGTGGTACCTGAGAGCGACGAACGACCCCTGAGCCGAATGCAACGCGCTAGCTGGTGCCTGCGTGGCCTTGGCATGGCCAGTGATGTGATGGTAAAAACCAAAGCCGAGTTTGATCGTGTGCGCGACCTGCGTCCCACCCTGACTTACAAAGTCGTCAATGAGGGGAGGCTCCTTTATGGATAAAGCTCTCGTGCCAACTGTGCTTGCTTGGCTGAACAAAGCTCAACACGATCTTATCGCCGCCAAGGCCACTGCTGCTATTGGAGTGATCGCACTTGATGCGGCGATCTACCACTGCCAGCAGGCTGGCGAAAAGGCAATCAAAGGCTATCTCGTTGCGCAGGGCCACCCCATTCAGAAGACCCATGACTTGAAGGTTCTTATACCTGTGTGCGCAAGCTATGAGCCAGCGTTTGCAGGCTGGATGGTGGAAGCCGCAATGCTGGCACCCCTGGCCTTCATGTTTCGCTACCCAGATGATTTGAACAATCTAGAACCCAACCAGGGTGAATTCGATCAAGCACTCGATGCAGCCCAACGGCTGTTTGATTTTGTGCTTTCGCGGCTTCCGCCGGAAACTCATCCTCTTTAGAGCCTGCCCAGTTTAGCGTCTGTGCTGATTGGCTCGGTATCATCGCCATTCTCGCTGGAGGCCAACTCTTCCCCTACCTCGGCAGCGTCGCGGCGAAACTGGCGGCTCCGTGAGGGCTTTTCGACTATATTGTGCCTATAAGCACTTTGCCTGCTTCTTCTGTTTGCTCTGGTGTTCGGTTGGGCTTAAGTGTGTAGGCCTAAGCTCATGCTGTGTCCTAAAAAAAACAGGTCGGTTATTTCAATTTTTGGCGGTTTTCTCGCCCTGTTGATGGCGTGCGGAGCATGCTCTGGGCAGGTCGTGGTGGCGCACTATGACTTTGAGGCGGGGCTGGGGGATATGGCGGGGGGAAATGCTGCGCTCTCGCTGGTGGGCGGTGCGACGTGGGAGGCGGGGCGGGTGAAATTCACCACGCTGAATGACCATGCGACAGTGACGATTCCCAATGGGCTGCTCTACACGGCGGGCACGCAGGCGCTGGAGGTGGATGCTTGGCTGCGTGCGGATGGCTTCATCGGCTACGGGATCACCACGGCAGAGGTGCTGAAGCTTTATACGGGCTGGGATGCGGTGCTGGAGATCGTGCAGGACAAGTGGGCGGGGATTCCGCGTGTGGTGGGCGGCGCGGGGCGCGAGGTGGCGTCGGCTGCGCAGATGGGGCCTTACTTGCAACTGGGCATCTCGCATCATTTGCAGATCGTTTTGGATACGCAGAAATGCTGCGTGTGGATGGATGGACAACTGGTGGCGCAAAGGGCGGCGGTGGGTGATTTGGCGCTGTTCAATCGCCCAGGCGTTGCAGCTTTTGAAATGGGGGCGTTTCGAGGGGTTATGGAGGAGGTGAAAATCATCCGCCATACGGTGGTGCCGCAGTATGTGGATCAGACGAAGCCCTTCGCGATGACGGGTTGCGAGCGCTTGGTGGATGGGCGGTTGTGCGTGCAGTGGAACAGCAGGCCGGGGACGGAATACACGATTGAGCTGTCGCATGATTTGGTGACGTGGACGCCGCAGCCGTTGCTGGTGATGACGGCGTCGCAGTTGGTCAGCAAGATGACGGTGCCTGCTGAGGGGCCGGCGAGGCAGTGCTCGTTTGCACGGGTGCGCTTGGGCAATGCCTTCGATGGGCAGGGGCCGCTGCTGCTTTCGCACATTGAGGGGGCGACGCTCGCGGGTAGCTCGGCGACGGTGCAATGGCTGCCGAACAGCGTGGGCGTGGAGGAGTGGATCGTGAAGGCTGGGAGCACGGCTGGGGGCTCGCAGTTTTTCCAGAGCTTGTCGTTGCCGAGCACGAGCACGCAGTTCCCTGTCACGAATCTGCCGACACGCGGTGAGACGGTGTTTGTGACGATTCGTTACCGCAAAGGAGTGTCGTGGTACGACAAGACGTTTACCTTCACCGCCTCGCATGAAGAAGACCTGCCTGCGGAGCGCGAGGGCCTCTTTCCCATCGCTCGTCCGAGCTACAATGGCGTGAGCCAGATCCTGGTGCTGAGCAATCGCTGGGTGGTCGCGGCGGTGGAAGATTTGCCCGATGTGATGGCGCGGATCAACACGCTCTCGGGTGGGCAATTCCAGGCGATGATCGACCTCGGCGAACGCGGGGCTCCTGCGGGAAATGGCACCAACTGGACGGCCTGGACGCAGGTGCCTGCCATTCGCGATACGTACATCACGCAGGCGCGGCTCGACTTGAATGAAGATCGCTACACGCAGCCGAGCTACTATGCGATCAGCTCCGTGGATGATCCCGCCTACCCTGGGACGGCGCAGCCGCTGCACGCGACGCAGTTCTATGTGGGCCAGGACAAGGGGCGCGTGGCGGGCTCGCACCAGTGCCACTACTCGCACTACTGCTACCTGGAGATGCCGCAGCCGATGGTGAATGGGAAGCACTACCGCATCCAGTTGGCCGATGGCAAATGGGCGAGCTTTTTGTATGACGAGCAGCGCACGGTGTCGCGGGCGATCAAGGTGAATCAAGCGGGCTACCTGCCGGACTCGGGGAAAAAGTATGCCTACATCGGTGCCGATGTTTATGGCTATGGGCCGCTGCCGCTGGGGCACACGACGACCTTCAGCGTCATCAATGCCCAGACGGGCGCGGTGGCGCTGACGGGGCCGGTGACACTGCGCGAGGCGAACCCGCGCTTCAGTGTGAAGCTAGGTAACACCGAGGATCCGCTCACTCGTCCCTTCATGCTCGGCGAGGATGTGTATCAGATGGATCTGGCGGGGCTCACGCAGTCGGGGAACTTCTTCATCTCCGTGCCGGGTGTGGGCCGTTCATGGACATTCCGCCACGCAGCGGATGCCTATGGCGAGCCGTTTTATCTCGCCACGCGTGGTCTGTTTCACCAGCGTGCGTCGATGAAGTATGCGCTGCCCTACACGCCCTGGGTGCGGGCCAAGGCGCACACCGACCCGATCTACGAGAGTGCGCTGGTGTGCTTCGGTTTTGGGCAGTTCAACCCGCCAGCTTCTTACAATCGCTTCGACATCGTGGGAGCGACGCTGGATAAAACCAAGGCCACGCCCAATGTCGAAGGCGGCTGGTATGACGCGGCGGATTGGGATCGCAATATCCGCCACTACACCTGCATGTTCGACATGCTGAACGCTTACGAGCTGGCTCCGGCAAAGTTCACCGATGGTCAGCTCAACATCCCCGAGTCGGGCAACGGTGTGCCGGATATTTTGGACGAAGTGGAGTATGGCCTGGAAGCCTGGACGCGCAGCATGACGGCAGAGGGCGGGGTGTCGGGTTGGATCGAAACTTCGACCCATCCTACGATGACCGATCCAGCCTATCAGTATGGCTATTCGCAGCGCACTCGTTGGTCCACGCTCATCTATGCCGCCGCCGCCGCGCAGCTTGCGGAGATGCTCGCTCCGATGGATTCAGCGAGGTCGGCGAAGTATCGGGCGCTCGCCATTAAAGCCTATGGCTGGGGCAGCAACGTGGCGAATTCGCTGGGCAATGTGACGATACCCGCGAAGACCAATCGCGGCGTGGGCACGCCCTACACGATCACTTGGACAGAGGACGTGAACTACAACGACCCCTACATGTTCACGGCGAAGCTACGGCTCTACTACCTCACGGGCGATACCAGCTACCTCACCAACATCGAGACTTACCTCGCCCACGGCGCGACGCCCTGGGGTTGGCCCAACACGATGGAAGACTGCGTGCCATGGTTCTATTACCCCATCGCCAAGCGTGGTGCAGGCATCTTCAGCCCGGCACTCATCGCGACGTGGAAGGCGAAGTTTACCCAGCCTGCCGACAGCCTGCTCGCGCACTTGGAGACGATGCCTTACCGCCACACTTGGCCGCGCTACCAGGACTACTGGATCGCCTGGGGCGAGTCGAATCTGGCCAACCGTGGCCGTGTGTTGCTGCAAGCTTTTTCCCTGACCGGCGACACGCGCTATCGCGACGCCGCACTGTGCAACATGGACTACATGTTCGGCTCCAATGCGATGGGCATGAGCTGGACTTCGGGCATCGGTGCGGTTTATCCAGCGGTGTTCCAGCACGCCGTGAGCGAGACGGATGGCATCGACGATCCCGTGCCGGGCCTGACGATTTACGGACTCGATGGCGGGCCGATCAACTATGTGGTCAGAGACAATGCCTGGGCCTCGCCCGTGGATGCAGCTATCACCTCGAGGCACTCGTTTTATGCCGATCCGAACGCGCCCTTTTTCCGCCGCTGGGTGGCGCATCCCACGGTGAATACAGGCCAGTGCGAGTTCACGGTGCATGAGACCATGTCCTCCACGATCTTCAATTGCGCCATGTTCCTGCCCGACGGCTGGACACCACCCGCCTCGCTGAAGCAACGCAAGCCAAGGCATCGGGATAGCTTGTTTGGCTTTTGGTACTTGCCGTAATGGGATAGCCGCCAGCGCAAAGCACCGAGCATCAGGCGAGGCAGAGTCTTCTGCCTCTTACTTCCTTGTCAGACTTTGCGGGCTGCACCGTTTCAGCATCGTCCACTTCCTATGAGTCTCTACATCGCCGCCAAACGCCACCTCGACCGCCGCGCCTTTTTGCGTGGTGCGGGAACCGTCCTCTCGCTGCCGTTTTTGGAGGCGATGGTGCCTGCCTTTGCCACCCGCGCACAGGCCGCCGTGGGACAGCCGCCGTCGCGCTTCCTGGCCATGTGCGCCACGCTCGGTTTCCACACCCCGTTCCTTCACCCCAAGGAAACAGGGGCGGGTTACACGCTCACTCCGTATCTGGAGCCGCTCAAAGACCTGCGCGATCATTTCTCCGTCATCTCCGGCCTGCAACACGCCGAGCAGAGCGGCGCGAACGGCCACACCTCCGAGATGACCTGGCTCACGTCGGCGAAGCATCCTGGACTTGCCGGATTTAAAAACACCATCTCCATCGACCAGCTCATCGCGGAGAAAATCGGCACACAAACCCGCTTCCCCAGCCTCATCCTTGGCACGGGCAGCGACTCACTTTCTTGGTCGGCCAGCGGCGTGCCGTTACCCGCAGAAAGCTCGCCCTCGAAGGCCTTTCAGCAGCTCTTTGTCGATGGCACGCAGGCTGAGGTCGCAGCGCAAGTGCGAGGCTTGAAACGTGGCCGCAGCATCCTCGACACCGTCAACGGCCAAGCGAAAAAACTTCACGGTGAACTCGGCAAACGCGACCAGGAGAAGCTCGATGAATACTTCTCCGCCGTGCGCGATCTCGAAGGCCGTCTGGTGCAAAATGAGGCGTGGGCGCAGAAGCCGAAACCCAAGATTGATGCCAAGCCGCCGACCGACATCCAGAGCCGCACCGATGCCATCGGCAAGATGCAGCTCATGCAGGATCTCATCGTGCTCGCGTTGCAAACCGACTCCACCCGCGCCATCACCCTGCGCCTCAGCGGCATGAACGCCGTGCCCGAGATCGAAGGCGTGAAGAACGACTGGCACAACCTCTCCCACCATGGCCAGGATCCCGCGAAGATCGACGAACTCAAAGTCATCGAGACCGCCGAGTTCGCTGCCTTCGCCGACTTCCTCACCAAGCTCAAGACCACGCAGGAAAATGGTCGCCCGCTGCTCGACACCACCTCCGTCATCTTCGGCTCCAACCTCGGCAACGCCAGCGCCCACAACACCACCAACCTCCCGCTCGTGCTCGCTGGCGGCGGCTTCAAACACGGACGCCACCTCGCCATCGACAAAGAGAAACACGTCTTCTCCAACCTCTTCGTCTCGATAGCCCAGCGCATGGGCGTTGAGACAGACAAATTCGGCTTCAGCACGGGCGTCTTGGACATCAATCAGGCGTGAGGCCGCTAAATTGACAGCACGGTGCCGCGATGTAAAATTTACAGCATGACTCGAACTCAAATCCAACTGCCGGACGAACTCTACCAAACGGCAAAAGCCTTTGCTGCTCAGCGTGAGCTATCCCTCGCCGAGATTGCACGCCGTGGCATCGAACTTTTCATGGCACGCTTTCCCGATCAGAAACCAAAGAGTGCGCACTGGCAAATGCCCAAGGTGGACGGCGGCGGCATCAAAGTTCCACTCGACCAACTCCACGAAATCGCAGCGCAGGACGAGATAACACACAGCCAGCGCCGATGATCTCTTTGGATACGAATATTCTTCTGCCTGCCGTGGAAACTGGGAACCCCAATCACCCGAAAGCAGCGGCATTTCTCGACTCGCTCCAAGATCGTGACGACGTCGCCATTTCTGAATTCGTGCTGCTGGAGCTTTACGGTCTTCTCCGCAATCCATCCGTTCTTGCCAAGCCGCTCACCGCAAATGCCGCCGTGGACGTCTGTGAAGCCTTCCGCCAACATCCACATTGGCAGACCCTCGGCTTCCCGCCGGACAGTCGCCAGTTTCACGATACCTTCTGGCCGCGCCTCCGTGAGAAAACCTTCGCCCGTCGTCGCGCCTATGATTGGCGTGCAGCCCTATCCCTGCTCCGCCAAGGCGTCACCGACTTCGCCACCGTCAACGTGAAGGACTTCGACGGCCTGGGCTTTCGCAAGGTTTGGAATCCACTGTGAAGGCCTGTCTGCCCATGAAGTATCTTTGGCCCATCGCTCTACTTTCTTCGTCGGCCTTCGCCGCACTGCCTGCCATCCAGCCATTCCTGGATCAGCACTGCATGGAGTGCCATGATGGCGAGGTGAAAAAGGGCGGGCTCGATTTGTCGGCGTTGCCCACCGATGTGGCAGATGCGGCAGCGCATAAGAAATGGGTGCGTGTGTTGGATCGCGTGGCGGCTGGTGAGATGCCACCCGCAAAGAAGCCACAGCCTGCGGCGGATGAATTGAAGTCTTTCACCGCCGCGCTGGGCGATGAGTTGAGCGCCAAACACATCGCGCAGAAAGGCACCGTGCTGCGGCGGCTGAATCGTCGTGAGTATCAGAACACCATCAACGATCTTCTCGGCGTGACGGCGAATGTCATCGACTCGCTGCCCGAGGACGGACGTGCGCATGGCTTTGATAACATCGGCGAAGCGCTCTCCATCTCCGGCATCCAGATGCTGCGCTACATGGAAGCCGCTGAGCTGGCGCTGAATGCCGCGCTGTTTGAGGACAAGCGGCCCGAGCTGACCACACAACGCGCCACGCTGGAAAGCGATCGCAACAAGGACAACCTCGGCAAGCACTGGCTGAAGCGCGACGACGGTGCCATCGTCGTCTTCAATGAAGGCGGCTTCCCCAGCACGGTGATTCCCAATCTGCGGGCCAAGACGGCTGGCACTTACAAGGTGCGCGTTACCGGTTACGGCTACCAGATCGAAGCGCCCGTCGTCTTCGCCCTCATCACGGGCAGCTTCAACTTCCGCAACGCGGACAACGTCACGCACAGCTTCCATGAGCTGCCTGTCGGCAAACCCGGCACGGTGGAGATCACGCTGCATCTCAGCCAAGGCAACGGCATCTGGATCAGCCCACAGGGCCTGAATGGAGCGGATGGCCATTCACCGATCAAAGATGGCCCGGCGAAATACCCCGGCGAAGGCATGGCGTTTCAAGAAGTCACCCTCGAAGGGCCGATCCTCACCGAATGGCCGCCGCGCGGTCAAAAAATGCTGCTGGGTGATGCCAAGCTACGCGAGCTACCGCCCGATAAACCGTGGATGCGCGGCAAAGCGGGTTATAAACCCGTCTTCACCGCTGATAGCGTTGATCCCGTCGCCGAGTCGCGAAAACGGCTGCCAGCCTTCATCACCGCCGCGTTTCGTCGGCCCGCTACACCGGCGGATATCGCGCCCTATTTGAAGCTCTTTGACACCGAGTTTGCCGTGAGCAGCGATTTCCTCGTCGCCATGCGCACCGCCGCCATCGCGGTGCTTTGCTCGCCCGAGTTTTTGTATTTGAAGGAGCCCGCAGGCAAGCTCAATGACCCCCAACTCGCTGCCCGCCTCAGCTACTTCCTCACGCGCAGCGCACCTGATGCCGAACTCCTCGCCGCGCCGCTCACCCAGCCCGCCGTGCTCCGCAGCCAAACCGAACGCCTGCTCAAAAGCGCCACGCTGGAGCGCTTCGTCACCGACTTCACCGATGGCTGGCTGAACCTACGCGAGATCGACTTCACCACGCCCGACAAGCAGCTCTACCCCGAGTACGACAGCCTCCTGCTCGACTCCATGCTGCGCGAGACACGCGGCTTCATCACGCATCTCATCCAACACAACCTCAGCGTCGCCAATCTCATCCACAGCGACTTCGCACTGCTCAACGCGCGCCTCGCGCGGCATTACGGCATCCCCGGCGTGAGCGGACTCGCCCTGCAAAAAATCACCCTACCGCCCGACAGCAAGCGCGGCGGCATCCTCACCCACGCCAGCATTTTAAAAGTCTCCGCCAACGGCACCAACACCTCTCCCGTCATCCGTGGCGTGTGGGTCATGGAGCGCATTCTCGGCATCGAGCCGCAGCCGCCACCGCCCGGCACTCCCGGCGTGGAGCCCGACATCCGTGGTGCCACCACGCTGCGCGAGTTGCTCGACAAACATCGCACCATGGAGAGCTGCAACGGCTGCCACCGCATCATTGATCCGCCCGGCTTCGCCCTGGAAAACTACGACGTCATCGGCGGCTGGCGCGAGCGCTTCCGCAGCCTCGGTGAAGGCGAACAGGTCAAGCTCGCTGTCGAAGGCCGCAGAGTCCGCTACAAGCTCGGCCCGCCCGTCGATGCCGCTGGCGAACTCACCACTGGAGCCAAATTCGCCAACATGGCTGAGTTCCAACAACTCCTCCTCACCAGCCAGGATCGCGTCGCCCGCTGCGTCACCGAGAAACTCCTCACCTTCGCCACAGGCCGCGAGATGGGGTTCTCTGATCGTGCCGACATCGCCCGCCTCGTGGCAGAATCAAAAGCCAAGAATCACCCGCTGAGCGACCTGATACACCGCGTCGTGGAGAGCCCGATTTTCCTCAGCAAGTAGCAACGACACGCAGCGAGCCCAGCCATTGCACCTGTGGTTGAGCAAGCCCGTCGCTACGTAGCTTTTGCCTATTGCGCTCTGGCCCGCTTGTGGCTTGCAGATTGCCCAACTCGAAGTCCAGTGCCGCCCCTTTTCCCTGCTACCTCTTTGCCACCTGCCCTATGACCCAAGGATCCCAGCCTCGCCCCATTCGTATCGGACTCGCCGGACTCGGCAACGTGGGGGCGGGCGTGTTTAAGAACATCATCAAGAACGCCGCGCTCATCGAACAGCGCACGGGCGCAACGTTGAAAGTCGTGCGCGTGGCAGTGCGCAATCCCGCCAAACCCCGCGATGTGGAAGTGCCGAGTGAAATGATCTGCACGGACTGGCGCGAGCTGATCGCGGATGAGTCCATCCAGATCATCGTCGAGCTGATCGGTGGCACGACGGAGGCTTTTGATCTTGTCAGCGCGGCATTGCGGGCGAAGAAAATCGTGGTCACGGGGAACAAGGCGCTGCTCGCCGAGCATGGGCAGGTGCTGTTCGCCCTAGCCGAGCAGTGCGGCGTGCCGATCTATTTTGAAGCAGCCGTCGCGGGTGGTATTCCCATCATCCAGTCACTGCAAGAGGGGCTGGTGGCGAACCACATCCGCTCGATACACGGCATCATCAATGGCACCTGCAACTACATCCTCACGCGCATGTCGCAGGCTGGCCTGCCGTATGCGGACGCGCTGCGCGAGGCCCAGGAAAAGGGCTACGCCGAAGCCGACCCGACGCTCGATGTGAGCGGCTGGGACGCGGCACACAAGGCGATGATCCTCGCTTCGCTGTCCTACGGCTTCTGGATTCCCATGGCCGATGTCTATGTGGAAGGCATCGAGCGGGTGAGCATCGACGACATCCGCTTCGCCCAGCGCATCGGCTACACGGTGAAGCTGCTCAGCGTCATCCGCGCCGACGAGCAGGGCCGCGTGGAGGTGCGCACGCAGCCGAGCATGGTGCGCAACTCGCATGTGCTGGCGTCGGTGAATGGCTCGTTCAATGCCATCTTGGTCAATGGCGATATCGTCGGCGAGACCTTGTTTTATGGACGCGGCGCGGGGCAAGACCCGACGAGCAGCTCGGTCATTAGCGACATCTGTGACGCGGCAGCGAGCCTGATCTATGGCTTCCGCCACAGCGGCTTCGTGCCGCACGGTTTGTATGGCAAGAGCAAGCCGATTGAAGAGACCAGCTCGCATCATTACCTGCGCCTGCTCGTCGATGACCAGCCGGGTGTACTCGCGCAGGTCGCGGGTGTGCTGGCCGAGCGTGGCATCGGCATCCTTTCCGTCATGCAGCCTGAGGATGAAAAGACGCCCGAGGGCACTATCCCCTTGGTGCTTATGATCCACGACGCCACGCTGAAACAAATGCGCGATGCCGTGCAGACGCTGGCCACCCTGGCCTGCATCCGCGAGGCTCCCGTGACGATGCGGGTCGAGTCGCTGGGATAAGCTACACGGCTAAATCCAATGCCGTTAAGCAATCGCAGCGCCGACAAAAGCATGCCTGCGGTCGGTGCAGCAACCTCAAACGCCGAATGGAGAGCAGCCGAGGGTTTATTCGAGAGAGTATTCCAGCAGCAACCACGAATGAACACGGATAAGCACGAATGAAGAAATATCCTTGGCGGATTCATCATCAGGAGCGAATCGGTGAATTTTGAGCGCATCAATCAGGCCTGATTCGTGCCTATCCGTGTTCATTCGTGGTTGCTGCTGAATGGGCCTCGCGCAGCACCCCAAGCTTGGTTTCCGGCTGAGCCAGGATTGCTTAAGGGCCTTGCTGCTAAATCCTGCGCCACACGCGGCCATCGGCACCGAGCATTTCGTCGGCCTCCCGTGGTCCCCAGGAGCCAGCGGGGTATTCGCACATCGGCGGCGGGGTAGGGGAGTCGTGCCAGGCGTGCTCGATGGTGTCGATGTAACGCCAGGCGTGCTCGACTTCATCATTGCGGGCGAAGAGCGTGGCGTCGCCAGCCATGGCATCAAGCAGCAGGCGCTCGTAGGCCTCGGGGGAGGCCTTGCCAAAGCTGGTGGCATAGTGGAAATCCATCTTCACGGGCTGCATCCGCAGCAGCACACCGGGCTGCTTGGAGAGCATCCGCAGGCTGATGCCTTCATCGGGCTGAATGCGGATGACGAGGGCGTTGCGGCTGCCTTTGACATCGTCGGTTTTGAAGAGGTTCTGCGGCGGCTGTTTGAAGTGGACGCTGATCTCGGTGGCCTTCTTGGGCAACTGCTTGCCCACGCGCATGTAGAAGGGCACGCCCTGCCAGCGCCAGGTGTCGATCTTTAAACGAAGGGCGACATAACTCTCGGTCTGTGACTGCGGATTGACGCGATCCTCCTGGCGATAACCGGGGCGCAGGATGCCATCCACAGAACCAGCGGCGTACTGGGCGCGCACGACATTTTTCGCGACGTCTTCGATGCTGGTCAGCGGGCGCAACGAGCGGATCACTTTCACCTTTTCATCGCGTACCGAGTCGGCGCTGAGATCGGTCGGCGGCTCCATCGCGACGAGCGTGAGGAGCTGGAAGAGATGGTTTTGCACCATGTCGCGCAGGGCTCCAGCGGTGTCGTAGTAGCCACCGCGCCCGCCTTCCATGCCGAGGTTTTCGGAGCAGGTGATCTGCACATGATCCACGTAGCGGCTGTTCCATAGCGGCTCAAAGATCTCGTTGGCGAAGCGCAGCACCATGATGTTCTGCGCGGTCTCCTTGCCCAGATAGTGGTCGATGCGGTAGGTGTCGCGCTCGTGGAAGACTTCGCTGACGATGCGGTTCAAGCGTTGCGCCGTCGCGAGGTCTTTGCCAAAGGGCTTCTCGCAGACGACGCGCGACCACTTGCCTGTGGGTGCAGTATTCAGACCAGCGGCAGCGAGCTGCTCCAGCACCACGCCGAAGAACTCGGGCGCTGTGGCGAGGTAAAAGAGGCGGTTCGCCGGGGCTCCACGCTCGGCATCGAAGCGATCCAGCATGGCCTTCAGCCCCAGGTAGCCAGCGGTGTCGGTGAACTCGCTCTGATGGTAGTGGATGCCCTCGGCGAAGCTGCTCCACAGCTCCTCTTTATGCCCTTGGCGCGAGTGCTTTTTATTGTCCTCCTCCATCTCCGCGCGGAAGCCCTCGTCGGTCTTTTCGCGGCGGGCGAAGCCGATCACCTTGAACTGCGATGGCAGATCGCCCGAGGCAGCGAGGTTGTAGAGCGCCGGGATGAGCTTGCGATGCGTGAGATCGCCCGTGGCACCAAAGATGACCACGGTGCAGGGCTCAGCGCGCTGGCGGGTGATGAGCGTGTCGAGGAAAGGATTGTCGGGCGTGTCGCTGTCGGGCATGGGGAAAGGGCAAAACTTAGCGCAGGAAGTGCGCCAAGATAGGCCCGCGATACTAGCCGCGATGGACTTCGCTGCAAGTCTGGGCGGGCGCGTTACGGCGCTCCGTAAGGACTCATTTTTGCCGCAGATTTAGGAAAGCCGTAGAATATCAATGAGAAAAGCAACCTGTGGCTTTCACATCAACCACAATTAAACCCGAACGCCGCGATTGAAGAAGGTCGTTTTGCGCGGCGGAGTCGGTGCGATGGGTGTTTGTGAACACAACCCATACTTCGTCCGCCGCACAAAACGATGCCGTTGATTTTGCACCTCTTGCCGGTGGCCGCCACC
>JANOAR010000149.1:0-1613 GCA_031411235.1 Verrucomicrobiota bacterium | reverse complement strand
GTCTTCTTTCAGCCCAGCGATCACTCGCTGAACCTTGACTTCGGCTAGTATTTTCATGAGTATGTTTTCGTCATGTGTTGGTTTTCATACAGGGGACTTGAACCCCATCAGGACTGCGCCCATGCTGGGCACACCAAAACGGATGCAGGCAACGGCTCGAATGGCATCTGTCGTGTCATCGACGCCTCCCGCTCGCCGTCGCCTGATCCGAAACGTTCGCCTAACTAACTGAGTCCACCGCCGGAAAGATGAGCCAAGAACCTGAGTCACCCGAGCACTTTCTCAGATCGGCTAGATACTGGGTATCGCTTCCGTTCGTTGCATACCTCCTTGCCATCCCTGGCCTAGGCCCCGCTGCATTGTTCGTTCCTATTGTCATATGGCTCGCTCCACTGGGCGTAATGAGTTACTTTTCCGATGTTAAGTTTTCAGAAGCAGAGTCCTACCAATTGGTATTCTTGGCGTTTCACATAGTATTCTGGGGCCTATTCACGTTTGCTCTTTGCGGTCGTCGACGTCTATCCACCAGAGTCCTGACAATGATCTGGCTGACCTTGGTTACGCTTCTTCTGATGTCCATCACGGGATGCCATAGTAAGCCTGGAGAGGGACTACGCAGTAGCGGAAACTGGCACTGACCCATCTACGTTCCACTCACACATTCACCTTGTTCACAGTTATGTTATCTGCGCCACCATTGATACCTACCACGACCACTGCGGGAACGAAGGCGAAATCGGGTCGAGGCGACAGGATTACGCCTGCCGCCCCTCCCACACCACCCGGCGTGCGGGTCCGCACCGGGCGGTTCCAGTCAGATCATGGGGCTTTGACTTTCGTCGAGCGGTACCAATTTGTCTGTCCCCATGTGCCCTCTCCCCGCTCGCCGTCGCCTGATCCGAGACGTTAGGGCAATCGCCAAGACAGAATCCCTCGCCCATGAGTGTGCTTTACGAAGACCAGCGGGCGGGTATGATCATACGGCATGGAGACGGTTTACATTGAGACGACGATTCCCAGCTACTTGACGGCACACCGCAGCCAACAGGAGCCGATGGCATCTCATCAACAGATCACGCATGACTGGTGGGATCATGAGCGGATGCGCTTTCGTCTTTACTCGTCGATCGCTGTGCGCGCCGAGATTTCCAAGGGCGATGCCTCTGCTGCCGCGAGGCGGCTGAAGGCGATGGTGGGCATACCGGAACTGGATGTCACTGCGGAGGTTGAGCCGCTTGCCGATTCATCGTCCAGCTTTTGCTACTGCCTCAGAAAGCACAGATGGATGCAACGCATGTTGCCTTCGCCATCGTTCATCGGATGGATTATTTGCTGACGTGGAACTGCACACATCTCGCGAACGCGACTCTCCAGAAGACACTCTTTGAGTATTGCACTTACCACCACCTTCACATGCCTGTGATTTGCACACCCGAACTCCTCACCAAGTGAGGTGCGCTAGATTTCTGGACTAAGGGCAATCCAACAAGACATAGACACCCATGAGCCAGAAAACTTATCAACGTTACACCCCCGACTTCAAGGAGAAGGCCCTCGGCCTTCTTGCCTTGGGCAAGCCCATCGCTGAGGTCGCTCAAGACCTCGAAGTGAGC
>JANOAR010000148.1:0-11483 GCA_031411235.1 Verrucomicrobiota bacterium | reverse complement strand
GCTGCACTTGCTGCGGTGCTGTGCGCACGGCGGGCGAGGCACGGCCTCTAGCGGGGAGCAGGCGGCGCGGAAGCTGTGCATCCTGCTGATGCAGATGATGCCGCACCTGGAGCGGGTGGATGATCGCATTCGCAGCGGCTTGGCCTTGCTGCTCCAGGCGAACGGCGACTGGGAGCGGCGCGGCGAGGTGATGACGCTAATCATCGAGAAGGGGGGGCTCGAAGCATGAACCTGATCACTCGATCCCTCGACATCTCGCTGTGCTGCGAGCCGTACCAAGTTTCATCGGCGCAGTGGCTAATTCTGCTGGCGCTTGTGGAGGCAAAGTGCAAGCCGCTGATGATGCGGGACGTGTGCCGTAGGCTGGGTAGCCTGGCGTCGGCGCTCAATAGCGGCATTGAGGCGCTGAGGTCGAAGGGGCGCATCACGGTGGACTTCGGCAGTGGCACACAATCGTGCTCGCTGACGCTGACGCCGAAGGGCATGGCGTTGGTGCGCACGGTGCTGGAGGAAGCGAAGCGCATGAGGCCGAGCGAGTCGCCGGTCCTCGCGGGCGCGGCTACAAAAGTAGAGGAGGTGGCAGCATGACGACCTACCGAGTGCGGATGGCGTGGACAGACCATGGCGTCGCTGAGACGGCGACGCGTGTGGTGGAGGCGGACTGCGGCGCGGAGGCACGCGAGCTAGTTGCCCGGACCATTGCCAATGAGTATCGAGGCGGCGATGACCGGGGGATCTACTGCGTGGAGATACACCGCGAGCGGCTTTGTGAGCTGGTGACGGGGCACAGTGCGCGGCCTATGTTAGCGAGGGGGTGCGCACAATGAGCATGATCGTGCAAGCCACTGACCTGCGTAAGCAGATGGCCGGGATGATCTCGGAGCTACCCGTCGCGACTTACCTCGTGGAGCTGGGTGTGCGCGAGGAGCCGGTGCATGTGGTCATCGCGGCGCGAGGGGCTGATGAGGCCTACGCGCTGGCGGTGATCAAGATTCGCAGGCTCTACGAGTTGCCTGGTCATGAGCGGATCAGGCGCATCAGTGAGCGGCCATTGGAGCTGGGTGAGATGATGTGCGTGGTGATGAGAGGGGGTGGCCAGTGATTGCGCTGTTTTTCGCGGGCTTCATTGGGCTGATATGGGCCATCGCGGCTCTCGGGCTGTATGTGATGGCGCAATGCCCGGCAATGCGGGGCGGGAAGGGACAAGGGGTAAGGGATAAGGGGCAAGAGGTGTGTCGCGACGACGGGAGGGGTGCGGCATGAAGCTGAGCAAAAAAACAGCCGCTGCGCTGGGCTGGGCTCTGCCCACTCCCGCGACGATGACGCGAGAGCAGGTCGTCGCCTACGTGGGGTCGCGAACGATCTATGACGACCTCATTGAGGCGGGGTGGCTCTGCGCGTGCGGACGCAAGACCGCGCATCGGACAGGGCCGCGAGGGCGCGGGGATACGTGCATCTTCGCGACATCCGCTGTGGTAGCCGCGAGCGAGCGCATGAGCCGCGAGGGCTACCCGCCCGTGAAGCGTCGTGTGCAGAAGGGGGTGAGCGCATGAAAGGCAAACATCAGATCATGGTGGCGCCCTTTGAAGGCCTGCCGAATGTGTGGCATCTGCGCATTGAGCTGCCGCTGAGCTATGAGGAAACTGAGGCTGATATTTACCCGCTGCCGACGTGCGACATTGCGCTGTATGACGACCACGTCCACCTGAGCGGCGTGTGGGTGCCTTACGCCATGCGGCGCAAGCAGCTCGGCACGGTGTTAGTAGCGGCAGCGCTGAAGTGGATCGCCGGGAAATGGCCAGAGAAACCGATCATGATCGAGGTGCATCCGTATGGCCGCGAGGCGCTCGGCAAAGATGTTCTGCGGGCGTGGTATCGGCGCTTCGGCTTTGAGCCGTGGCCTGGTCACCCTTCGAGCATGTGCCTGTGGCCCAAAGAAGAGGAGGTGCCGAGATGAAGCTGGTCGCCCCAAGCAAAGACGTGCAAGAGGCCATCGCGGCATGGGCGGCGATGGGCATCGTGAGGGTCGTGGATCTGCCTGACTCGGCTGCGCCCGTGGAGATGCTCGACCCGCGAAAGATTAATCAATTCATCGACCCCGAGAAGGCCGCTGCGAAAGCCGCAAAGGAGGGCGAAGCATGACCGAGGTGACCCGATTGCCTGCGCATCTGGTTCGCGTTGCTGAGAGGCTCGAGAGCGATGTGAAGCAACTCAAAGCCAGCGTGAATGCTCTGATGGTGAGCGTGGCGAAACTCGCGCCGAACGATGGCGAGCTGCGCAACGACGTGAGCGGCGTGACGCTGGCGATGTGCCTGGTCTCGACAGGATTGCATGAGCTGACGGGGATTGTTGATGTCGCGCAGGATCTGGAGCTGCACCCTCGGCACGATGCGCAACATGAGCTGATGCTGCACACGCTGCATCGCGCGGGTGACCACACACTAGACGAGGAGGGCTCGAACTAATGGCGCGACGTGGGGCGGAATTTGAAGGCCTGCATGAGCGCTCTGATGCGACGACGCTGGCAGCGGTGCTGCTGGAGGATGGGACGTTTGATCGCGTGGAGATGTGGACGCCGGTGGATGAGGTGATGCACGTCGAAGGGCTGGAAGTCGATGTGGAGCAGGATCACTGCGTGATGGTGCCGGTGGCTGACTATGACCTGATGCTGGCGTGTGCGGAGCGCTTGGCGCAGACGACGCCGGGCATGGAGGAGATCGACGATACCCGGCATGTGCGGGTGCCAATGGGCAGTGTGGTGATGAGTGCGGAGGACTTGCTGAGTCAGCTTCGCAAGGCCAAGCAGCATACCTTTAACGCGCTCATGAGGTATGTGTGGAGTAACTCCTCGAACCTATGGAGTGCGATGCGCAACTGGTTGGCCATCACGCATAAGATTGCCCCGCAATTCATCCAGGGCATGAGCGGGCAAGACATCGGCAAGTTGCTCGGCGTGTGTCGCGCAGCCTTCAACAAGACGGAGATCAAGCTGGTGATTGAATACCTGGAGTCGTGGGGGGTGCGTGGAGGCACGGCGGGAGGCTCGAAGCCAGTGGGGCATCGCGAGCTGAAGAGCGCTCAGATGATGGGGCGAAGGCATCACGCTGAGGACTATGAGTCGGACAAGAAAGAGCCCGAGGAACTGGTGATGACGCCAGAGCAGAAGCAGCGGGCGAAGGGGATGCGCGAGGATGCGGAGAGGCGGCGGATGGCCGCGCTGTGCGGTGTGGAGCCGCATGAAATCGACTTGGAGAAGACACGAATCCATGACGGCTCGGAGAGACGAGCAAAGAACCATAACAACAATCGAAGAGCATGAAAAAGAAGCCAATAACAACACTGGACGCCCCTCTTATGGAGCTGGATGAGCTGCGCCGCATCGACCTTGCGGAGCTGCATCGCGATGACGCAAGCAATGTGCGCACCAGCTATGATGCGGGCGAGCTGGCTGAGCTGAAGGCGATGGTGCGCAGGGATGGCATCATGCAAAATCTGGGGGTGAAGCCACGCGAGGATGGGGGCTACGAGGTGGTGTGGGGGTTCCGTCGCCATCGTGCAACGGAAGAGCTGCTCATGGATCTCGCAGAAGAGGGCACGGAAGAGGCGCTGGCTCTGCTCGCGCAGCGGCGCAAGGTGCCGTGCATGATCCTGACCGGGCGCAAGCTTTCGGACTGTGAGCGGCTGCAATTGATCGAGAACTTGCAACGGTCGGGGCTTGACCCTGTGGATGAAGCGCGGGGCTATGCGAAGGCGCTGGCGATGCGCGATGATGATGGCAAGCCAGTCTATGAGAGCGTGGAGGCGCTTGCGCAGGCGGTGGGTAAAGATGGGGTGACGAAGAGCTATGTGGCGCGGCGGATGAAGTTGCTGCAAGCGCCGGACTTCCTGCTCGAAGCGATGCGCGAGAAGGTGGTGCTCAGTGTCGGCATCGGCGAAATGATCGGCGCGATCCCGTCGATCAAGGATCGCGAGCAGATGGCGCGGTGGGCGATCAAACACCCGCAGCTCGGGGTGCCGATGAGTTGGGACCAGGTGCGTGAGATGATCGCCGCAGAATTCACGAAGTCGCTGAAGGGCTGTGGATTCGACCTCAAGGAACACTCGCTCTTGACGCCGAATGAACGGGTGTCGCTGGGCTTCAGCGGCGCGGTAGGCGAGGAGAATGATGGCTCGTGTGAGCACTGCTTATTCCGCACGGGCAAGGACCCACTGCTGAAGGGCTTGCTGAGCACACCGGGGCGCGGCGGCAATGCGGGCGTGGACGCGTGGGTGTGCCAGGCACCGCGATGTTTTGCGATGAAGGACGCGGCGCATCATCGGGTGGTGGCGTCGCAGGCGGAGGCCAACAACATGCGCGTGATGGAGAAGCATGATGCGAAGAAATTATTCGTGAGTGGGGTGTTCGAGAGCAGTGAGTATGTGCGGCGCGATCAGAGGCCAGGCTATGAGTTTACGGGGCACTACGCTGAGGAATCGCTGCCGCCGTGGGAGGAGATACTGGAGGGTTGCCCGGTGTCGTGGATCATGTGCGCGATGCCCGGCACCAAAAAGGGGAGCTTGTATCTCTTCGAATCGGCCAAAGCGATTGAGATGGCGGAAGCGAAGTGGCAGCGTGATGGCAAGCCCAACCTGTTTGCCAAGCGGCCCGCCAAGGCGGCGAAACTGGCGAAAGCGAAGCGGGAGATGGAAGCCGAGGAAGAGGAAGAGGAGGAGTCCTATAACGAGGCGACGACGGCGAAGGGTGAGGATGCAACGACGTTTGCCGCAGCGCATAAGGACGTCTGGAAAGAGCGCCGGGATGTGATGGATCGAATGTATGACCTGCTGCTGTCTGCGGAGCAGTGGAGCATGGAGGTGTGGAAGGAAGCGGCATTGGTCGCGGCTGCGCACGCGAGTCCTGTGCTGCTCGGCGCGGTGCTGGGCTTGGAGCGCAACCCGAAGTTTGAGCACTCGATGAAGAGCGATATGGTGCTGGCTGAGCTGCGGTCGCGGGACATGACAGTGAGCGAGGCCCAGGTGCATCTGCTGCTGGCCTTGGTTGCGGATGAACTCATTTACAAGGGCACCGACGGGAAGCTGCAAGCGTTGCTGTGCCTGGAGTCGAAGGTCGTCAGGGCCAAGCTTGGAGGGGCACGCAAGTCACAGCTAGCCGAGCCTTTGGGCACCTGTGAGAAGGTTGAGGAGGTGCCTGCTGCTGAAGACGCTGCCTACCACTGTGATGGGTGTGGCCTGGTGTGTGGCGTCCTAGCCGTCGATTGCCCTGCGGTGGAGAAGATGGCGGAGGGTGAGTTCAAGTGCGATCTCTGCGACTCTAAGAATGGCTTCGAGCCTTTGATGGGTTGGCGTCAAGAGGAATACGAGAGGTGGGTGCCCGCGGGTGTGAATCCGGGGCACGTTGCTGGCTTTTCCACGCGAGGGGCGGCGGGTATGTCTGACGAGTGGCTTGATCTTTTTGAAACGGGAGCCGTGTTGCCCGAGAGCCAATTTTTGAATGAGCTGCTGACGCTGCCCGTGAAGCTCATCAGCTCGATGACCAAGGCTGAACTCGAAGCGGCAAAGAAGGCGCTGAAGAAGCCCACGGAGGCACAGGGCAAGGATGCCTACAACGCCTGGTCGAAGGAGCGCATGAAGATCACGCGGGCGCTGGACAAGCTGAAGGCGCAATGACCTCAGTGACTTCAGTGACCGCAATGACAGAGACAAACCAAGAACGAAAGGACACACGATGGAAACACCGAAAGAGGATACGAACAAGCTGAGCATGACGCTGCCACCGGCGGTGATGGCGGCGCTGAAGGCCGAGGGAACGGCGCTGGACATGAGCGCGGGCGAGTGGCTGAAGCATCAGGTGATCGCTAGCTACACGCAGCCCGCCGGGGTGCTGATGAACCTACTGCGCAGCGCGAAGCAGGCGAAGGACAATCACCCTGAACTGCCGCTCGAGATGGAAGGGGGTGGGCTGTGAAGGCGGGCTTTGAGGAGGCCTACAAGGCGCTGGCGGATTACGACCGTCGTGAGAAGGCGCTGGAAGGATTCCAGTTTGCCGATGCGGAAAGCCGCGAGAACGCGAAGGCGGTGATGGTCTGGGCGGAGCGCTGCAAGAGCGCCGATAAAGATGAGCCCTTCCGCCCGCCGTTGATCCTGATCACTGGACCGATGGCGAGCGGGAAGACGCTGCTAGCGAATCGTATTTCAGAAGGCGCGGCCTATTTTCCTGGCTGGTACAAGAGGACGATGATCAGCCATCTGGGGATGGTCGCGCAGCAGCATGTGCGGGTGATCCTGCTGGATGGCATCGAAGCCAAGATGCTGAAAGCCAAGGAGCTGGTGAGCTTCATCACTTCGAGAGAATGGACTTACCGACGGCTGGGAACGGCGGAGGTAAAGACTGAGGCGCTGCACACGCTGCTGCTGGTGGCGATGAATGAGGAGCCTCGGCTGTGCGCCGACATGGAGAGGCGCGTGGTGCGCATCCGGCTGAATGACCGGCTGAAAGGCTAATCCATGACCATCATCGAACGCGCCCGACTGCTCATTGATAAGTGCCCGGCTGCCATTGCTGGGCAAGGTGGGCACTCGGCGTGTTATCGGGTAGCGTGTGCGCTGGTGTGGGGCTTTGGCCTGGAACCGGATGAGGCCATCGGGCTGATGCAGGAATACAACGCGGTGTGCCAGCCGCCGTGGTCGTTGCATGACCTGTGGCACAAGCTGAGGAGCGCGAGATCGGGCAACCATCAGCAAGCACGCGGGCATTTTTTGACCGGGGAGAGTGAGCGTGGAGTGCTGCCGATCTATGAGCTGCCGAAGAAGAAAGAGGCGGTGAAGTATGATGCCGAGGCGCTGAAAAAGGCGCAAGTCCCAGGCTTGCTGGTGGATCATGCATGGCTGCGCGAGCGCTCGCGGTATGACCCCAAGAAGATGCAGGCGGGGGATATTATTGATCGGCTGTATGAGGCTGAGGATAAGGTGATGCTCTTCACGTCGATGGCGTCGCGAGGCGACTACATGCGCTGGAAGGGGGCGTGGTATGTCCTGGGCAAGTCGCCGGATGTGAAGGCGACGAAGGCTGACAAGATACCGGACGGAGCGCGGGAAGGAATGATCTGGCTGATCCAGCCGGTGGACGGTCGGTGGTATCCCGTAGTGGGGCAGGCGAAGCTCTCGCGGCGCACAAAGCAAAGCGTGACCCGCTACCCCTACATGCTGCTGGAGAGCGATGAAGCACCTCCTGACCTATGGCTCAATGTGCTGGTGACGCTGGATCTGCCCATCGTGCTGATCACCACCAGTGGAGGGCGTAGCATTCATGCGCTGGTGAAGGTGGGCGTGGACTCGCATGAGGAGTGGAAAGAGTGCATCAACGTGGTGAGAGACACGATGGCGAGGATCGGCTGCGACTCGCAGGCGCTGAATAACGCGATGGTGAATGTGCGCTGCGCGAACACTTGGCGCGAGGGTAAGACGATGGGTGGTCAGTTCGTGCCCTATACCCATGGCCGGGCAATGCAACGATGCCTCTATTTTAACCCGGAGGCCACCATGAAGGCCATCGCGAAAGGAGCGCGATACGACCATGCGGAATGAAGGTGCCGCGCTGGAAGCATCCGATAGGGCAAAGGAATTCGCCCGTGCGGTCGCGCCTGTGGCGGAGGCGATGGGAGTGCCTGTGCCTGAGATCATCGCGGCGGAAGCGCCTGAGATTATGGAGGACTTGCCACCCGATGAGATGGCCGCTCGTGTCGCGGATTTAATGAAATCGAAAGACGGCAGGCATGGCTTGTTCGTGCGGAATTCGGCGATCATCGCCTGGGATGAGGAGGCGGAAGATTTCGCGGAAATGAAGCCGACGCGACTGCGCACCTGGCTGCCGCGCATGAGGGGCGTAGTGTTCGTGCGCAAGCGGGTGCCGCAGAAGGATAACGAGGGCAACAACACTGGGAGGTTCATGACGATCAAGGGGGCGCTGAATCGCGATCTTGCACAGTGCGTGCTGGACAGCGACGTGCTGAAGACGTCGCTGCCCAAGATCACGGCGTTCCATCCGGTGCGGCTGCCAGTGATCCAGGATGGTGAGATGAAGCTCCTGAAGGCAGGTTATGACCAGGCGTCGGGGATCTACACGCACAGCGGTATTGAGTTCGACGAGAACTTGCCTTTTGAGGATGGGGCGCACCATTTGTATCGCTGCTTTCGCACGTATGGATGGCGCAATGAAGGCCGTGACATGGCGATCCATTTGGCGGCGATGCTGAGTGTTTTTTGCCGTGGGCTGTACACGGGCAAAGCGCCTGCGTTTGCCTATGTCGCGAACATTCAGAGCAGTGGCAAGACGACGCTGGCGTGGTGTGGGCCGTGGGCTGTCTTTGGCAGGCGCAAGACGCTGCCGCTGCTGCAAGACCAGGACGCGAGGCTGCAGGAGACGCTCAATTCGCTGGCGCTGGCGGGTGTGGGATCCACGGTTTTTGATAACATCAATTGGGGTAATGCCGAGGTTAAGTCGGAGCTGCTCGACCAATGGATCAGCAACGAAGAGTGGGACTTCCGCAAGCTGCAAGGCAACGTGATGCTGTCGCCGAAGCTGACGGGTGTGACGTTCATGACAGGCAACAACATCAAGCTGAGCACGGACTTGCAGCGGCGAACGTTGATCTGCGATTTATGGAATCCCCTGGCCGCAGCGGACCGACCGCGCGACGCCTCGATGCTGCTGATGGACTCGGCTTTTTTTGAATCGAAAGAGCAGCGTGCGATGATGTTGGCGTCGATGTGGGCGGTGGTGAAGGAATGGGACCGGTCCGGGCGTGTGGCGTGGGGACGTGAGTTGGATTCGTTTGAGGTGTGGTCGCGGGTGGTGCCGGGCATCGTGAAACACGCGGGGGCGGTGTTTGGCCGCGTGTGGGACTGCATGGCCGAAAACACCAATGAGAACGTGGGCGATAAATCCAGCCGCGACTACAAGCGCCTGGCTGAGGTTGCGATGACGGAATTTGGCCGTGATGAGCATGGGGCGATGCGCGATACCTTCGAGGTAACGGTGCAGCAACTCGCTGGGGTGGCGCGAAGGCACGCGATTGAGGAATGCCAGTTTGCGCTGTATCCCGAGAAGGACATCGAGTCGGTGCTAGACACCGAGCACAAAGCCAATGGCTGGCGTTACGAGGAGCCTAAGAGCTTCGTGCTGGGTGATGAGGCAGCGGAGGGCGAGCGTAGGCGGCAGGCGGCGCAGTGGCTCACGCCCACGTCGCGCAGCAAGTTCGGCAATGCGGTGAAGGCGGCTCTAAATGAGCGTCATTTCAAGGTCGGTGACGCCGCTCTGTTTATGTGGCTCCACCGCGCTGGTGTGACGCCAGCACGCTATGCTGTGACGCTCGTAAAGGCCAAGGCGTAGCGCCATTCACGCATGGAGCAAGGCAGGCCAAGACGGCCCATCCACTCTCCAAGCGCATCGCGGGCTAGAGGGCCAGGCGCGGGCAGCAGAAGACGCTGCCGAATAACGACTCGCCGCGAAGCGGCGGACTAGTCTCAGGGCTCCCCGCGCCCCTCCCGCACCCCAAGCCCCCAATGGATTGGGAAGGGGCTACCTGTCCTACCTCTCGACGATTGGGGGCGATGAAGAAGCCGTGGCCAAGGTGAGCATCTCCCTGACCTATGGCTTTGTTGTTTCGTAGTGCAAACCTCTTGAAGATGGAAACCTTGAAGAATAAGGGATTCAAAGAGGTAGGATAGGTAGCTATAGCTTTTCTGAACCATATCCTCTCACCGTTAAAAAGCGGCCTGTGTCACAAAGGCTCAGCGGGCTACCTCACCCGTCTTACCTCTTCTTTTCCGCGACCCCCGCCCCCCCAGCTAGGAGGCTACCAAGACCCCACCCCTTGCCCCAGCGGGTTTATTGTCTCTCAGGCTTTTTGCACAAAGGGTGTCTCGGAATATTTTGAGACTTTGACACCGCGCCATCGGGGTGCCGATTGCTCACACCGCCTTCAAACAAAATGGCCGCTCCCGAATCAACGGGAGCGGCCTGGGGCGGGCTGTGGGGCTACCAGCCGAGGGTGCCACGGTAGCGGCAGCTCAGATGCGACGGCTGGTGTGGGTAGGGCGCGGCATCGCAGTGGCACGGCAGCTTGGGGGCATCGACACTCGTCGCTTCGACCGTGTAACTGGGGCGGGCCATACCATCGCTTCGCAGGGTGAGTCGCCAGATGTCGTGTTTGAACGAGTAGCCTATATGCGTGGCGAAGAACTTGCCCACGGCGTTCTCGCGCTCTTCCGGAGATGCGTGGGGCAGCCAAGGGCAAAGGCTACGCCCCTCTACAAGCTTGGCCAGCTCGTGTTGGCTCAAGGCTTTGTGTGGGCGCGTTACCGAGTAATACTGGGGGCTCTCGCCTGGCGTTTCCGTGTGGGAACGAACGGCAAACAGTGTGCGGTCGTGGATCATCATCATGGCCCTTTCGACCACGAGTGTGTCGATGCGCAGTTGCTGGGGTTGTGGGGCTGGCTTCGGCTGCGGCGGTTGGCGCATGGCGTAGCTGCCTGTCTTGCGGATAGCGGGCAGGACGTCTTCGCAAACCCAGCGGCAGAAGGCTTCGGCTTCCTTCTTCCGGCTGCGGAAAGCCAGCATGTAAAGGCCGGGTTCATTCACCGTCGCCATCAGTTGCGGGCCGCCTGGGGTGGAGACGAGCGTGGGTTCACCACGGCACCAATCCGGGAGATCGGTCATAGAAGATCGAGCGTTTTCGATCCCAAGCATCTCGCACACGTCTTTGCCGACGAAACGAAGTTTATCATTGGGGTCGCCGTCGCGGCCAAAAGACCTCATTCCGCGAGTCTCACGGTAGAAATACTTAGGCTTCACAAGGATTGCGGACTTCCCGACACCCTTTGCATCTTCATCGACGGGTGCCGTTGCTACGGCTTTTGTTTTTTTGGGTTTCATATTTGGTTAATTAAAGCGAGTTCCGTGAGCAGCATACGCCTCGGCGGCGAGGGCTCGATACATTGCCGCGTCTTCAGGGTAGAAGTCGGCGTGCAGGTTGAAGAAGTGCTGCCAGCCTTGGGCATTGAGGGTGAAATTGCCGTCGATCATCTGCAGGTCGCTATCGACGAGAGGCCGCAGCACTGGCTGGCAGTGCGAATGCAGCTCGGTGGGGATGAGGGCCGTGATGGCGGCGAGTTGGTTGGGTGTGGGCATGGCTCAGGCGGCTTCCTCCAGGCTGAGGTTGATGAGGGCGACGCGCAGATGGGTTTCCTCTGCCGATTCGCGGCGGGCGTCGAAGGCGGGGGGCCAGCACTGCGGGGCGTCGGGCGTGGGCTCGTAGTTCACCAGCGCCTGGGCGGCGGCTTGGATGATCATGTTGCGCCAGTTGACGATGCAGCGCGGGCCGAGGTAGCTGATGTCGCCACCGGCACAGCGGGCGAGGGCTTCGTTCAGCGCGACTTCCGTTTCGAGCGTGATGCGGAGGGGGCGGGCGCTGGCCGCTCGTGGG
>JANOAR010000147.1:0-11862 GCA_031411235.1 Verrucomicrobiota bacterium | reverse complement strand
GTGCCGTAGCTGGTGCCGCTCATGCGGGCATCGGAGACGCGCACCATATCGCGCACGCCTTGCATGAGCAGCTTCTTCGGCACAGGCAACATGCCCCACTCGGGCATTCCTGGCGCACCCACGGGGCCAGCGCTGCGCAGCACGAGGATGGTGTCCTTTGTCACATCGAGATCGGGGTCATCGAGGCGCTTTTTCAGGTCGTTGTAGTCATCGAAAACCAAGGCCGGCCCGGTGTGCTGGAGCAGCGCTTTATCCAGCACGGCGGCGTGTTTGATGACAGCTCCATCGGGGCAGAGATTGCCACGCAGAATGGTCGTGCCGCCATTGCTGTCGATGGCCGTGGCTGGCGTGCGGATCACGTCTTTATTGTAGCATTCGGCATCGGCGATGTTGTCGCCCAACGTGCTGCCGTTGATGGTGATGCAGTCGGTATTCAACAGCTCGCGCATCCCTTTCAGCAAGGCCCGCAGGCCACCCGCCGCGTAGAAGTCATCCATCAAGTACTTGCCGCTGGGCCGCAGATTGGCGAGCAGCGGCGTGCGCTGGCTGATCTCATCAAAGCGCTCTAGCGGCAACGGAATGCCCAAGCGGCCAGCCATGGCGACCAGATGCACGATGGCATTGGTGCTGCCGCCCAGAGCCATATCCACCGCGATGGCGTTATCAAATGAAGCGGCGCTGACCACATCGCGCGGCTTCAGATCGCGCCACACATTCTCCACAATCTGCCTGCCCGAGGCGGCAGCCATGCGCGAGTGGGCGCTATCGACGGCGGGGATGGACGAGGCTCCAGGCATCGTCATGCCGAGCACTTCGGCGAGCGCCGTCATCGTGCTCGCTGTGCCCATCGTCATGCAATGGCCGGGGCTGCGGGCGATGCCGTCCTCGATCTCGCACCAGGCTTCATGGCTCAGATTGCCCGCACGTTTTTCATCCCAGTACTTCCATACATCGCTGCCGCTGCCCAACGTCTCGCCGTGCCACAGGCCACGAATCATCGGGCCGCAGGGCATGTAGATGGAGGGGATGTTCATGGAGAACGCGCCCATCAGCAGCCCTGGCGTGGACTTGTCGCAGCCGCCGAGTAACACCGCGCCATCGAGCGGATTGGCGCGCAGCATTTCCTCCGTCTCCATCGCGAGGAAGTTGCGGTGAAACATCGCCGTGGGCTTGGTGAACATTTCGCCTGCCGACATCACCGGCACCTCCAGCGGCAGCCCGCCTGCCTGGAGCACGCCGCGCTTCACCGCTTCCGCCGTGATCTTGAGATGCATGTGGCAACTGTTCAGATCCGTCCACGAATTGAGGATGCCTATGACTGGCTTGGCCGTGTAATCCTCGGCATCGAGTCCCGCTTGTTTGGCCCGCGAGCGATGGCCAAAAGAGCGCAACTCATCGCGGCCAAACCAGCGCCAGGAGCGGAGTTGTTCAGGGGTCTTACGGGCTGAGGAAGTGGGGGCGTGGCTCATGATGAATGGCCGCGATGTTAGCGGAATGAGGCCCGCTGTCGAAGGCGGAGTTTGCACCTGCTGTCAGCGAGCTGAGAATCTCTCCGACATGCCGTTAGGTTGTCATAAACAACAGTTTTGTCATAAGCTGCGGCCAAGGCAACAGAGTCTGGACAAGGGCCAATCAGAGTTGCTAGCGAAGCCGACTTGCACCGCCCCAGTGCCTCGCTACAAGACCATCCGTGACTGACATCCCACCCCACTCGCGCCTGATCATGGGCAAGGACGAAATGGCCGCCTGCATCGAGCGCCTCGCCGCCAGTATTTGTGCCCGTGCGCAGGGGGCCGCGCAGCTCGCACTCGTCGGCGTGCATCGGCGCGGGGTGCCGCTCTCCCAGCGTATCGCAGCGGCTTTGAAGGGCTTGCCTTGTGGCACCAAGATCGTTTTGGGAACCATCGACATCACGCAGTACCGCGATGACTTAAAGGCCATGAAAGTGCTGCCGCGACTGGAAGGGAGCGACATCGACTTCGACATGGAAGATGCCCACGTCGTGCTCTGCGATGAAGTCATCTATACGGGGCGCACGACGCGCGCCGCACTCGACGAGTTGCTCGACTTTGGCCGCCCGCACTGTGTGCAGCTCGCCGTGCTGATCGACCGTGGCGCACGCGAGTTGCCCATCCAGCCGGACTACGTCGGCATGACGCTCACCGACATCGCTGCGGACGAACGCGTGTGCGTACGCTTCGCAGAAGAGGATGGCTTCGACGCCGTCTATGTGCAACGCTCCGCCACCCCCACCGCATGACTCCACGCAAGGACCTACTCGACATCGCCTCGCTCACCGACGAGGAAATTCAGTTCATCCTCGACAACGCGGTGCCGTTTAAAGACCTCTTCAAGCGCAGTGTGAAGAAGGTGCCCACGCTCAAAGGCCAGTCCGTGCTCACCTTATTTTATGAGCCTTCCACACGCACGCGTTCCTCATTTGAAGTCGCGGCCAGCAGGCTCTCGGCGGACGTGATTAGCTTCGACCCTGAGTCATCGAGTGTGACCAAAGGCGAGTCCGTCATGGACACTGTGGCCACCCTGGAGGCCATGCGCGTGGACTACATCGTGGTGCGACACAAGGCCAGTGGCATCGCTGGGCTCATCGCCAAAAACACCCACGCCAGCGTCATCAATGCAGGCGATGGCGGCCATGCCCACCCCACGCAAGCCTTGCTCGATGCCTTCACACTAAAGGAGACGCTGGGCGAACTGCCACAGCGCCGTGTCGTCATCGTCGGCGACATCAAGCACTCACGCGTCGCCCGCAGCACCAGCCTCATTCTGCGCCGTCTCGGGATGCAGGTCGCCTATCTCGCGCCTGGTTCGCTGATGCCGCGTGATCTGCCAAAGGACATCACCTGCCTCACCAGTTGGGATGAACTCTGGGCCTGGAAGCCCGAGGTTGTGTACCTGCTGCGCGTACAAATGGAGCGCCAACGCGAGCCCTTCTTTCCCAGCGTCGGCGAGTATCACAAAGTCTATGGCATGACCGATGAACGACTCGTCCGCGCCCGCAGTGAAGGCTTGTATGTCATGCACCCCGGCCCGGTCAATCGCGGCGTGGAACTGCACGACCATGTGATGACCTATGAGCGCAGCCTCATCAACCAGCAGGTCGAAAACGGCATCGCCGTGCGAATGAGCGTGCTCTACATGCTGCGCCCTGGGGCGGGTGTGGAGTGATGGAGCGGGACTTCAATCACTAGACTTGCCCTCGCGCCAGCTTTCCGCCAGCATCGGCGGTATGCTTTGCCGACACATCCTCCTCTGCGCCACTGCCGCCCTCGCAGCTTTTGCTGCCGAGCCCATCGAGTTTAAACAAGGGGCCGTGGCATCCGTGCATCCGCTGGCCACCAACGCTGGCGTGAATGCTCTAAAGCGTGGTGGCAATGCCGTCGATGCCGCCATCGCCACAGCACTCACCCTGGGCGTTGTGGATGGGCATAACTCAGGCATCGGCGGTGGTTGTTTCATTATCCTGCGCGCGGCGGATGGCAGCATCACCTGCATCGATGGGCGCGAGATGGCACCCGCGAAGGCGCATCGCGATATGTATGTCATCAACGGCAAAGTTGATGACGAGGCGAGCAAAACGGGCGCACTCGCGAGTGCCGTGCCGGGTGCCCTTGCCGCGTATGATACGGTGTTGAAAAAGCATGGCAAACTCACCCTCGCCGACCTGCTGCTGCCTGCGGCAGAAATCGCTGACAAGGGCTTCCCCATTGATGAAGTTTATGCGCGTAAGCTCGTCGCCATGGCGGAAAAAATCTCGACCTTTCCCGCAACAGCACAGGTGCTGCTAAAGGCCGATGGCACGCCTCTCAAGAAGGGCGACATCCTCGTGCAGCATGATCTCGCGACGACTTACCGCGCACTCGCCCAGCATGGCATCGACTGGTTTTACAAAGGTGAGTTTGCAACAAAAACGGCCGCATGGATGGCGGCGAATGGCGGTATAATGACCGCTGAGGACTTCGCCAACTACGTGCCGAAGCCACGCGAGCCACTGCGCACGTCCTACCGTGGCTATGACCTCATCGGTATGCCGCCACCCAGCTCGGGTGGTATTCATGTGGCGCAGATTTTAGCCATGATCGAGCGCTTCCCGATCAAGCACTTGCGCGACTCCAGCCGCATTCACGTCATCACCGAAGCGATGAAGTTAGCCTTTGCCGACCGTGCCTTTTGGCTGGGAGATCCCGACTTCACCAAGGTACCGCGCGGGCTTTTGGATCCTGAATACCTCGCTGCCCTCTCGGCTAAGATCGACATCGACAAACTCACCCCCGTGCCTCAGCACGGCACGCCGCCCAAAGCCCACGACGACATCTTTGGCAAGCACACCACGCACCTCTCCACGGCAGATGCGGCGGGCAATTGGGTAGCACTGACGCAGACCATCAACACGGGGTTTGGCAGCAAGGTCATCATCCCTGGCACAGGCGTCATCATGAATAACGAGATGGATGATTTCAGCGTGCAGCCCGGTGTGCCCAATGCCTTCAAGCTCCTCGGTGCCGAAGCCAATGCCGTCGGCCCTGGTAAGCGCCCGCTCTCCTGTATGAGTCCCACGCTGGTGCTGCAAAATGGCAAGCCGATCCTCACCGTCGGTGCCGCAGGTGGGCCGACGATCATCACTCAAACAGCACTGGCCATCGTCGCCTTTATCGACCTCGGATTGCCTGCTGATAAAGCACTGGCGGAACCACGCTTCCATCATCAATGGATGCCCGATGAGTTGAAAATCGAGACCAGCTTTAGCAAGGGCACTCTCGATCGTGTCGCGGCGTATGGGCATCAGCTAGAGCCGTCGAAGGGCTTTGGCGCGTGCCAGTGTGTAGGTTTCGATGCGGTGCGGCAGGTCTTCATCCCTGTGCATGATCCACGCCTGCCAGGGAAGGCCGATGGTTGGTAGGCCTGCTGTTGGGCACGCGCTTGTTTTCTCTTGCTTGCCTGCGCTGGCGTTTGCACGCATGGAGCGCGACTCGCATCGCTTACTCGACCTCTGACTCCCCAATTTTCCTCCATGGCTGGCTTCTTCAAATCCCTCATCGCCAAATTTAGCAAACCCGACTTCGACTGGGATGAACTGGAGGCCGCACTCATCGCCGGCGACCTGGGGCCAAAGCTCGCGATACAGATCGTTGATGATCTCAAAGGCCAAGGCCGTGGCTTAAACGGCCAAGACATAGTCGCGGTGGCGCGTGAGCACATTCGCAAAATCATGCCGCCCTCGCTACCGCCGCTGCTTTCCTTTAACGATAAGCCCAAAGTACTGCTCATCGTCGGCGTCAATGGCACGGGTAAAACCACCTCCACCGCCAAGCTCGCCAATCTCCTGACTCGCAAAGGCAAACGCGTCGTGCTGGTCGCTGCGGATACCTTTCGCGCAGCCGCCGTAGAGCAACTCGAAGTCTGGGGCCAGCGGCTAGGTATTCCCGTCGTTAAAGGCCCGCCGAACTGCGATCCCAGCGGCGTGTGCTTCGACGGTTATGAACGCGCGGTGAAGGAGAAGGCCGACTACTGCCTCGTCGATACCGCAGGCCGTTTGCACAACAAACACAACCTCATGGAGGAGCTGAAAAAGCTGCACCGCACGCTGGCGAAAAAGGATCCCACCTCGCCACATGAAGTCCTACTCGTCGTCGATGCCACCACGGGCGCGAATGCCACAATCCAGGCCAAGGCTTTCCACAAGATCATCCCACTCACGGGCCTCATCGTCACGAAGATGGACGGCAGTGGCAAGGGCGGCATCCTCATCCCCATCTACCAGGAGCTAAAGGTGCCCGCACGCTTCATCGGCCTGGGAGAAAGCGCCGAAGATTTCCAGGCCTTCGATCCCCAGCAGTTCATCGACGAACTCCTCTAGCGGAAGGGGTAGTGCGTGGGCTTCTTACCCCGTATTGCCTCTTTCGGAAACATTGACAGGCGACGGGGAAACCTTCACCCTCGCCGTTGCTTTTTCGCTTGAGCCAGCATCGCCTAGAGATGCGGTGTTTTTACAGGTAGAGAAGCTTTCACTTCGATTATGTCTGCCTCTAGTCCCCCTCTATTTCCTCGATTTTCCAGCTCCATCGCTCTTGCTGCCCTGGCGCTCGCCAACATCGTCTCGGGACAAAACACACCCGAGCCTGAGGCCAAGGAAATGGGGCCAAGCGACGTGACCAATACGCTGGCCATGAAGTTCCATGCCATCCCAGGAACCACCGTGCTGTTCTCGGTTTATGAGACGCGCATCTCCGACTACGCCGCCTTTACCACCAGCTCACAGTATGGCCTTTCGCTGAAGCCCCACTTCGCGCAGACCGCCGATCATCCCGTCGTCGGCACCAGCCTCCAAGACGCCATCGCCTTCTGCAACTGGCTGACCGAGCATGAGCGCGACGCTGGCAAAATTTCCAAAGACCAAGGCTACCGCCTCCCCACCCCACAGGAGTGGAGTGCCGCCGTGGGGATGAAAAAAGCGCGTCGGGCCGAGGGCCTCTCAAGCAATGAAGTGCAAGACATGGAGGACGAGCGAACCTTCCCCTGGGGCATGGACTGGCCACCGCCCACAGGCGTGGCGAATCTCGCCGAACGCGACATCCCCAACTACAAAGATGGCTACCCCTACACCGCGCCCGTGGGCACCTACCCACCCAATGCCGATGGGTTATACGACATGGGTGGCAATGTGTGGGAGTGGACGTGGAATCGCGAATTGACCGTCAATCCCAAAGGCATCCTGCGCGGTGGCTCCTGGGCCTACTTCCGCCGCGAGTGCCTGAACTCCGCCTTCCAATACGAAGTCCCCACCGACCTACGCGCCCCGACCATCGGCTTCCGCTGCGTCTATGAAGACAAGCGCCGCACCGCCTTCATGCTCGCCTCGATCAACAAAAAACGCGAAGCCAACCAGAAGATGGACACCGCCCAAGTCACGCAAAAAAGCGCGGTGGATAAAAATGCTGTAGCCGACCTTTTGAAACTCACGGCCATGGGAGCAGAGGACAAACCCATCGACATCGCCAGCCTCACACCCGCACAGCCCGGCAAACCTTTTAGCAACAGCCTCGGGCTTACTTTCCTGCCACTCCAGGGCAGAGCCTCCCTGCTCGGGAAAACCGAAGTGCCACAAAGTGCCACCGCCGCTTGGCAGAAATCGCTCGACAGCAAATGGACGGAGTGGGAGAAAAAAATCAATTTCGAGAGCGGCCCCAAGCACCCCATCGTCAACATCACCTGGGACGAGGCCGTGGCCTTCTGCGAATGGCTCACCGAGTTGGATCTCAAGCTCAAGCTCATCCCTGCCACCGCACGTTATCGCCTACCTACCGACAGCGAATGGAGTGCCGCCGCTGGCTTGCCCAATGAGCCCGGAGCCGACCCCGCTACCCGCCATCTCGCCGACAAAGAAACCTACCCCTGGGGCAAAGGTAAAAGCGCCTGGCCACCATCCGCCTTCTCCGTGAACCTGGATGCCAGCAAGATCAAAGACTACCAAGAAAACAACTCCTACACCAGCCCCGTGGGCAAGCTGGCAGCCGATAGCAATGGCTTCCATGACCTCGGTGGCAATGTCTCCGAATGGTGTGAGGACGCTTGGCCAGACGCCCCCGACGAGCGCGTCATTCGAGGCTCCTCCTGGCTCACCTTCAACTCCGAAGACGCCCTCAGTTCCGCCCGCCAGCATCGCAAAAAAGACAGCTTCCGCTACGACATTGGTTTCCGCTGCCTGCTCGACTTCGGCTCGAAGTAATCCCCAACTCACCGCCCATGACCCCCAACCCTGCCCCCTCGAGCAACAACAGCGGCCCCACCATCGTCAATGGCACCGTTGGCTTCGGCTTTGGCGGCTGGTCCTGGGCCGCAGCGTTCATCTTCCTCCTCGGCATAGTTATGGCCATATCGGGCCGCCCTCTCTACTCCAAATACAAAGCCCACCACGCCAAAGGGGTCGCCGCCAAAGCCATGATCGCCATCAACGAAGAACGCTGGGAAGCTGCTTCCCAGCTCCTCTCGACTGAACTCCCTGGCAACCAAAACCAGCCAGCCCTGCTACGCGCCATGGCCGAGCTTTTCCTCCAAGCCTATGGCGACGCACAAATGGCCGTCACCCCACTGCGCCAACTCCTTGCCAGTGGTGCCGCCACGCCCGATGACATGCGCCGCTGTGCCGAGGCCCTCACCCTCACAGGCGATACCACCGAGGCCAAACGCATCTACGACACCCTCCCAACCGCCGAGCGAGACTCGCGCAAAGGCCTCGAACTCCTCGCCAATATCACCCGCGAAGCAGGCCATCCCGAGGAAGCCATGCGCCTCCTCCGCACTGCCCTCCAGCGCGATGCCACCGACCCCGACTGCCAGCTCCGGCTCGCCATCCTGTACGAAGGCAACAGCCTAGACGCGTCCAAGCAACACGCCGCCGAAGCCATCTGGAAAATCGCGCACCGCCAAGATCGCTTCGCCCTCGCCGCCATCGCCCACCTCGCCACCAACTCCCCACTCACCGCCACCGAGATCGTCGAACTACGCACCCTCGTCGATGCCCACCCCCTCGCCACCGACCGCGACCGCTACCGCGTCCTACACGCCTACCTCATCTATCGCCCGCTCGAACGCCGGGCACTCATCGCCTCCGAAATGCAGCGCAACCAAGGCAAAGCACCCGAGGCCCTATTTGATTTCCTCCGCTGGCTCGGCACCGAAAAAGAGGCCGCCGCCATACTGACCATCCTGCCCAAACAAACCGCCATACGCGATGCCGACATCTTCCTCGTCTATGTCGATGCCCTCAGCGCCGCCGAGCGTTGGGCCGAACTACGCGACATCATGAAAAATGAGAAAGTGCAAGTCAGCAAAGCCACCGCCAACTACGTCCTAGCCCAGTGTTACGCCAACCTCGAACCCGACCACTACAAAGCCCGCCAGTACATCCTAGCCACCTATGGCAATGCCACAGCCCGCGCCGAGAACGAGATCATCTTTCGCACCGCAGGCCTTGCTGAAAATTTAGGCATCTTCGATCTCGCCCGCCAAGGCTACCTACGCGTCGCCGAGACCAAACCACGCAACATCGTCACCATCGTTGAAAAACTCCACGAACTCGCCGCCCGAGAAAAAGACATCCCCGCCATGTTCACCACCTTGCGCAAACTACGCGAGCTACGCCCAGGCAACCAAAGCTACACCGACCGCCTCAACTACCTGCGTCTCGTCATCGGACTAGAACAAGAGGAAGCCTGGAAAACCATCCTCGGCTATGACGGAGCCCCCGCCTCCACCCTCACCTCCTCAGCCGTACCTCCCGCGCTCCTTCGCGCCCTAGCCGCCTACCGCCTGGGCCAGATGGAACGCATGGCCACCGAAGTCAAAAGCATCGCCACCGCCACCCAGCTCCCCGCAGGACAACGCGCCATCCTTGCAGGCATGATGCGCCTCGTCGGCGACGACATCACGGCCTTCCGCCTGAGTGAAGGCATCCCGCAAAAACTGCTACTCGACGAGGAAAAAACCTTCGGCTCACTTGGGTTGAATTAGCACCAATCCCAAGCACGCGTCACTGCTCCACCCGGAATACATGAAGCGACACCCCGCTTGGGCTTAGCGACACATAATTGCTCGCGCCCCGCCACTCGTAGCTATCGCCATGGAGCAAGTCCGTCACCCGATACGGCCTAGACGGATCCAACCCCAGCGCCGCCAGATCCAGATGTACTAGCGAAGCAACGACCTGCTCAGCATCCAGGCTGATGGAGCAGAGAATGCGATTCGCAAAGTCCGCCGTCACCTTGCTAAACACCACCAACTTATCATGATCCGCATGGTGTCTCGTAACATTGTCGTAGAGCTGCAGCGCCCCGTTTTCACGGCGCACACGATTGAGCTGGCTAATGAAACCCTTGATATTTCCCGGCGCATTCCAGTCGCGATCCAAGAGCTGAAATTTCTCGCTATCAAGATACTCCTCGCGCCCCGGGAGCGGCGCACCTTCACAAAATTCATAGCCCGAATACATCCCCCAACTCGGCATGAGCATCGCTGCCAGCGCCGCGCGGATGCGGAACATCTGCGGCACCGCACCCTGGAGATGACGCGGCAAAATATCCGGCGTATTCGGCCAGAAATTGCCCCGGTAAAACCACCGCCACTCCGTGCGTGACAGCTCCGACGCATAGTCCAGCAGCTCCTCCCGCGACTCCCGCCATGTGAAATACGTGTAGCTCTGGCTAAAGCCAACCTTGCCCAGCGCCGCCATCATCTTCGGCTTAGTAAATGCCTCAGCGAGAAAAATCACCTCCGGGTCTTGACGTTGCACCTCTGCAATCAGTTCCTCCCAAAAAGCCACCGGCTTCGTGTGCGGATTATCCACGCGGAAAATTTTGACCCCCTTCCCCACCCAGAATAGCACCACACCAATCAACTCCCGCCACAGATTTTTCCAGTCCGCGCAGTGGAAGTTCAGCGGGTAAATATCCTGATACTTCTTCGGCGGATTCTCCGCGTAACGGATCGAGCCATCGGGCCGCTGATAGAACCACTCAGGGTGCTCACGCACATATGGGTGATCCGGTGAACAATTGATCGCAAAATCCAGCGCGATCTCTAACCCTCGCTTCTTAGCCTGACCAACCAGCCACACAAAATCCTTCATATTACCCAGAGCTGGCTCAATAGCCTTGTGGCCGCCCGCTTTCGATCCGATAGCCCAAGGACTGCCCACATCACCCGGCACACAAGTCGTCGTATTGTTTTTCCCCTTCCGAGCCGTCACGCCAATCGGGTGGATCGGCGGAAAATAAATCGTATCGAAACCCATCGCCTGCGCGTCATCCAACCGCGCCGCACAATCGCGAAACGTGCTGTGTTTATCCCCACGCCCCCGCGCATTGCGTGGAAAAAACTCATACCAAGCCGAGAACCGAGCCTTCTCACGCTCCACGATCACTGGCAACGCAGGTGATAACGTCGAGAGCGAGCGGTCAGAGTAGCGATCCATCAAAGCCTGCAATTCACTCGCAAGTAACAAGTCGATCATCTCACCCACTGGCAATCTTTTCAACAGCACCGCACAATCCGTCAACTGCGTCGCCACATCCACATCGCCCGCTACGTTCGCCCGTTCCGCCGCCTCATTGAGCAACCTCGCCCCATCCAGCGCCTCAATGGGCAAATCAGGATCATTCGCCTTGTAGCGAGCCTCGAAAGCATGCTTCCACGACCGATAGGTATCCCCCCAAGCCTCAACCGCATACTCCCAGCGCCCCACCGAGGGAAACGCAAGACCACCACGCCAGCGATCATTTTCCAGCGGCGCCATCGCGGACTCAAACCACTTCGAAGCCCCTTGAATGCGCCACTTCAGTGCCGCCGAAAGCACATCATGCCCATCCTTAAACACATCTGCCGTCACCTCCAACGCCTCACCCACAATACGCTTGATAGGATAACGCCCTGCCTCAATGCAAGGGTAAATCGACTCAATGAAAACAGTTGGCGCATGAGCGGTGGACATCACGCCATAGTGGGCGGGGCAGTGCATTGTGCAATCGCCGGGTTACGCTGCTTTCAAATATTCAGTTTCTACCCAGCCCAAAAGTGGCGCAGACAAAGTGAGCGAACCTAGGATTTGCGACACCGCTTCGGCGGGGAGTGATAGTGAGTGAGCCAAGATTTGAGCAGATGCGCTGTGCGCACATGACCGCTATTAAGCACAAAAAACCCCGCGCTTTGTGAGCGAGGGGTTGATTGGAAAAATTAAACTGGCGACGACCTACTTTCGCAGGACCTTTCGTCCTACTATCATCGGCGCAACAGCGTTTCACTTCCGTGTTCGGAATGGGAACGGGTGGGGCCACTGTGCCATGGTCACCA
>JANOAR010000146.1:0-55164 GCA_031411235.1 Verrucomicrobiota bacterium | reverse complement strand
CAGGGAGCGATAGGAGTCATCGCGCTCGCGCAGATACCACTGGAACCAGTCCTCGGGCTTGGAGGTCTCTGGCAGCAGAGCGAGCTGGCGGATCTCAGGGGCGCAGAGTTGCACGTCGTGGAAGATGAATTCGTCGATGAGGCCGTTGCTGAAGGTGCTGTCGTTGGTGCGTCCGCCGATGCGGAAGGCTAAGGGTTTGCCATCGTCCTTGGCATTGTCGTCGCCCCAGTCGGGACGGTAGGTGACGTCGCGGTAGAGTTGGTCGCGGACGACCTCGGTGGCAGCGAGTTCGCCGTTGATGAAAATTTGCAAACCAGCGGCGCGACTAGAGCCATCGTAGGCGCAAGCGATGTGCGTCCACTGGCCGACAGGGATGGGTTTCGTGGAGCGGATACGGATTTCATGGGCAGGGGTGGCGTGGACGAGGGCGAAACAGGGGCGGTCGTCTTCCAAAATGAGTTCGACGCCACGGTAACCAGCATCGACGCCAGCGCGGCTGCGATGGGCGACCACGGCACGCTTGAAGGATTGATCGGGTCGCAACCAAAGGGCGAAGGTGAAGTCATCACAGCGTTTGAGTTCCTTCACGCCATCCAGGGCACCGCTGTTGTCGCCGGCCATGCGCACGGCCTTGCCAACGCGCCCTGATTCGGTCGGCGCGATGTTGCGCATGATGCCGAATTGCTTGCCGTCCATGTCATTGCGGAACTCCTTTTTATGCACGTTCTCGAACGAGTACTTGGCTTGCGGGATACGCGGTTCCGCGCGTGGCGTTGAGTCATAGAATATGCCTATGAGCTTGTCCCACAGGCTAGGCGACGGCATTTGCTGGGGGGGCTTGCGTTTTTTTAGCCACTCGGCAAAGCGCTTTTTGGCATTGCCCAGGGCTTCTTTTTGTTTCTGCTCAAGGAAGGCCACACGAGCCACCGCAGTGTCGTGCTCTATCGCGAGTGCGGGCGTGTAGAGGGGGATCGCGGGCGGTGGCGTGCCACCTGTATAAACGTAGAAGAGGCCCAGCTCGTCGATGTTGTTGAGGAAGCTCGCGAGGCTGTAGTAGTCGCGCTGCGAAATGGGGTCGAACTTGTGGTCATGGCAGCGGGCGCACTCGACGCTGAGGCCCAGAAAGGCCATGCCGTTGGTGCGGATGCGGTCAGCGATCTGCTCGATGCGGAACTCCTCGGGGTCGCTCCCGGCTTCGTTCGACTGCTGGGCGAGGCGATTGAAACACGTCGCCACAAGCATGTCCTGAGTGGGATTTGGAAGCATGTCACCCGCCGTTTGCCAGGTGATGAACTGGTCGAAAGGCATGTTGCTGTTGAAGGCGCTGATGACCCAATCGCGATACGGCCACACGATGCAGTCGGCATCCTCGTGGCGACCGTAGGTGTCGGCGTAGCGGGCCACATCGAGCCAATCATTCGCCATCGTCTCGCCATAGGTGGCCGAGTTTAAAAGGCGATCCACCACACGCTCATAGGCTCGTGGTGAAGTGGCATCGGCGGCAAAAGCATCCATCTCGGCGAGCGTCGGCGGTAGGCCCGTGAGGTCGAAGGTGACGCGGCGCAGCCACGTTGCAGGCGAGGCCTCGGCAGCGGCCTCCACGCCCTCGGCTTGCAGCTTCGCCAGGATGAAGGCGTCGAGCGGACTACGCACGGGTGCTTGCCCCAGGCTGCTACTTATCGTCGGTATCGCGGGCCTTACAGGCGGGATGAGTGCCCAGTGCTTGGCATAGCCTGCACCGCCTTCGATCCAGCGCTTGAGCAAGTCTTTCTGCTTGTCGGTGAGCGACTTCTTGGTCTCCGGCGGCGGCATCACATTATCCCCATCGGTGGTGGTAATGCGTGTCCACAGCTCGCTTTTTTTGAGGTCACCGGGGGCAATGGCTTTGCCAGCGATGGCGTCCTCGCGCACGTCGAGGCGCAGATCCGCCTCGCGCGTTTTGGCATCCATGCCGTGGCATTTGAGGCAGTTCTCCGCGAGGATAGGACGGATGTCGCGGTTGAAGTCGATCTTCTGTGCGGGCACGGGCACGCCAGGATCGGCATAAGCGTGAGTCGCTCCCAGGATCGCGGCGACGAGCAGCGCAAAGCTACGCAAGGCTGGGGAGAGAAAAGAGAGGGGAGACGGCATGAAGCACACGGGAAAAGTGGGGCTCTCCTATACGTGGAAAAGGCGTTGCTGCAAGAACGGGACAGCCTTTGCAAAGATAGGTCGATAACTTACCTCAATACGCCATTTGCTCGTAATTTTGACGAATGAGTGGTGTGCTCGCCTCATTACCCGCCGTTTAATTTTAGTTGCTGGGAGGATGAAGGTTTCCTCCCTGTGTCTCGTTGAGGACGCCCCTTCTGCAAATTCCCAACTGTTGGCTTACAATTCGCTGTTATAATGCTTCACGTAATGAATCCAGGCATACCCCACGACAGCAGCTTTCCAGAGACCCAGTGGACCCTTGTGGGCAGAGTCCACCTGCCCGGCAAGGACGGGGCGCTGGCCATGGACGAGCTGTTTCGCCGCTACTGGTTCCCGGTTTATTCTTTCTTGCGCAGCACAGGCAGTTCCACGCACGATGCCGAAGACCTGACGCAGGGCTTTTTCCAAAGGCAGGTCGAGGATGGCATCTTCCACGTCGCCAATCCGTTGCGCGGCAAGCTGCGGGCGCTGGTGCTTGTAGCGTTACGCAACTTCCGACGGAGCCAGCACTCGGCAGACACAGCCGTGAAGCGCGGTGGCAAGATGACCATCGTTTCCTTCGATGCCGAAGAGGCCGAAGAGCGCTATGCCAATGGTCCTGTGGACACCCGCGATCCTGAGAAAATCTATTTCGCCGCTTGGGCTCACGGCATCATCGAGCGCACCCGGAAACGCCTGCGCTTACGCGAAAGCTTCCAATCCAAAAAAACCGTGGAGTCCTCCTTGGCGCTGGAGCCCTATCTCGACCCAGAAACGGGCACGCCGCCCTATCCCGAACTCGCCGCCCTACTCGGCGTAGCAGAAGGCACCCTGCGCCAGCACTTGCACCGTCTGCGGCTTAAATTTGCCGACCTCCTACGCGACGAAATCAGCCGCACGGTGGACTCGCCCGATGAAATCGAAGCGGAACTCCAATGGTTACTCAACGCCATCAAAGCCGAGTAACAGCAACGATGAGAACCTGCCTGCAAACCCTTGCCTGTGGCCTCATGCCTGCTAACCTCGGCCCCCCATTATGGAACGCACCCCCAAGACCATCCTCACCGACTTGCAAGCCTATGACACCGTCGCGCTCAAGGGCCGCCTGAGTGTGCTTCGGAGGTATCTTTGACGTCCCGACTCTAACCGCCGAACTCGATGTGCTGGAGCACCAGCAGGCCTCGCCCGAATTCTGGGGCGACCAGAATCGGGCCAAAAAAAATGTTGATCGCGTCAACTCCATCAAGCGCAAGCTAGAGCCCCTCGTCGCTCTCGAAGGCCGCGTCGCGGGCTTTGGCGAGTTGCTCACTGCTGCGCAAGAACTCGGCGAGATCGAGTTCTGGCACGAAGTCGAGGCCGAGCACAAGGCGCTCGAAAGTGCCGTCGCAGCCTTCGAGTTGGAACTGCTCCTCGCGGGGCCCTTCGACCGTGGCAATGCCTTCATGGTCATCCACTCCGGCGCAGGCGGCACCGAAGCCTGCGACTGGGCCGACATGCTACTGCGCATGTACCAGCGCTACTGCGACCGCCACGGCTACAAGGTCACCGTCATCGACCACATGGCGGGCGACGAAGTCGGCACTCGCTCGGTGACTTTAGAAATCGTCGGCGAGAACGCCTATGGCTTCCTCCAGGCCGAGCGCGGCGTGCATCGCCTCGTCCGCATCTCGCCCTTCGACGCGGCGAAGAAGCGCCACACCTCCTTTGCCTCGGTGGATGTCACGCCCGACAGTGAAGAAGAAATCGACATCATCGTGCGCGATGACGACCTGAAAGTGGACACCTACCGAGCTGGCGGCAAAGGCGGACAAAACGTGAATAAAGTGGAGACCGCCGTGCGCATCACCCACATCCCCAGCGGCGTCATCGTCGCCTGCCAGGCGGAGCGCTCGCAGCCAAAGAACCGCGCCAAAGCCATGGCGATGCTCAAGGCCAAACTCTACCAAATCGAAGAAGACAAGCGCCAAGCCGAAACGAGCCGCCAGTACGGCGAGAAGACCGAGATCGGCTTTGGCAGCCAAATTCGCAGCTATGTCTTCCAGCCCTATCAGATGGTGAAAGACCACCGCACAGGCGAGAAAACCAGCAACGTCGCCGCGACTATGGATGGCGATCTCGATGCCTTTGTGGAAGCCAAGCTACGCGGCACCAAGGCTGGCGATGATGCGGGTGCGGATGACCTTTAGCCGCGCAGCTCGATGTTATCAATAAGCCGAGCCTTGCCAAAGAACACCGCTAGCGCACACAGCGCATCGCCTTCGGCATCATCTGCCATCGGTTGCAGCGTCGCGGCATCGACCAGAGAAAGGTAGTCCACGCGGCCAAGTGGCGCGTGCTCGGCGAGATGTTCCCGCGCGATGGTGAGCAAGGCCTCAACACTGCGCTGGCCAGCACTCCAGAGCGAGCGCACTCGTTGCAATGCGGCTTGTAGCGCGGGAGCCTGCGCACGCTCCTCGGCGCTCAGGTAGCGATTGCGCGAACTCATCGCCAGCCCATCGCTCTCGCGCACGGTGTCGATGCCGTGGATCGTCAGCGGGTAGTTCAGATCACGCACCAGGCGGCGGATGATCGCGAGCTGCTGCGCGTCTTTTTTGCCGAACACGGCATCGTCGGGCTGCACGTAGTTGAAGAGCTTGGCCACCACCGTGCAGACACCGTCGAAGTGCCCCGGCCTGCTGGCCCCGCAGAGCACTAGCGACAGCGATTTTTCCAGGATGATGATGCTGCGATCTGCCGCATAGACCTCGTCCACGGCTGGCGCAAAGATGATGTCCGCGCCTGCACTCGCGCACTGGGCCGCATCGGTCTCTAGCTCGCGAGGGTAGCGCGAGAAGTCTTCGCTGGGGCCGAACTGCAAGGGGTTCACAAAGATCGTCACCACTACCTGCCCGTCGCTGCCTGCCAACTCGCGAGCGACGCGCACCAGATGCACATGCCCCGCGTGCAGTGCCCCCATCGTCGGCACCAAAATGATGCGTTGCGAACCCGCGCTGCGCCGCCACACGCGCAATTCCTTTTCCGTGTGGAGGATCGTCATGACTTCAGATCGCGGGATTCAAAGTAGGCTGCGCCGAGGACGAATAGGCTGGCATTGATGCCAAAGAGCACGCCGTAATTGCGGGCCACAAAAGCCCACGAGATCGGATCCGCAAAGGCCTGAACCCAGGTGATCATGTAGCGGGTGACGAGCAAATGCTGGTAGCTATCCATGAAGTGGCTCTCGCGCAGAATGCCATCCATGAGCACGTACGACAGCGTCGAGATGGTCGCCGCTGCGGGCTTGATCTTCATGCAGGAAAAAAAGAAGCCAATGCTCGCCACCGTCATCATCGCTACCGAGAGAAAGCAGGAGCCGATGGCATAACGTTGTATGCCCTCGCCCCAAGCGAAGAAGCCCGCCGTGCCAAGATTTGGAGCGAAGGCAAACAAGCCGCCGCCCCAGCCGCGCACGATGACGCCCAAGCAAAATGCACTCCAGGCGATGAACTGAACGAGGCAAAACGCATAGACCAAGCAGCCCACATACTTCAGGCCCAGCAGCCGCAGCCGACTGATGGGGCGAGCGAGCAGCAGCCGCAGATGGCCATCCTCGCTCTCCTTTGCCACGATGTCCCCAGCGACCAAGGCGACGTAAAGTGAGCCGAGCAGGAAGATCGAAATTTGCAGGATGATGAAGCCCAGCGTCAGCGCTGAGTAATAGGTTTCAAAAGCCTCGCCGCGTTGGGTGATGATGCGCTTGAAGCCATCCGCGCCCTTCACTTGGAACAGCGTCAGGATGATGCCCTCCAGCACCAGGAAGACGATGAAGCCCATGTAGGTGCGCTTGCGGGCAAAGAGCTTCCACAGCTCGCCTCGGAGTTGAAAAAGGAGTGTCATGTGAGCGCGATCATTTCGAGGCGAGAGCCATGCCGGGGCGAGCGCTGAATGCAAGCCCGGCGGCACGGCCTTTGCGCTGTGGATAACTCGCGACTCACTTCACAGGCTGCGTCCAGGCCATCTCCGTCTGCCCAGGGAATGAGGGATTCCAATGCGGCTTGGTGCTGGTGATGACGGCTCGCACATAGAGTTCCTTGCCCGTGAGTTTATAGCTCACTTCCGTGCCCGACACCGTGGTGAATGTTTTGCCGACATCCGCCGAGTAGGTGAGCCGCGTGGTGTGGCTATCGCCTTCCGGCATCGTCACTTCGGTGGTCGTGGCGTCGTAGTCTTTGGGCGTGCCGACGATGCGGGTGGTGTAGGTCACGCCCGGCTCGCCTTTGATGCGCAGCGTCAGCGTGTTGTTGGCGAAGCCCATGTCCTCCAGCGTGACACCAGAGCTGGCATAAAAATCGCCCGCACGCATCGCGGCGATGAGGCTTGCGGCATCGAGTTTCGCAGCCCGAACCATCACCCAGCCACGGCCTGGGGAGCTGTCTTCGCCATGGTAATGGTGCGAGTCGTCGGTGCCCATGCCATAGAGGAGGGGGCCGTTGAGTTTCGTCAGGCGCAGGGTATTCGCGATGTCCCACAGGGCTTCATTGCCAGCGTGCGTAGCATCGCCTGCGTAGTTGATCATCGGGTGGCCATTGTAGATCTCGAAGTAGCGCTCCTCCAGCGCTTGGGCCATGTCCTCAGCCGTGAGGGCGTAGCGGAAGTTGGGATGATTCACATGCACGAGGATGGGCTGGCCGAGCCGCTTTTCTTGCTCAGCGACGGCCACCAGATTGGCTCGCAGCGTCGCGACGATGGAGTCGGCTTTCAGCGGTTTCAGTTCCTCGGCGATGTTCAAGGCATTCAAGTGCAGCGGCACTTTCCCAAAGCTGGCGCTGATCTCCTCGGCAGGCACGAGGAGGAAGCCCTCAGGCTTCTCGAACATGCTGCGATACTCCTCCAGCTTGCGCAGCCGCAGCTCATTGCCCGTGCCCTTTTCCAAGGGGCGCGACTGCACCCAGGCCTCGCCAAAACGGGCGCGGTATTTTTCGACCGCTGTCTTGCCGAGAGCCTTCTGGCGCTTCTTGATCCCGTCCTCACTCATCCAGACCTCGTGCGTGTGGAGGATGTTGTGGTCGCTCAGCGCGAGGAATTGGTAGCCATGTTTCTGGTACCAGTCGCAGACCATCTCGGGGAAATCATTGCCATCGCTCCATAAAGTATGGGTGTGTGTATTGCCCTTGTACCAGTGGGTCGCGGGTTCGGCGGCGTGTAAGCCTAGCGGCAGGATGACGAGAGAGATGAGGAATGTACGGAGCATGGTTGGTGGAGAACGTTATTTGACTCAGAGATCGTGCGTGAGATGTGAAGGGCGAGGCAAGGCCGGTCTTCAGGCTCCTCAATCCCCAACCTCGCGCCCTTCAATGACCCCACACCTGCTGCTCGTCGCCACTGCCAACGCCCATAAAACGGAAGAAATTCAAGCCATGCTCGCGCCCCTGGGTTGGCAGGTGGAAGATCTGCGAGCGCATCCCCAGCTCACCTCGCCGGAAGAGGATGGCGACACCTTTGAAGCCAATGCCAGGATCAAAGCCGAAGCCGCCAGCGCGGCGTTGCCTGGGCGCTGGGTACTCGCCGATGACTCGGGCTTGGAAGTCGATGCCCTGGGTGGCGCACCAGGCGTCATCTCTGCGCGATACGCCGGTGTCGGCGCGAGCAATGCCGACAACCGCCAGCACTTGCTGCGCGAACTGGCGGCACTCGCGCAAGGCAAGCGCGACGGCGGCAGCGCTCGCTTTCGTTGCTGCATGGCCATCGCTCGCGAGGGGCGCACAGAGGCCGTGTTTAGCGGCAGCGTGGAGGGGCGCATCCTTCGGGAGGAGCAAGGCGGGGGAGGCTTTGGTTACGATCCGCTCTTCGTCCCTGAGGGGTATGAGGACAGCTTTGGCATCTTGCCTGCCGAGGTAAAAAACGCCCTCAGCCACCGGGCCAAAGCCCTGGCCCAGGCCGTGGAATGGTTGGCGGCGAGATTGGCGTGAGGTTTCTTCGCAATTCGGGCGTGATAGCAGAGCGAGCTGAGAGGGATAAGGGGCAAGGAACAAAGGATAAGGGGAGTGGCTTCGCGCTTGAATCCAAAATCACCGCCCATCTAACGAAGATCACACCCAAAGGCACTCCCCTTATCCCTTATCCCTTGTTCCTTGTTCCTTGCCCCTTATCCCCCCGACAGCTGATCGCGAAGACTGCGCTTAGTCTGGCATGTTTCGTGCGGTTGCACTCGCCTCGAACCGTGCTCCTATGCCCGCCCCCATCGCGCCTCCACCTGGAGCGTGCTGGCCTTTCCCCTAGCTCCACACTCACACACCATGCCCGTCGCCACACCCGCCCAATACCGTGCCATGCTCGATGCCGCCCAGAAGGGCGACTACGCCTACCCAGCGATCAATGTCACCTCGCTGCCCACGATCAACGGTGCGCTGCGAGCCTTTGCCGAGAGCAAGAGTGACGGCATCATCCAAGTCTCTACCGGCGGCGGTGAATTTGCCTCGGGCACCTCGGTTAAAGACATGGCGCTGGGTGCCATCGTGCTCGCTGAAGCCGTGCATACCCTGGCCAAGCGCTACAACATCCTCGTCGCCCTGCACACCGACCACTGCCACCCGAAGAACGTGGATAAGTTCCTAAAACCCCTCATCGCCGCCACCGCAGAGCGCCGTGCCGCAGGCCAAGGCAACCTCTTCAACAGCCACATGTTCGACGGCTCCGAGCTGCCTCTGGAGAAGAACATCGAAACCTCCATCGCGCTGATGAACGAATGCACCGCGAATGAAATCATCCTCGAAGTCGAAGCTGGCGTCGTTGGTGGTGAGGAGGACGGCCACGACACCAGCGGCGTCTCCAACGACAAGCTCTACACCACCCCCGAGGACATGCTCGCCGTGTATGAAGCGCTCAGCCCGCTCGGTCGCTTCATGTTTGCCGCCACCTTCGGCAACGTCCACGGAGCCTACAAACCCGGTGCCGTGAAGCTGAAGCCCACCATCCTGCGCGATGGCCAAAAAGCCGTCACCGACAAACACGGTGCCGCAGCGCTCATGGATCTCGTCTTCCACGGCGGCAGCGGCACACCGCTGGAGGAAATCCGCGAGACCCTCGCTTACGGCGTCATCAAAATGAACATCGACACCGATACGCAGTATGCCTTCACCCGCCCCATCGCCGACCACATGCTGGCCAACTACGCCGGCGTGCTGAAGATCGACGGCGAAGTCGGCGACAAGAAAATCTACGACCCACGCGGTTATTTGAAGAAGGGCGAAATCGGCCTGTGCAATCGCCTCAAGACCGCCTGTGATGACTTGCGCTCCACGGGCAGGACGATCTTCGGCACCGTTTAAACCGCAGTGCATCGTCCACCGCCCAACCCTCTCCTCGACCTCGCGCTCACCGTCATCGCCCCTTCAATGGCGTTGGAGTGGCTGAGCAATGCGGACAGGCTTGGCCCCTTTTGGGCGCTCATGGTCGCGATGCTCCTGCCCCTGGGCTGGGGCATCTACTGCTGGGTCACGAAGGCCGGGCTGAACTTCTTTTCCATCGTCGGACTCGTCGCCGTCATCATCACCGGTGGCCTGGGTTTGCTGAACCTGAGCGCCTTCTGGTTTGCCATCAAAGAAGTCAGCGTGCCCGTGCTCATCGGCCTCGCCTTCCCCCTGAGCCACCGCTGGGGGCCCAAGCCCCTCGTCGTCGCCATGCTCATGCAGCCGCACCTCATCAATGAGCCCGTGCTGCGTGCCAGCCTCGATACCGACGAAAAACAAGCGGGCTACCAGCACCTCCTGTGGCGTGCCTCGCTCGGTCTCGGCTTTGGAATGCTGCTGTCTGCCGTGCTCAACTTTGCCCTCGCCATGTATCTGCTCACTGGCAAGCAACCCGGCAGCGAAGCCTACGTGCAGGCCATCGGCACCCTCAACTGGGGCGGCACCATCATCATCAGCATCCCGCTCATGGTCATCATGATGCTGGTGCTCATGCGCTTCCTGCGCGGCATCCAACAGCTCACAGGCCTAGAGCGCGATGACCTCATGAACCAAGGCAAAACCGTGCGGCGGCAAGTGGCCAATGGGCCGCCAAATAAGTAGCCGTGAGGCATCGCTTGGCTCTGAGTGAGACGTGATTCCATCGCATTCCCATTCGACAGCCAGCCCCGGCCTTGCCAGTATCGCCCTCCCCTTTTACCCCCCTTTTTTCATGAACCAGCCCACCCCAGGAGAAGTCGCCGTGCTCGACTACGGCTCGCAGTATAGCCAGCTCATCGTGCGCCGCGTGCGCGAGCTGGGCTTCATGTCGCACCTTTATCCGCCAGCGCGGCTGGGTGAACTGAAGGCACCGGGCGCGATCATCTTGTCCGGCGGGCCACGCAGCACGTCAGAGGTGGATGCGCCGGATGTGGACTTCGCAAAACTCATGGCCTTCGACGTGCCTGTGCTCGGCGTTTGCTACGGGATGCAGCTTCTCAACATCAAACACGGCGGCACCGTGAAGCCCGGCCACACCCGCGAGTATGGCCCGGCGAAACTGGTCGTCAGCGCCCCCGACTCACCCCTTTTCCACGGCATCTCGCATGAGTCCCAGGTGTGGATGAGCCACTCGGACACCTGCTCCAATCTCTCGCCAACAACCCGCGCCATCGCCACCAATGAAGACGGCGTGCCCGTCGCGCTGCAATGGAGCGAGCGCTGCTTTGGCATCCAGTTTCATCCCGAGGTGACGCACTCGCACGAGGGCACCGCGATGCTGCGCAACTTCCTCACCCACACCGGCGCGAAGCTGGCGAGGTTCGACATCATCGCCTTCAAGGACCAGATGCTCGCGCAAATAAAGACCGACGTGGGCAACCGCGAAGTCATCTGCGGCGTCTCTGGCGGTGTCGATAGCACCGTGCTCGCCGTGCTGCTCCAGCGTGCTGGCGTGAAGCTACGCGCCATCTACATCGACAACGGCCTCATGCGCCTCAACGAGACCGCCCAGGTGCAGGCACAGTTTAAAGAAGTCGGCGTGCCCATCGAAACCATCGACGCCAGCGAGCGCTTCCTCACCGCCTTGCGCGGCGTCACTGACCCCGAGCAGAAGCGCAAAATCATCGGCAACATGTTCATCGACGTGTTCTGGGGCGCAGCAGACAACGTGGAGCTGCTCGCCCAAGGCACGCTCTACCCCGACGTCATCGAGAGCGCCACCAGCGGCAGCATCGCCAGCAAAATCAAGACGCACCACAACCGCGTCGATCGCATCATGGATCTCAAGGCCCAAGGCAAAGTCCTGGAGCCCCTCGCCGAGCTTTTCAAAGACGAAGTCCGCGCCCTCGGTGCCACCCTCGGCATCCCGCACGAAGCCCTGTGGCGTCATCCTTTCCCCGGCCCCGGCCTCGCCGTCCGTGTGCCGGGCGAGATCACCGAGGAAAAACTCACCATCACTCGCCATGCCGACGACATCTTCATCAATGAACTGCGCCGCAGCGGCCAGTATGAAAAAGTCTGGCAAGCCTACGCTGCCCTGCTGCCCGTGAAAACCGTCGGCGTCAAAGGCGACGAACGCAGCTACGAAGCCGCCATCAGCCTACGCGCCGTCGTCAGCGAAGACGCCATGACCGCCGACTGGGTGGAGCTGCCGTATGAAGTCCTGCGTGCCGCGAGCAATAAAATACTGAACTCCGTCAAAGGCATCAACCGCGTGCTCTACGACATCAGCACCAAGCCGCCCGCGAGCATCGAGTGGGAGTGAGGCAACACTGTGGAAGGACAGCAAATCCAACGCCACGCCACTGGTACGGGCGTACGATCACATTGCGAAGCGCTAGACGTTCTGCTTCAATGCCCCCATGCCAGCTTCAAAACTCCAGCAACCCAGCATTAAAGTGGCAGCTTCGCTCATCGTACGCGACCTGCCAGAATCCGCCTCTTGGGAAGACCTGATGTATCAAATTTTTGTGCGCCAAAAGATTGATCGCGGCCTAGCGGATTTGCAGGCTGGGAGGAAACATGAGCACAAAGCAATCCGCCAAGAATTCGGCCTCGCATCATGACTATTGTTTGGTCTGCACAGGCCCGCATGGACTTGATGGGGATTCGAGATTTCATCAGCAGAGACTCCGAGCACTACGCTCAACTGTTAATTGGCCGGATAGTTGAGCGAGTTGAGTATGTGTCCCAAATGCCAACGCTCGGGCATCCCGTTCATGAGTTTGCAGACTGTGGTTTGTGGGAGATTCACCAAGACGGCTACCGGATCATCTTTGGTTTCGATCAGGAAGAGCTTCAGGTGGTGACGATTGTTCACATGAAACAAATTTTGCGCCGAAGAAGGCTCGGCTGAATTGAAACCCGGGCCATCACGGTAACGGTAAACACGTTCACCTCGGCCTGCGCATTTCAAACATCTCCGTCGTGCGGCAGTACCAGTGCGGGCTCTGCATCCGGCCGATGGGCGCATAGCTGCCGGGGCGCACCAGCCATGTCTCGGTGTCGAAGACGCCGTCGCGCACATGCACGCGCAGCACCTCGCCGATGATCAGCCGGTTGTCGCCGATTTCGATGATGCTGTGGCAGCGGCACTCCAGGCTCGCGGGGGCCTCGGCAATGCGCGGCGGGCGCACGATATCGCTGGTCACAGCCGTGAGACCTGCGTGTTGCAATTCGTTTTCACCCGGCGGCAGCGTCGCCGCGCAGCGATTCATCGGCTCCGCGATGGCTTCATCGACGAGATTCACCACGAACTCCTGCGTCAGTCGGATGTTCCGCGCCGTGTCCTTCGGCACGCCCGGCGAGCGATCCCCAGGGCAAAGACCCACGATGGGCGGTGAGTCACCCAGGACGTTGAAAAAGCTGAACGGTGCCGCATTCACCCGCCCGTGCTCATCGACCGTCGTCGTCAACGCGATAGGCCGAGGCGTAACAAGCCCGGCGAGGATCATGTAAGCGTGCTCGCGGTGCTCAGCAGTGAGGTCGAAGGTCATACACTTTCATCCGTGCTGGTGGTGGAAATTGCAAGTTGAGGGCCTTCATCGCACGCATGATGTAAAACGATCCGCACCCCGGCATCGTCCCCATCCTGCAAAACCACCTGCACAGCCGCCCGCCCTCGCCTTCGGCCTGCCCCCCGCTATTCGAGCGAGTGGATTTGTGGTAGCAGCAAGCGAGGTCACAGATAAAGTGTGTGCATGATTCCAGCTTCTGTTTATCTCAAAATACCTGCGACAGCGCGGCACGACGCTGCTTGGTACTGGAAGCGCGCGCGCATCGTCGCGAGGGTTCAATTGAGCCCATCTATCCAAGCAAAACCCATTTACGTGGCACTCGCTAGACACTTTAGCGCCGACGAAGGTGTGTCGCTAAGGCTACTCGACCAAGCCCGAGCTTCAATTCTAGGCGGCAGGGCTGAACGCTTGCGAAACTTGCAGCGGAGACTTGCCGCAGGTTCATGAATTTTAGCGAGCCAGATTGGACGACCCGTGCTGGACGCAAACTTCAGCAGCTTGCCGATCTTCTCGCTGAAGATAAACCTGACCGACATTTTGAGGTGGTGGTTTTTGGTTCAGCTCCAATCTCGCTCTACGTTGATGCTAGCCATGTAAGTGCAGACGTGGACCTCTACGTATCCCAACTTGGAGGCGGGCAGCCTGATGAGGCACAGGTCGTCAAGGACTGCATCACACGGCATGGACTCGGAAAGGGCCAGTCGGCCTTCTATATCGAGCTTACCCCCAGTTGGGTTTTCAAGGCCGGTAGCGACTGGCAGCCGCGAGCCCAGAAACATCAAGTAAGGAACGTGACCTTCGTATTTCCAGCGCCACTGGACATCCTGATCGGCAAACTCCATCGGCTCGAAAAGAAAGACCTCTCGGCTTTCGAACTCATCCGCCCTACCGAGCGCGATCTCATCGCACGAATTCGCGACGTGCCGGGATTTTTTAGACTGAACCTCGGCGGTGAAAAGTCAGCCTTCCATGCCAATACCGAACGCCTCTGGCCACTGCTTTATGGCCACCCTATCAACGTGAAAAAGGAGATCATCGCCCCAGCTCTGGCAGCGCTGGAGGACTACGAGGGTGATGACAAACTAGACCTCCAACGAGTGATGAACCTCGTCGAGTTTTAGCGGCTCGAAATTGCGTTCGCCGACTTGCCCCCTACCTGCCAAACTCCGCGTTCCCTTTTGCCCCGTCACACCGAGCACCCACCCCTCCGAAGACAGCGATGTCGCCGACGCCCCTGGCGTCTCTGCCACCGCACTCCACGACGCTGCCGCGCCCAACGCAAGCACCTGGCGGTTTCATTTGCCGCGCGATAGCGATGGTATGCTATCGTCGGTATCGAAATGGCAAACCCAAATTCAAACCCTCCGTTAGCGTTTAGAACTCCTCAATTCCAATGTGGTGCAATACACTGCATATTTCGGGAAATAAACATTATGCTCTCGCATGCATTCTGGGAGACTTTCATCGGCCAGTCCATACGAAAGACGGCAGGTATAAATGCCGACAATTGCACAGAGGAAATCATGAATGCTATGAGAACAGCTACCGGCGATGCTAGCATCATGAGCTTGCGTAAGCTGGACGAATTTTTCTGCGACCTAACTCGATATAAAGACAATCTTCATACTGATGATTTTCCAGGATTCGGCATTAAAGAACAAATTTTCGAGCCTGATAGCAAGCGGTTAATAAACAAACATTTAGCGCATCTTTCCGAACAGCAAGTTGGCCAAGAGGTAACTTCATTCCCCTATGCCAAATATCTTGCAAAGGCATTACCTCATTGCATGGAGTTTTGTAATTATCTAAAAGCGCATGGCACTGTTTTTGATGCAGATACCCGGAAGCAAATAGAGGGAATGATCACGGTGTTGTCATTTGTTTAAGATAGGTTGCCGCAAGTTAAAAATGCGTCATTTTCCACCCCCATGTAGAGCTTGAGATAGCAGCAGTCGCGGATGGTTCGGTAGCTTTCTGGGCAGCGTGTCTGTCCCGAATGACGCATTGAACAAGACGCTGGCCTCCCTTGGGGGTGGGGGTGGTCGCATAATTGTACGCGGCTTTACAGATGTGTCGGTCGATGCACTCATTCGGGAGCACAAACGCGTTTGTTTGGTCGTTGAATGCTTGCCTCCAACGCCAGCGCTTGACGATCCACAGGATTCCTGACAGCCTTGCGGGCTATGACAAAAAACCTCCCGCTGTTGCTCCTCCTTCTTTGCTGGATCGTGCTCGCCCCTGCCACCCAACTCGTCATTGGCGTTGAACTGGCTGCACCAAATCCTGAAGTGCAATTGAACAAGGCTGTCGCTCCTGCGACATCTGAGGTCGATAAGTTAATAACCAAGGCGGAGAGTGGCGACGCTCGCGCCAAAAGCATGCTCACTAATTCAGCCTATTACGAGAGCACGAGAGGGGCAGATGATAAGATTAAACTGGTTAAATGGTATCGCAAAGCCGCAGATCAAGGCGATGCGCGGGCTCAATTCATGCTAGGATGGGCTTACTACGGTGGTGAGGGCGTGGCCAAGGATGAGGTTGAATCGGTAAAATGGTATCGCAAGGCAGCAGATAGAGGCGATGCGCAAGCTCAATTTAATTTAGGAGTCGGCTACGGTAATGGTGCGGGCACTGCCAAGGATTTTGTTGAAGCGGTGAAATGGTTTCGCAAAGCAGCAGAACAAGGCCACGCGCCTGCTCAACGCGAATTAGCAGTCGCCTACGCCAAGGGCGATGGCGCGGCCAAGGATGAGGTTGAATCGGTGAAATGGTGTCGCAAGGCAGCAGATCAAGGCAATGCAGATGCTCAAGCCAGACTTGGAGTCGCCTACGCCAATGGTGCGGGCGTGGGCAAGGATGAGGTTGAATCAGTGAAATGGTATCGCAAGGCAGCAGTTCAAGGCGATGAGACTGCTCAAGTCAATCTAGGAGTCGCCTACGCCAATGGTGCGGGCGTGGCCCAGGATGAAATTGAGTCAGTGAAATGGTTTCGCAAAGCAGCAGAACAAGGCTACGCGCCTGCACAGCTATACCTCGGCTTTAACTTTATGAGTGGTTCAGGTGTGCTCAAGGATGCCTTACAGGCTGTAGCATGGTATCGCAAAGCAGCAGAACAAGGGGACAGTCAGGCTCAGTATTATCTTGCCGCAGCCTGTGCCAGCGGAAACGGAATACCCAGGGACGCTGTGGAGGCATACAAGTGGGCTAATTTGAGTGCGGCACCGGGCAGGGAAGATGCAAAGCGATTGAGAACATCTTTGGAAGCCAAAATGACGCCCAATCAAATCGAGGAAGCACAAAAACTCTCTCGCGAATTCAAGCCTGTGAAAACATCTTTGGAGGTCAAATTAACGCCCAATCAAATCGCGGAAGCGGAAAAGCTTTCCCGCGAATTAATGACTGTGCTTTATGGCGAGTCGGGCGCTAAGCCTTAGTGGTTATTCGGGCAAAGGCGGCAAGGAGGCAATGCGTCTTCTCTGAAATGATCTGCCCATCTATCACATCGGCGTCATCACCTCAAAGCCCAAGGCTTTCGCAGTTTTGGTTTGCTTGGCATCATGGCTTGGCATCATGGGTCTTCAGTCGGCGCAGTCCCATGCCTTCCATCGCGGCGAGGTGGAGCCGATCTAGCGAGCGGCAATGGATCTGGGGAGCACGGCGTAGCTGGGCGAGAGCCGTCACAAACACGAAGCCTGCGAGAGGGCGTTGCTCGAAAGGATCATAGGTGAGCATGGCTTGCATTTTGACAAGCGTGCGTTGGTGCTCTCGCTTGGTGAGTCCACCGCCAAAGAGTTCAGCGCGAAGTTGGGATTCCGCTTCGCGTTCGGCAAGGGTTGAGATGATCACGTAGGGTTCTAGCGCTACGGCGGCCTGCACGGCAGCAGACTCGGGCTCAAGCAAAAGCAGCTTCAGGTAAGAACGGGTGTCGATGCCGTCGAGATGATCATTGCGTGGCACCTGCTGCAATGGCACTCTTTCGCCATGAGCACGATGAGCAAAGACCCGCAGCCGATTGTACAGAGCGCACGTTTGGCCGCTTTGGCCAAGCAATTTGCCCCCAGTGGAACGAAGGGTGGGTGGCAGGCCATCGCTGGCAAGGCGAAAGGGGATCGTTCATTCCGCGAGGCCATGAGGCTGGGAGCGGAGTGGAGAGAAAAGGCTAACTCCGAGGGGAAGTAGCCAGATGTTCGGGAGTTCCAGCATAGTTTCGCGATGCTGAATGACTTGGTGATTCTGGCCTTTGATGAGGATGCAGCCACCGTCTTTCATCGGCTCAAGGACGCTGGCATTCGCATTGGCACGATGGATTTGAAAATCGCATCCATCGCCCTTTCGCATGATGCCCTGCTGCTGTCCCGCAACTTGGTGCATTTTGAGAAAGTTCCAGGACTACGCGTGGAAAACTGGTTGGATTGAAAAAGTGAGGTGAGGGTCTTGTCGTCAAAGACCTGCTCGTGCCCCGTCAACCCGCAAGGCGATACAGCCACATCGCGTGTAGCACTGCGCTCTGGCTTTCCTTTTTCAGATCGCGGGGCATGATGGGCGTCCGCCCTCCGACCATGTCACGCATCCCCGACGAAACCGTTCAGCAAGTCCTTGCCGCCACCGACATCGTGGTGCTGATCAGCCGTTATGTGAAGCTCAAGAAGTCGGGCGCGAACTGGTCGGGGTTGTGCCCTTTCCACACCGAGAAGTCGCCTTCGTTTTCCGTTAGCCAGTCGCGGAACTCGTACCACTGCTTCGGCTGTGGCGCGGGCGGCACGGCGATTGGTTTCGTGATGGAGCAGGAGGGGCTGAGCTTCCCCGAGGCGGTGCGAAAACTGGCCGAAGCGGCTGGCATCGTGATTCAAGAAGAGGTGTGGGATGCCAACACTGAGCGCGAGGCCAAGGAGCGCTCGCTGCTGAAGCGCGTGCATGAAGAGATGGCGCAGTTCCTCCACGCGCTGCTGCTGAAACACGCCGTGGCCGCGCCTGCTCGCGATTATCTGAAGTCGCGCGGCATTACCTCCACCGTGGCGAAAAACTGGCTGCTCGGCTATGCGCCTGAGCAGGACATCTACATGCGCCAGTGGGCCGCCGAGCACAAGTACAGCGAGGCCGTGATGGTTCGTGCGGGCATCTTTGGGGAGACGGACAATGGGCGGAAGTACCCGCGCTTCCGTAATCGGCTCATGATCCCGCTGCGCAATGAAACGAGCGAGTGCATCGGCTTCAGCGGGCGGGCACTCGCGCCAGGCGAAAAGGCCAAGTACGTGAACTCGCCGGAGACGCCTATCTTCACCAAAGGCAGAATGTTGTTCGGCTTCGACAAGAGCAAAAAAGCCATCGGCAAGGAAGGCTACGCCATCGTTCTGGAGGGCCAACTCGATCTCGTCACCGCCTACGAGGCCGGGGTGCATAACGTCTGCGCGTCACAGGGCACAGCCTTCACCGAGGATCATGTGAGAATGCTCAAACGCCACGCGCAGGAAGTGGTGCTGTGCTTCGACGCGGACAGTGCTGGCTTCAAGGCTGCCGAGCGCTCCTATCAGATCCTCGCCCCGGCGGGTTTCACGGTGAAGGTCGCGACGCTGCCCAAGGGCGAAGACCCGGACTCGCTGATCAAAAGCCAGGGCGCGGATGTTTTCCGCAGCTTCATCGCCAAGGCGGCAGACTTCCTCGACTTCCAGATCACACACAAACAGGCGACGATGGGCAACAACCTGAGCCAGCAAGTCTCGCTGATCGAGAAGATCGCCGTGGACATTGCGATGAACCCCAGCGTGTCGGCGCGTGAGTTGATGATTCGTAGCCATGCCGCACAGCTCGGCGTGGGCGAGGATGCGTTTCGCAAGCAAGTCGCCGTCTTCATCAAACGCCAGCAACGTGCCGCCGAGGAGCAGCGCAAGAACCCGCTGGTAAAGCAAGTCGGCAGCACCCACGAGCCCGCGCCCATGACCCGTGCCGACGCGGCCAAGCAATTGCTCGCCGCGCAGGAGAAACCTGCGCTGTGGCTCGCTGGCATGGCATTAACCAAGGCCGAAGTGCTCGAATGGCTGCGCGAGCAGGACATGCTGCCGCTGCTAAATGCGCTGCGCGGCACGACGCTGCTGGAGCGCGTGTGGCGCTCCAGTTTCGACGCCGAGGACGAGGCCGCACGCTCGACGTTCTTCGCCACGCTGGCTCCCGAGGAAGAGACCGCCTTCACACAATTGCTCGCACGCACCCGATTTGCTGGCGGCATCCCCGAGGCGGAGGACGCGCTGAAAAACCTGGACATCGTGCGCCTGCAACGCGCCGTACAGCAAGCCACCGCCAAGCTAAAAACCCCCGGCCTCGCCCATGAAGAAGTGGATCGAATCAACATCGAGCGCCTAGCGCTGAACCAGGAACTGCTAACACGCACACGGCCCACCCCAATCGTTCCCCAGAAAAGCCCATGAAACAGATCCTGCTCGCGCTCGCCTCCCTCCTCCTCTGCCTCGCCAGTGCGCACGCGTTGACCGTTGAGTCCGACTTCGAGGGCGCTTCCGTCAGTGGTGTCGAGATCGACGATGCCGCGCATCGCATCAGCTTTAGGCCGGGTGGTGATCCGATGCGCGGGTGGCCTTGTTGGTGGTATTTTAAGGTGAAGGGCATCACGCCGGGCGAGACGATCCTGCTGCGCTTGCATGGCTCAACAGCGACGACTGCGGTGCCAGGCGGGCCACTGGCGAAGCCGCTCGCATCGTCTTGGGCGATGCCGGAGATGGCGACGTTTTCTACCGATGGCAAAACTTGGCGGCACACGGAGAAAGGCACGAAGGATGGCGATGTGATGATCTACACGCTGAAGCCCGGTGCGGCGTCCGTGTTCGTGGCGTGGGGGCCGCCTTACACGCCGAGCACGGCGACGGCGTTTGTGCAGGCGATGAGCGAGAAGTCGCCTCATGCGAAGGCCATGGAGCTGTGTCGCTCACGCGAAGGTCGTAGCGTGCCCATGCTGCATGTGCAGGAGGGCGAGAGGGCCACCGCGCAGCGCTTTGCCGTGTGGGTGCAGGCGCGGCAACACGCGTGGGAAAGCGGATCAAGCTGGGTAGCACAGGGCTTCGGCGAATGGCTGCTCAGCGATGATGCCGACGCGGCCTGGCTTCGGCAGAACGCAGAGATTTTCCTGGTGCCTATCATGGACATCGACAACACCGCGACGGGCAACGGCGGTAAAGACGCACAGCCACAAGACCACAATCGCGACTGGTCAGCGCAGCCGCATTGGAACGAAGTCACCGCCGCGCAGAAGACCGTGAGTGGCCTGATCAAAGCTGGCCGCATGGATGTCTTTCTCGATTTGCACAATCCCGCGCCGGGGGATCCCACCTTTTTCTACACCCTCGAAAGCACTGCGTTGCAGGAGCCGATGATCGGCCTGCGTGATCGCTTCATCGAGCTGGCCTACGCACGCATCAGCAAGATCAAGCCCCTGATTCCCATGAGCAGTAAACCCAAGACGACGGGGCCAAGCTACCATCCACTCTGGCGTCAGATCAGCGCCAATTGGGTCAGCATGAATGGCAATCCGCACACCGTGAGCCTATGCCTGGAGACGATCTGGAATTACAAAAACAGCACCACCGAAGGCTACCGCGCCGTGGGTGCCAGCCTCGCCGCTGCGGTGCGTGAGTACCTCGCGGAAAGGCCGCAGAGGCCATAATCCTCTTGAGCTTTTGCCCTGCCGCCACGGGACACTGGGATGCCATTTTTAACGTTTCAATCGCGAGACATACTCAGTGTTAGCTCGTTCCTCTGAATCATGGAAATGGTTGATCTTGGGGCGGTTTATCGACTAGACTTGCGGCCACTTTTTTGCTTTCCCAGCCACATGCCCGTCTATTTTCCAGCACGTATTTTCGTCTTTGCTGTCAGCCTAGTGCTTGGCACGGCTGAGTTTATGACGGCGCAGACGGCTCCCGCTAGCGCGGTGACGGGGGGGCTTGCCCGGCCTACGGCACCCAGCCCTGGGCTGCCCTTGGCGACTTCGCCTAGCGCGGTGAGCGTGCCACATGTCTTCGCGCCGACGATGCCTCGCACGACATACTCGCGCTATCCGTGGAAGACTGACATCGTGGCGACGGTGTTTTGGATTGGCGAGGAGCCGACGGAAAACAACCCCACGCCGAATGATAAAAGCTCCTGGGATACAGCATGGAAGACCAGCTACGGCGGCTACGATGACCCCGATCCGGCCAAGCGGACGACAGGGTACACACCCGCTGCGTTCCTGCCCAAACAAAACCCCTTTTACATCGCCCTGCCCTACAACGATGTGCTCGACTACAACTCGACTAAACCTGACGCCAAGGCCTTTATTCCCTGGTTCAACCAACGCTTTACCAAGCATGGCAAGACGGTGCTCAAAGGCCAATGGCTGGCGATTCGTTACGGCAACCGGGTGTGCTACGCGCAGTGGGAAGACTGCGGCCCCTTCGTCACGGATGATGTGGCGTATGTCTTCGGCTCGGCTCGGCCCAAAAACCCCAACAACAATGGTGCTGGCCTCGATATATCCCCTTCAGTGCGCGATTATTTGGGGATGAAAAGTGGTGCCAAGTGCGACTGGCGCTTTGTCGATCTCAACGAAATCCCAGCGGGACCGTGGCGGAGCTATGGCACCAACAACCCGTTTATTCGGGCTAAGGCGGACGAGAAAAATGCACTCAGCACGCGCTTGGATGAACTGCGTCGGATGCGCGACGATTACTTCCGTAAAAACGGCAATAATCGATAGGGCAAGCTGCGGTAGAACCGCAAGGTGGAGCCTGGAGAAACAAGTCCAAGCAAGTTGAGAAACACCTTGCCGAACTGGACAAGCTCAATACACTCGCCGCCCTCCTATGTCCAAAAACGCAGGTATAGCAAAAACCAGAAAAGCAGTGTCCAAGCGATTCAAAATCACTGGCACTGGTAAAGTGTTGCGCCGCCGTCAAGGCAAGCGCCACCTTCTCCAGGGCAAGAGTCGCAAACTTAAACGCTCTCTGGGTAAGGCCGTCTTAGTGGCGGAAGTCGATGTGAAGGCAATCAAGGCAAACATGCCTTGGGGTTGATCTTCCCATCAAGGTGCTCTCCGTAGCACCACGATCCACCGGTCTGGCCCCTCGCGGGGTCTGTGAACAGACGAGACCGGAGATCGCATTCATAACAACAATCTGTTCATAGACACGAGACAACATGCCAAGAGCAACAAACGCCGCCGCCAGTCGTCGCCGCCGCAAGCGGACGCTAGCCAAGGCAAAAGGCTTCCGCGGATTCCGTTCCACGCATTTCCGTTATGCGAAGGACGCCGTCCGGAAAGCCATGACCTACGCCACGCGCGACCGCAAGGTGCGCCGTCGTAACTTCCGCAACCTGTGGGTGCAGCGCATCAATTCTGCTGCCCGCCCCCTCGGCCTCACTTACAGCCGTTTCATCGAAGGCCTCAAGGCTGCCAGCATCGAGATGGACCGCAAGGTTCTCGCCGATCTCGCGGTGACTGATGCCGACGCCTTCAAGGCTATCGTCGAGCAAGCCATCGCTGGCCTCGACAAGCATAAGCCCACCTGGCGCGGTAAGCCCAAGCAGGAAAAGCAAACCAAAGCCGCGTAGGCGAGCTAGGTTTCAAACATCTTCCACCAACCACAGAGCAGCCGGAGGCAATTAGCCCTCCGGCTGTTTTGCGTTTTGGCGGCAGAGGCGCGGCTACCTACTTTCCACACGGCCATACGTGGCTCACGCTTGCGCCCTCGGAGTGTGGACAGTAGGAGGAGACTTCGCTAGCACTCCATGCCAGACTTCTATCAGCACGCCCGCCTCCCCACCCTGCATCACCTCGTCAACGGCGATCCTTCGGCGCGTGAACAAGAGCTGACAGGCTGGGTGCAGAGCCACCCGCTGTGCCTGCTGCTGCCCGCCCTTTTTTCGGAGTTCTCAAAAAAAGCACTGCCTCGGATGCTGCGCGAGATCGCCGAGGTGCCCTACATTGCCGAAGTGGTGCTGAGCATCAATGAAGCGAACGCCGAGCAGGTGCAGCAGGCAGAGCAAATCTGTGCCCAATGCCTCGGAGCCAAGCCGTTCAAGCTGCTGTGGAATGATGGGCCTCGGGTACAGGCCATCTATGCGGAACTCGCGGCCAAAGGTGGCCCGGCCTATCTCGCGGGCAAGGGCTCCAACATCTGGCTCGGCATCGCCTACCTCCTCGCGCGTGGCGACCACAAGATCGTCGCCAGCCATGACACGGACATCCTTTCGTATGAGCGCGGGATGCTCTGGCGGCTGTGCTTTCCCGTGGCGCACCCGGAGATGCCCTATCGTTTTGCCAAGGGCTACTATGGCCGGGTGGGCGATAGGCTGTATGGCCGGGTGACGCGCTTGTTCGTTTATCCACTGCTGCAAGCCCTCGCCGAGGAGCTGGGTCGCACGCCGCTGGTGGAGCACTTGAGCAGCTTTCGTTACCCGCTTTCCGGCGAATTTTGCGCAGAGCTGGAGACGCTGGGCCATTACCCCTTGCCGACGGGCTGGGGGCTGGAGATTTGTCTGCTCAGTGAGTGCTTCCGCAAGCTGGCTGCGAACGAGATTTGCCAAGTAGATCTCGGCTTCAACTTCCAGCATCGGCATCGGCAACTATCCAACAGCCCTGCGGCCTCGCAGGCTGCCGAGATGGGACTCACCGCCTCAGCCACTGAAATCTCGCGAGCCCTCATAGAGCATGTGATGCAGGACACCGCTGCGGGGGAAGAGAAGCTGCTCGCGGTGGCCCAGCGCTACGTGCAGATAGCCACCGAATGGTTGCCACGCTACGAACACGATGCCTTGTTCAACGGCCTGAAGTACGACCGCCATGATGAGCTGCACGCTGTGGACATCTTCGCCCGCACCCTCGCCAAGGTCGTCAACAGCACGACCACGACTGCCTCGCTGCCCGCACCGGCCGCCTTGCTGGCCATGCCGGGAATGCGGGAAAAGCTAGTGGCGCTGGGCTGATCCCATGCGAAACCAATCCCGTGTCCCTGAGTTTCAAGCGCCTCACTTTATGAAATCCTGCTTTGCCATCGTCAGCTTCATTGCACTATCCGCCCTGCACAGCAACGCCGACTGGACGCGCCTGCGTGGCCCCAACGGCAGTGGCATCGCCGAGGGCGCACAGGTTTCTACAACCTGGAATGACAAAGAGCACATCGCCTGGAAGGCCGAGCTGCCAGGGCCAGGCAGCAGCAGCCCCATCATCGTCGGTGAGAAAATCTTCATCACCTGCTACTCCGGCTATGGCGATGGCAAAGGCGGCGACATGGCCAAACTCCAGCGCCACCTCGTATGCGTGAACAAAGCCAATGGCGCGATACTCTGGGACAAAGCCGTGGCCGCCGTGCAGCCCGAGGATGCCTATGAAGGCTTCATCACCGAGCACGGCTATGCCAGCAGCACCCCCGTGAGCGATGGCAAGAGCGTGTATGTGTTCTACGGCAAGACGGGTGCCTTGGCCTTTGATCTGGATGGCAAACAACTCTGGCAAACCTCACTCGGCACAGGCTCCAATGATCGGCGCTGGGGCAGTGGCGCGAGTCCCATCCTCAGCGGCGGGCACGTCATCATCAGCGCCTTCGATGAGTGCGGAGCCCTCGTCGCGCTCGATTCGCAGACCGGTGCCGTGGCTTGGAAACAAGAAGTCAAAGGCCTCGGCCTCGCCTACAACACCCCCATCATCCTCGACCTCAATGGCACGCAAGACATCCTGCTCGCCGTGCCCAATGAGTTGTGGGCGATGAATCCCACCACGGGGAAATTGCGCTGGTTCCTCACCCATGATCTCCCTGGCAACGTCTCGCCCGGCGTGCTCGTGGGCGATGGCTTATGCTATATTTTTGGCGGCTTCCCCAAGCTCGGTGCCGTGGCCTTCAAGCCCGGCGGCAAAGGCGACATCACCAGCACCAGCATCGCCTGGACGAGCAACGACAGCAGCTACGTGCCCACACCCATCCTGCACGAAGGCCACATTTATGTGGTGAATGACGGCGGCTTCGCCCTCTGCCTCGATGCCAAAACGGGCGCACAAATTTATCGCGAGCGCGTCATGCAAAGTGGTGGTGCAGGCGGCTCACGACGCGGCGGCGGCGGCAAGCCCTTCTATGCCTCACCCGTCCTCGTTGATGGCAAAATCTACGCCCCCAGCCGCACCAACGGCACCTTCGTCATCGCGGCCAAGCCCAAGTATGAACTGCTCGCGACCAACGTCATCGCCAGCGACAAGAGCCAGTTCAACGCCACTCCCGCCGTCGAGGGCAAGCGCCTCTACCTGCGCTCGGACAAGGTGCTGTATGCCATTGGCGATTGAGCCATCACTTCTTCTCGGCTTCCTTTTTATCCTTGCCCAGCAGACGACTCCAGAAGCTACCCTTCTTGGGTTTCGCATCGGTGGGTGCCTCGTAGTGTTGCGGGGCAGCTTTACCGCCCGTGGGCAGCATGGGGATGTCGGTGCCTTGGGTTCTTCGATCGCCTGGCTGCGGCTTATTCATATCAGTGAAGTCCATCACTGCTGGCTTCATGCTCGGCTTCTCCACCTCGAAGCTATAACTCTTCGGCGTGAGTTGGTTGCCCTTCACATCGTACTCAAACATGATGCGTTGGAACACCTCACCGCGCAGATTCGTCATGCGCTGCTCCGTCATTCGGCCAAAGGAATCAAAGAAGAACTGCGAGCGCGCCTGCAACTGATCGCGCCCATCGTAGATGTTCCCCTGCAAGGTCAGCCCCTCGGCATTCAGCAAGTAGAGCTTGCTGGCGATTTTTACCCCTTGGGTATCATAGGTCACCTCGCGTTGCTCATGTTTGTCCGGGTAGCGCGTGGACTCAGTGCGAGTGCCATCGGCATGGATCACGGTGCGCGAGTTGGCCCAGGCCGTCTTGGTATCAATGGCATGAAGCAGAAGCGCGGGCGAGCCGAGCAGTAGGGCGACGAGGGTAAGAGGCTGGGACTTCATAATTCAGCGGGTAGGAGAAGTGGCGACTCGCATCATAAAGGCAAAATGAAATCCTGAAATCGTATTTCAGGAATTCCCACCTCATGCTTTGTTGCCCCCATGACATCTGCCCATCTGCCCCCCAAGCCCAGCTCCGACGAGTGGACCACTTTTCTGCAAACAGTGCTAACCAGCTTCGACTGTGTCTCGGGCACATTGCATCGGCTCGATGCTGGCGATGGCCTCCTCAAGCTCGTCGCCAGCGTCGCCATACCGGAAGCTATACTGCCCATCATCGCCACCATCCCTGTGGGCAAAGGCATCGCGGGCGCAGCCGCGCAGCGGCGCGAGCCCGTCGAGTTGTGCAACCTTCAAACAGACACGACGGGCGTGGCAAAGCCCGGTGCGAAAGTGACCCAAGTGCAAGGCTCCCTCGCCGTGCCAGCCCTCGCTGGCGAGCAACTCTGCGGCACCCTGGGCATAGGGAAAAGAGTGCCCTATGAATTCACCGACGAGGAGAAGGCAAAGCTACTCAGCATCGCCAGTGACATCGCCGAGCGGCTGCTGACTGCGGCTGAGTAATACCAAGTTGAAATCCTCACCCCGGCACGCCTGCACGGGCGATTTTTTCGCAGGCTTTGATGTCGAGTTTGCCAGAGGCGAGCACAGGGATCTCGCTCAGGCGGATGAGCTTCTTGGGTATCCAAAGCGGTGGCACGCCTGCGTCAATGAGGCGGTAGCGCAAGCCGACGATGTCGTTGTGCTCGGCACCACCGGGCATGGTCGTCAGCAGCACCAAGGCCTCACCCTTTTCAATATCAGGCACACCGACGATGGCGATGCGGCGAGTGGATTCACCTTCGAGGCCGAGGGTCTTCACGAGCATCTCCTCCACGGTTTCATGGGGCACCATTTCGCCAGCGATCTTGCTGAAGCGGCTGAGCCTGCCCTCGATGTAGAGGAAGCCATCGAGATCCATGCGGCCCACGTCGCCAGTGCGGAACCAGCCTTGGGCATCGAGCACTTCGGCGCTGCGTTTGGGATCGCCGAGGTAGCCTGTGAAGACGTTGGCTCCTTTGAACCAGATGATGCCGCTCTGATGAATGGACTGGGTTTCACCCGTCTCGACGTGCGTGATGCGCAGGGCCATACCAGGGAGCAATTGGCCGACGCTGCCGAGGCGATAGGCGGGGAGCACAGGGTAGGCCTCCTCGTCGCCGATGGGCGCAGGGTCTGGGAGGTTGACGTTGCTAGCAGGCGACGTTTCGGTAAGGCCATAACCCTCGAAAACACGCTTGCCAAAGCGTCCTTCAAATTGCTCTGACAAGGTGTTGGGCAGTTTTTCCGCGCCTGTGCAGCATATCTTGATGCTGGCGAGCATCTCACGGTTGACCCCCTTCAAGTAGCCGCGCAGGAAAGTCGGCGTGGAGATCATGAGGCTGATCTTGTGCTTGGCGATGAGTTCAGCCAATTTTTTCGTTTCGAGGGGTGTGGGGTAGGTGACGAGGTCCAGCCCTCCAATCACAGGATACCAGAGTGTGACGGTGCAGCCGAAGCTATGGAACAAGGGCAGGCAACCAAGGATGGCGTCGTTGCTCTTCATGTTCAGCCGACTGCCGAACTGAATGACATTGGCCATCAGATTGCGATGCGTAAGCACCACGCCCTTGGGTTCGCCAGAGCTGCCGCTGGTGAAGAGCAGCGTCGCTTCTTTATCGCCGCCTGTTTTGGATAAACCAATGAGCGTCGCGATTGCCCCAGCGGGCAGTAGTTTGCTCAGCGTCATCCATTTGCCGATGCTGCCTTTGAGTGTCGGCAGGAGGCGCTCCAGCATGACGAGATGCTTGGTCGCGGGCCAGGGGAAGCTCTGCATTTTGCGCACGAAGGTATCCGCTGTGAGGAAGCGGTCGATGCCTGATTGCTTGATCGCGCTGTCAATCGCGGTGCGGCCTGCGGTGAAGTTCAAATTCACCGGCGTCTTGCCAGCGAGCAACACGGCAATGTTGGCGATCAATCCAAGCGGACTCGGCGGTAATACAATGCCCACGCGAGGCTTATCGGTTTGCGATTTCACATACCGACTGAGTGCCAAGGCGATGCCCAGCACCTTGTCATAGCGCAGGTCGTTGCCGTCCTTGCCATCGATGACGTAATGCCGCGAACCATGGCGCTTCAGCCCTTGCAGCAGAGCATAGCCGAGGCTGCGATTGAGCATGGTGTTTTGGGAGAAAGCTTGCTCTGTGAGGCCGAGTAGCGCCTCCTGGTAGGCCGCAAGGGTGAGGTCTTCGCCTTCGAGGGGCTGGCCAATGGCCATGATGATCTCGGCCTCGCTATGGCGGCCTTCGATGGGCAGCGCGGTGTCCTGCACCTTTTGCACATACACGGGAACCACGGGAATCCCTGCCTTGATCAAGAAGTCCAGTTTCGAACCAGGCACCGTGCTCAGTGGCGCGGGTAGCGCGGCGGCATCGGCTGGCAAATAGATGATCACGGAGTCATCTTTGACTGCGTCTCTCATGGCTTGGCGGTACGAGGCGACATCGGTCGTCTCGGGCATAATCACCAGCGTGGCGATCCCTTCGCGATCCAGATAAGTCTTTAGCAAAGGATGCAGCCCAGCACCGTGCTCGACGAGATAAACAAGATGCTTGCCAGCGAGAACGATCTCCAGCCGCTGCAGGTCATGGTACCCAAGCTGAGAAGGCAAGAGCAAGTAGCCCCCCTTTGGTGGCAGGTTCTCCCTGCCAAGGATGGTGATGTCTTTGAGTTTAACCTGCGGAGGATTGGCCATAACGGGGAAAACAGTAGCAGATGATTGCCTCAAAAGCCCAGCTTTTAGAGCATCCTGTCATGGATGGCAAAGGGAGGTTTTAATGGCATTGATCTCGATCAAGATTTTGCAACTGGAAATCAGACGCGCAGGTAGATCCTCCGCTTGTGCATCCATAGCAAGATAAGCCAGAGGATGAGGAGGCTGAAAGCTCCAGTAATAACGGGTTGCAGCTCCGATCCAAAAGCTTGGACGAGGAAACCGAAGTGGCACCGCAGCCTGTCAGTGAGGAATTCGTCGAGGGTGTGGCGCATGAGGTACATGGCGAGGGAATTCATGCCAATGACGATGAAAGGAAAGGCCCAGCGGCGATGCCCCCGTAAGTCCACGAACTGGTACAAGGCAGCGAGGATGAGCAAGCAACAGCCACCACTAAAGACGACCCAGGCAGGAGTCCATAACCGCTTCACGATGGGGCAGATACCCCCGAAGTGCAGAACGGCGCTAAGGGCAAGGCACATGGCAGCGGCGATGAGTAGCCGCCGAGTGGCTGAGGCGGACTGCTGGAGTATAGTTCCGGCCATAAGTCCAAGGATCATGGTGCCAATGGTGGGGACGAAATTCAATGTGGTGTAGCCGCCATGGTAGCCCACATAGGGCCGGGTGCGGGGGAAGAGGTTGAGCAGCCAAGTGTCGAAACGCCAGCCTATGTTGTGGTTGTGGTTCCAGTGCGCAAAGAAGCCCTGGAAATCATGCTGCCAGCCTTGAGGGATATTCCATGCGGTGGGATCTGCGTGGGGTAGGAGAATGGGATAACAGGCATACAAAAGCCATGAACCCACGAGGATCGCGCCGAGTGATAGCAGTCGCACGCGGAGATTGGCAAAGGCCAGGAGGAACAGCACTGGGTAGCCGAGCCCTGTTTGAGTGAGTGTTTCCTCGAAAGTCCAGTGGGTCATCGGGTGGTGTATGCTGCGAAGGAAGATGCCTAGCGCGATCAAGACGAGCGAGCGTCGCAAAGCATGCAGCGCCATACTGCGCTTGCTCTCCCCTTTGGCCTGTCGCGAGGCGATGGAGAACACGAGCGATGCGCCCGTGAGAAAACAGAAGGACGGGTGGATGAGGTCGTTTAATGAGGCACCAACCCAGGGTACATGGGACGAATGGAAACCGAGGAACTGCCAGAGGGCACTGTGCGGAAAGTGGAGCGCGACTTCGTCGAGTTCCAGCAAGCGCATGCCGACGAGGAACATGACAAGCCCACGATAAACATCGAGCGAGGATAGGCGTTGCGTCGTTGGCGGCATTCGAGGTGGTTATCGTGCAGGCAAGGCCGTTATGGCCTCGAAGTGCAAGGCACAACTACTTTGCCAATGGCAATGGAACCGCACGAATCCGCGGCGGAAATCAATGGCGAAGCCCTCAATCCTTTCGCCCATCAATGAGCCGAAGGTGCGCCCGCTGCGGGTGCAGAGACCGCCGACTTCAGGGCTGTATCAGAGTTTTCCTTTGCCCACTTGTCATACTCAGTAGCAACGACGACTTCCATCTGGCCCTTCATATTGGCGTGGCCTGGGCCGCAGAGCTGTCCGCAAATAATGTCCCAAGTGCCTGTTTTAACGGGCTTGAACCACATATGAGCGGGCACACCGGGCGTCGCATCCTGCGCCGAGCGCATGACGGTGAGGCAGAGGTTATGGATGACGTCTTTGCTGCGTACGTCGATGATGACGGCACGTCCCACAGGCAGTTGCAGCCCGCCGGTGATGAAGTCATCCTTGCCATTGGGGTCGAGCATGTCACGGCCAATAGGATTGGAAGCGGTGATAAGGCGGTGATCGACGCGACCCAGCACGCCATCATTGCCAGGGTAGTGGAAAGTCCACTTGAACTTCTCGCCCACAGCGCGCATCCGCAGGGTGTCGGTGCCCGTGGGATAGTCGTCGGCTTGGCGCGACCAAAGGGGGAACGCGAAACCCAGGAGCAAGATGGCTTCGACAATACACACACCGACTTCGATATGGGTAGAAGCATGGCCGCGCACGCCGTGGTAGCTGGCCTTGGCACCGCGACTAGCGCGGAAGACGGTGAAAACAACAATCAGGAAAATGCTCCAGCCCACAAACAGGAAGACCATGAACCACATCACAAAGCCATGCATCTGATCGACCAAGGGGCCATGCTCAGAGGCAACATCGGGGAGCCAGAAAAAACGGAGGATGTCGGAGACGTTCATAACAAAGAGTGGGGGCAGAGATTAATGATCACCAAGGGATTGCAGGACAAGGCGCTGCTTCTTGGCGAAGCTAAACATGACAAAAATGAAGGTGCCAAGCACGGCAGCGAGCAGCACCAGCATGAAGCCGATGGCACCATCTTGCGCCATGCTGGAGGTGCTGCCGATGTCGCCACGGCAGGTCGCACAGGCGATCAGATGCGTTGCTGTGGGAAGGCTCATAAATTAAACGATAATGGTTTTGCCTTTGCGCAGGATGAACCAGACGGAGTAGGCGAGCAGCAGCAAGCCTGTGATACCACTGGCGTGTCCCAGTCCGACGACTTCCATTGCCACGGCATCCTCAGTCATCAGCCTCGTCCAGGCATAGAACCCTAGAGCCGTGAGCACGGCAAAAACGAGGAAGATGATGTGAAAGCCTTTGAGGGACATATGATGAAGCGTGGGATAGGTCAGCTATGATGATAGTGCGCGTGCTCGAGCGCTGACTTGCTACGCTCGAAGGCATCCATGACCAACGGGTTGTCATGGCAGAGGATAAACAATACGAACATGCCGAGCACGAAGGCGAAGGTGAAGACCAGGAACTTGTAGATGATCTTTCGCTCGTGGTTCAAGTGCATGAAGATCAAGGCCACAAGCAGTGCCTTGAACGTGGCGACGGCCATGCCAAAGAGAATGTTATTGGTCTGGCCACCATCGGGGCCTGCTAGCTCCACGTAGGACATGCCCACGGTGATGAAGGTAAAGACGATCAGCAGTGCCCCGATGAAGAGGTACTTCTTAACGTGCTTGGCGATTTGTTCAGGAGTGTCGGCCATGGTGAAATGAGGCGATAAGGTCGAGATGACGGGCGCTTAGAGAAGATAAAGCAGGGGGAAGAGGAAGATCCAAACAAGGTCAACAAAGTGCCAGAAGAGGCCACCCACTTCGACGCGGTTGGCCATGTGCTCGGGGTCTTTGCGCAACAGCTTGCCATCAAAGAAAAGGAAGTAGCTGAGCACCAAGGCACCCGCGACAACATGCAAGCCATGCAGCGAGGTGAGAGCAAAGTAGATGGCGTAATAGGTGTTGTACTTCGGGGTGAAGTTAGACCAGAAGGTGATGTCCTTTTTCTCGATGACGACGCTGGGGTGGTCATGGCCGCTGGCGACGTGCTCGGCGTGTGTGGTATCGGTTTCAGCACCGCCGTGTTCGGGCTTAGCATGGCCTGCGGCGGCATGAGCACCACCGACAACCTTCAAGACAAGGCCGTGGCGCTTGAAGTGTGGGCTCTTGTAGGGGTCTTCTTTATTGCCAAATGACTTCTTGAAAGCGGCGAGCTTTTCGTCGCGCAGGGCGATGAATTTGGCTTTTTGTTCATCACCAAGGTAGTGCCAAGCCAAGGACTTCTCTGCATCAGCGCAGTCGCGGACATCGGCTAGATCGACTTCCAAGGTCATGCTGTCCTTGACGAGTTTGCCGTTGGTTTGGGTGTTGTCTTTAAAGAAGATCGACTCAGCAGTGTAGCTGTATATGGGGTCGATGAATCCGAAGGCACCACGCTTGATCGAGAACTTCAGCGGCTTGGTGGAGGTAAGCTCCACACTGGTTTTCTTTTGCGCTTTTGCTTCAAGGCGCAGGGCGTTGAGACCTGCTTCATCCAGGATGACTTCTTTGCCAGCGGCATTGAGGAACTTGCGCTCAGCCTCCGGTGTGGTGCAGTCGCGCAGGAAGTCCTTGGGGTTGGATTCAGGATAAACGCCATCCAGTTCGAGGGTGAACTTGGTCACGTCTTCAAACTCGATGCGATAACCTTCCTTGGGGAAGTGGCCTTCAAGCAAGGTGCCGTCGGTGAGACGCACGCCGAAGTGCTCGAACTTACCTTTATACTCAACCGTCTTGATCGCCATGAAACCAAGGGCGCAGAGAATGGTGATGAAGAGATAGATGCGATAAGCCATGACCTTGCCCATTTTGAGCGAGGCCCAGGCCATGACGATGGTGACTGATGAAGCGATGAGGACGAGCGTGTTCACACAACCCCAGAACGCATCGAGGACACCGACGGGCCAGTTGTAGTCGGCACCGAGGCGGAGGAAGATGTAGCTGGAGAAGAGACCGCCGAAGAGCATGACTTCGGAGGCGAGGAAGAGCCAGACGCCCACCTTCGCGTTCCACAACCCAGTATCGGGGCGGGCATTGACTGTGTAAGGGATTTCCATGTCGCTAGGAGTCTAAATTTGGAAAGGATTAATGAGCGTGGCTGTGGGTTGCAGGCTCGGGGGAAACGTCTGGGGCACCAGCAGGGCGCTCCCACTGCGGGGTGAACTCCTCAGCATCGCCGGGGACGTTGTATTCATACGGGCCACGGTAGGCTGTTGGCGGGGTGAGGAAGTTGCCGTGCGGCGGCGGTGTGGGCGTCGTCCACTCAAGGGTGGTGCAATCCCAAGGATTGTCGCTGTTGACCTTCTCGCCGCCTTTGATGCTGAGCCAGAGGTTGATGATGAAAGGGATTTGCGAGAGGGCAAGACCCCACGCGGCGAAAGAGATTAGCTCATTAGTCCAGAGCATGTCCTTGGTGGTTTCTTCAAAGTACTTGCCGCCGTCATACCAACGACGGTGGAAGCCCGCCATGCCCTGCCAGAACATCGGACCAAAGATGAGGTTCATGCACAGCAGCGAAGGCCAGAAGTGCAGCTTGCCCAGGAAGTCGCTCATTTTGCGGCCCGTCATCTTGGGGAACCAATGGTAGATACCTGCGAAGAGGGCAAAGATGGTGCCAGGAGCAACAACGTAGTGGAAGTGGCCGATGACGTAATAGGTGTCGTGCAGGTGCAGGTCGATGAAGTTGAAGGCGAGCGGCAGGCCTGTGAGACCACCAATGCCGAACATGGGAAGGAAGGCCGAGGCGAAAAGCATCTGCGGATTGAACCGAATGGAGCCACCCCAGAGGGTGATCATCATCGAGGTAAGCAGGATGACGGACGGCACGGAAATGAGAACCGTGGTGAACTGGAAGAAGGTCGAGATCATCGTGCCCATGCCCGTGAGGTACATGTGGTGAGCCCAGACGATGAAGCTGAGGAACCCGAGGGTGAGCACGGAATAGACCATCGCCTTGTAACCCCAAAGCGGACGGCGGGCATTAGCAGGGATGACTTCGGTGACGATGGCGAAGGCGGGCAGGATCAACACATAGACTTCGGGGTGGGCGAGGAACCAGAACAAGTGCTGGTAGAGCAAGGGATTGCCACCACCGGAGATGTCATAGTGCTGGGTGCCATCGACAAGGCCTGAGGGCAGGAAAAAGCTAGAGCCGAACACGCGGTCAAAAAGCTGGAGGATGGCGGCGACTTCCAAAGGAGGGAAGGCAAGCAAAAGCAGGAAACCCGTGACAAGCATGGCCCAGCAGAAGAAGGGCAAGCGCATCCAGGTCATGCCTTTGGCGCGCAGATTGATGATGGTGGTGATGAAATTCACCGCACCAAGCAACGAAGAGGAGATGACGAGCACCATCGCGAGCAGCCACCAAGTAGCACCGGTCATGAAGGTGTTTTTGACGATCATATTGGTCGTCGTAGCGAGAGGCGAGTAGTTGGTCCAGCCTGTTTGCGCTGCACCCGTGGGAAGGAGGAAGCTGCCGAGCATCATCAAGCCGCCGAGGAAGAAGAGCCAGAAACTCCAGGCGTTGAGCTTGGGGAAGGCCATATCGACCGTGCCGATTTGCAACGGCATGACGTAGTTACCAAAGGCGGCAAAGCCCAGCGGCACAATGCCCATGAACACCATGATGGTGCCGTGCATGTCGCCGAACATATTGTACAACTCAGGGCTAACGACGCCGCCAGGGGCCCAGCGCTCAATGCGCCAACGGATGAACTCACCAAGGTAAGGGATACTCTCCAAAGTGTGGAGGAAGCCGTAGCCGGGAATGGGCGCACCGCCGTAGGCGATGGTCCAGCGCATGACCATCATCAGGAAGAAACCAAAGAGAAGGAAGACGAGGCCGCAGAGGCCATACTGAATGCCGATGACTTTGTGATCGGTGCTGAAGATGTACTTCCAGATCCAGCTTTGCTCGTGGTGATCGTGCGCGTGGTCGTGGGTGTGGCTGGCTGCGCTCATGATAAAGGCTGGTCTAAAAAGTGGGGGCGTTGTTTGAAATGGAAGGGAGCAAGCGCGGGCTTGCCGAGAAATTACTTTGTCGTAGGCGGCGCTGCTTCGGTCTTGGCTCCAGGGCCAGCGGGGACTTCACCTGCGATGTTGGCTTCGGCGAAGGGTGTCAAGTCGGTCGCGGTGCATTGGGCCGTATTGGATTTTTCCTTGGCCCGCACACTGGCGACCATTTCCTTGGTGACCATCGAGCCTTCGTTGCCCCAACTGTTGCGGACGTAGGTGATCACGTTGGCGATGTCGGCATCGGACATGGCAGCGCCCTGCGCAGGCATTCCGTTCGGGGTATTGTAACCCACACCCTTAACGGTGATGGGGCCTGTGAGGCCGCGCAAAACGATACGTGCGATGCGTTCTGTGCCGCCTTTGATATACTCCGAACCGGCTAGCGGTGGGAATTGGCCGGGAACACCAAGGCCGTTGCCTTGATGGCAGCCGCCACAGGTGGCATAGATGCTTGCGCCCTTTTTCATCGCGAGCGCGAAAGGATCGAGCACCGCTTCAGCACCATTCTTCGGGCGGGGATCGACGATCGGCAGGTTCGCGTAGGCGTTGCTGGTATCGAAGCTGAAGCCATTGGCAAAGGGGGCGGCGCTGCCTGCGGCGAAGATGGCGACGGCGAAGCTGAGCATGATGACCCACATGGGAGCGGGCTCATGACCGGGAGGCAGCTCCTGCTTCTCGCGCTTCACGGCGGCGTGCAGGCGGTCGATGTCGGTGTGGTCGTGGTTCTGGGCGCTCATTTAAAAAGTGTATTGCTGGGCTTTCGCCCGTTCGGTCGGAGGCTACTTCTTTGCCTTATCAGTGCTTGCAACAGCAGTGCCGGGAATGAGGAAATCCTTTTTCAAAGACAAGATGTAGTCGGCGAGTTGCTCGGCTTCGGCGGTGGGGACGACTTCAAAACCCGCTTTGGGGGCGAATTTTCCAGGAAGCTTCAGCGCCTTGGCGCTGCCTGCGCCTTGGATTTGGCGCACTTCATAGAGGTGCTTGTAGGCTGGTGCATTAGACCAGTCGTTGAGCACTTTAGGAGCGTAAATGTGCAGGTGTAGATCGGAGCGTTTGTCGGTGAAACGGTAGCCTGCGTTGGTGAGATCGGGGCCGTTGCGCTGCACGCCGAGGAAGGCGTAGGGCTCGCCGAGATAGTCGCGCAGCGTGTTGCTGCGCACAGGGCCGGGAGCGCGTGCGTCTTGGTTTTCACCTGCGCCGTGACGCCAGGCATCAAGAGCGATCTGCGCTGGGCGGATCATCTGGGTATGGCACTGCACGCAACCTTCGCGAGCATAGACGGTCTGGCCCAAGCCCGCTTTCGCATCGGCAGGTGGGTAGAAGCCTTCGACACCATCGCGCTCCTTGTCATAAGCAATCGCGTGGATGTGCTGATGCTTCAGCGCTGGGATGATAATCAGCAGAAACAGTGGGGCGGCAAAAGTGGCGGTAAGTGCCAACACAAACCCACGGAAGTGCTGGGTGCCGTGTGTGCCGACATGGGTGATAGCTTTCACCACGCGGCTGAGGATGAACAGGCCTAACGCGATGAGGATGACCCACTTCAGCAGGGGAAGAGCGACGTTTTGGATAACGTCCGGCAAGTGGCTGAAGAAGTCTCCAAGGGCATTCTTGAAGAAGTCCAAGAGGCCAATGGGTTGCTCAGTCAGGGTCTTGTCAGCAATGGAAGTCTCGTTCATTTAAGCCTTCGCTCCTTCGGCGATCGTGGGTTCAGTTTCGTGGTCGTCATGCCCGAGCAGCGTCGGTGCAGAGCTGCGGCGGCCAAGCCCGGCCACCATGAGGAGGAGATGAATGAGGAACCAGACGTTGGACCAAAGGATCAAGGCCCAAGCCATGGCGCGAGCGACGATGTAGCCGCGTGTGCCCATGACGACATCGTACCAGGTGCCGTTCCAGTTCTCAGGATTTTCCATCGCGGCACCTTGCTGCATCCCGCTGACGACGCTCATGATGACGATGGCTCCAACGCCATAAACGGAGAACCAGAAGTGGTTGTTGATCAGCCGCACCGAGAGCCATTCACAACCCGCGAGACGTGGCACGATGTAATAGATGGCACCAAAGGCGCACATGCTGAAGAAGCCATACACGGCAATGATTTGGAAGCCATACCAAGCGTGGGTGAACTGGAAACCAATGCCCGTGACGGGGCTGCTGATGAGGGCCAGCAGAATGCTACTCACGGGATAAAAAATGGCACCAAAGAAGGTAAAGCGCAGCGCAGGGCTGACGGCGACTTGGCGATGGGCACCGAGGGTGGTGAGGTGATGATTCCAGGCGACGAGGCCCACGGGGATCATCATCAGAACGCCGACCATGGAACCCACGCCGGGCATCCAGGCGGGCAGTGGGCCACCGATGAAACGCTGCATCCCACTCCAACCACCGAGGATGGCGAGCATCCAGAAACCCATGTTGGCGAGCTGAGCGCTGTGGATGGATTGGCCCGTGATTTTGGGGATAAAATAATAGGCTGAGCCGACGCCGACGGGGACGAAGAACAGTAGGATGACGCTGTGGATGTACCACGCATCAATGCCCGTGCCGATGGCTCCGAGGTTGCCCATGTGATTGAGCGCGTAGTTGGCGGTGATGAACACCCAGGGGAACCAGAAGCAGGCACCGACGATGTATTGGGCGCTGAGCATGAAGCCTTCCGTGCGCTGGGCGTGAGCATACATGCTAGCGATGCGCCAAGCGAAACCGAGAAAGGCCATCAACAACACAGGCCAGACGTAGGCGGGGAATTCGAGCCACTCTTTGGAGGTGTTACCGCCGAAGAGAATGCCTGCGATGCTCAAGGTGACGCCGATGTTCCAGATGACACCAAAGAGAATCAGCGTCCCCTGCCCCGACTTCAACTCCACCGCACAACGACGAGCGACGAGCCAAAGGCTAACACCGAGTCCGACCTGGATGCCCCAGCCATAAACGAGCGCGGCGATGTGCGCTGGCTGGATGCGACCATAGGTGAGGTACTCGCAATTGAGGAAGTCCGGAAGCACGAGCTTCAAAGCGGCAAGCACGCCGAGCACGGTCGAGGCCATGAGCCAAAACGCAGCGTTGGTGAAAAGGAAGAGCACGGGGCCCTTCAACGAGCGATCAATCGCCGCGCGGCGAAGGTTGTCGGCGTTAGAATCGCTCTCGGAGTTGGTGGCCACTGGCTGCATAATGGGAAGGTCGAATGACGAATGACGATAACTCGCGAGGGCTATTTCGCGGGAGCGGCGGGGGAAGGTGGGACGACGGGTGCCGTTACAGGCGCGGGAGGAGCGGCTGGTTTAGGAGCGGGAACTGGAACGGTGGGTGTGGTAGCGGGTGCCGTAACTGGAGCAGGAACGACTGGCGTGGTAGCTGGAGCGGCAGGTGCCGTTGGCGAAGCGGCTGGCACCGCAGCAGCAGCAGCTTGTTTGAGCTGAGTCGGCGAGCCGGGAACAGCAATGGTGCTGGTCGTGGGCTTCATGGCCTTGATGGTTTCCACCGCTTTGGTGAGGGACTCTGCCGACTTGCCTTGCACCAAGTTCATCTTGGCAACGAGCGCGGTTTGGGCTTCGAGGATTTCCTTTTTGTTCTCTAGGCGACCCTTCGCGGCAGGGTCACTGATGTCGTTGCCGAAGTTGCTCTGGACGAGCACGGTCACGACAGCAAAAGCCGCAAAGGATGCGAGGATCCAGACGAATCCTGGCGCGGTGGGGTGAGTGTGGGCGGAATCAGACATGGGCAGCAATTAGTTGATCACGTTGACGGATTCGACGAGGCGAGGATCGCGATGGGCATACAGGCTGTGTTTTCCCAGCGAGCGCATGAAGATGTAACCCAGCGTGCAGAAGACACCGACAAGGGCGACGATGTCGCCTTTCCAGGCTCCGTCGATGAGGACGGTCTTGGCAAGGGAGGGGCCGCGCTCGGGGATGACGTTCCAATACATGTCCACGAGATGCATGAAGAGCACCCAGACGCAGACGAGGCAGATCATGGTGGGGTTCTTTTTGCGGGTCTGCGAGAGCAGGGCTACGAAGGGCACGATGAAGTGACCGGCGACAATGAAGATCGAAACCCAACGCCATTCGCCCGTGTTGCGGATGAGGTAGAAGCGAGTCTCCTCGGGGATATTGGCATACCAGATGAGGAAGTACTGGCTGAAGGCGATGTAGGCCCAGAAGACGGTGAAGGCGAACAGCAGCTTACCCATCAAGTGGTAGTGCTCCATCGTCGTGACTTTGAGCATGTAGCCGATGCTGCGCAGGTAAGTGAGGACGAGAATGGTGAGGGCCATGGAAGACCAAGCACAACCTGCGAAGATATAAACACCCCACATGGTGCTGAACCACAGGTAGTCGAGACCCATGAGCCAATCGACGGAGGCGAAGGTGGCGGTGAGGGCGAAGGGCAGGAACAAGAGACAAGCAAAGCCGCGGGCATTGAGCGTATGCTTGATGTCGCCGTCCTTGTCCTGGGCGAGGAAGAAGCCCCGCAACTTGCGAGCGATGTAGGTGAGGACGCCGAAGTAGAAGAAGAAGCGGAAGTACCAGAACTTGATGTTCATGTAGCCTGCTTTTTCGACAAGAGCGTGCGGGGCGTTGATATGGTGCAGGCCTTCTTCGAGCGAGGCCGCATGAGCCGCTTCAGCCGCACGATGATACGGGAACCACTCCCAAAGTGCGTCCTGCACCTGTGGCAACAAGAAGGGCAAGGCGAGCACGCCGACCCAAGGGGCCATGTTCGCAAGCTGCTCAAATAAGCGGCGCACGGCGACACCCCAACTGGAGTTGGAAGCATTGTGCAGCATGATCCAGAAGACCCCGCCCACAATGAAGGTGAAGCTGAAAAAGACCGCGAAAAGCCAACTGTAAGCGAAGGCCGCGCGAGTGCTTTCGTTGATGAAGTAGTAGGCCGATCCTGCGAGGCCAGCGAGGCCGAGAACGAGGAGCGTGCCAATGAGCTTCGATGCCTTTGCGGGCTCGAATTTCTCCCCGCCGGCAGGCAGGTCTTTGAAACTGACGTGATGGTGACTCATGCTCAATATGCTGGCCGTTACTGGACTCCCGCTGCCTTACCTGCGGCTTGCAGGGTGCGGATGTAGGCGATGATGGCCCAGCGATCTCGCACGGGCAGTGCGCCGCCGTACGGACCCATGAGGCCCTTGCCATTGGTGATGGTATCAAACATGGCACCCGTCGGGCGGAAGGCGGGCTGGGTAGCATCCGTCGCGCCGGGTTGCTGGAAATTGTAGGCGGTGAGGATGCCGTATTTCGAGGTGATGCCTTTGCCGTTGCCAGCTTGGCCGTGACAGACGGCACAGTAGATGTTGTAGCGCTGTTGGCCGCGTTCGAGGAACTTAAAATCAACACTGAGCTCAGCAGGGATGCCGTCGCCAAAGAAGTCGCCGACCTTGCCCGTGGAGTAGAAGTCCACGCCGTTGGCGAAGCCAAACACAGGCGGCAGAGCACCGTCGGCGGCTGCTTTTGCGGGAAGGTCGAAACCCATCGGCACGGTGTGAGCAACGTGAGCGCGAGTACCGATACCATCGGCAAAGAAGGCGCTGGCCGCCTGGTACTTTACTTTCGCCTGGTGGTCGAGGTCATCGAAGATTTCGATGGGTGGCTGCTCGCTCTTCGAGCCACGCAGACCAGCGGCGGAGACCACGATGATCGCGGCGAAGAGGTAACTGATGAAGAAGTATTTCATGGCGTGAGTGTGATCGCGGTTGGGCGCGTAGCGATCAGATGTCGTCCTCCACGAGTTCTACGTGTTTGCCACCGAGCTGCTCAAGGAAGGCCTTGGTGCCTTCGGCGGTGAACTTGGGATCGCGGGCTTCGATGCAGACGAAAAAGCCGTCATCGGAGAAACGACCAAAGCGCTTGGAACTAAAGATGGGGTGATTCCAACGCGGCAGGCCAATGATGGCAAAGAGGCCGAACAGAGTGGTGAAGGCCGAGAAGAGCACGGTCAACTCGAACATCACGGGGAACCACGCGGGTAGCGACATGATGCTGGCGGGCTTGGCCTGCACGATAGTCGGGTAAAGCTTCACCTGGGTGATGAATTGCAGCAGGAAGGCAACCGTAGTGCCCGTCATGCCGCCGAAAAACACGAGCCAAGGGAGCTTGCTACGCTGCACACCCATTGCGCCATCAAGGCCGTGAATGGGGAAAGGGGTATGGCAGTCCCAGCGCGAGTAACCTGCCTCGCAGACCTTTTCGGCGGCGTGGTAGATGTCGGAGGCGCTGTCGAACTCGGCGAGGTAGCCGTGAACTCTTCTGAGTGTGTTGCTCACAGTGGGTTTCAGTTAGGCGGTTGCGACGGTTGGCGCACCCTGGGGTTGGATGCAGGAGGGAGGTTCGTAGCCCATGACGGTATCTTCTTGGATACCATGCTCATGGCTATCGCCGTGGTGTGGATTGGCTTCGGGCTTCACGCCTTTGACTTCGGCGATAGCGATCACTGGCAGGAAGCGCAGGAAAAGCAGGAAGTTCATCATGAAGAAACCAAAGGTGCCGAGGAAGGTCAATTTATCGACCCAAGTGGCGCTAAAGACACCCCAGCTACCAGGGATCAGCAGACGCTCCAAGGTGGTGACGATGATGACGTAGCGCTCATACCACATGCCGAAGTTCACGAACATGCAGACGATCATCACAGTGACGATGTGGGTGCGCAGCTTGCGAACCCAAAAGACCTGCGGGGCGATGACGTTGCAGAAGAACATCGCGTAATAATAAGGGGTGCTAGGTCCATGCAGCGTGCGGATCAGGAAGGCTGCACGCTCGCCAGGGCTGCTGCTGTAATAGGCCATGAAAAGCTCCATGCAGTAGGCGTAGCCAACGATGGTGCCAGTCAGCAAAATGATCTTCGCCATGTTGTCGATGTGCTTGGGCGTAATGAGATCGTGCAGGCCATAAATGGCGCGGACGGGGATCATCAGCGTGAGCACCATCGCGAAGCCACCGAAGATGGCACCAGCAACGAAGTAGGGCGGGAAGATGGTGGTGTGCCAACCCGGAACGACTGAGGTGGCGAAGTCGAACGAAACGACGGAGTGGACGGAAAGCACCAGCGGGGTGGAGAGCGCGGCGAGCAGCATGTAGGCGGTCTCGTAGTGGCTCCAATGGCGGTTCGCACCGCGCCAGCCGAGGGCGAAGAAGCCGTAGAGCGCCTTCTTGATACCGGGCTTGCAACGGTCGCGCAGGGTTGCCAAATCAGGCACAAGGCCGAGGAACCAGAAGACCACCGAAACACTGAAGTAAGTCGAAACGGCGAACACGTCCCACAGCAGCGGCGACTTGAAGTTCTGCCAGATGGCATTGGCATTCGGAATGGGAGCAAGGAACCAGACCATCCACACACGACCGACGTGGAAGGCGGGGAACAGACCCGCGCACATCACGGCGAACAAGGTCATGGCCTCGGCGGCGCGATTGACAGACGTGCGCCACTTTTGCCGAGTGAGGAAAAGAATGGCCGAGATGAGGGTGCCAGCGTGGCCGATACCGATCCAGAAAACGAAGTTGGTGATGTCCCAAGCCCAATCGACGGGCTGCTTCTGGCCCCACACCCCGACGCCTGTGGCGATGAGGTAGCAGAAGCAATAAACCATCAATCCGGTAAGCGCGACGGAGGGCAAGAAGAGCAACCACCAGAGCAGAGGTTGCTTGTTCTCGATGATGCCGCAGATGCGGTTGGTGATCCAACTGTAAGAACGGTTGTTCAGCACCAAGGGCTCGCGATCCAGGGCGGTGTAGCCGCTGGGGGCGTGGTCGGCGGAGGCTGTGTCGGTGGCTGCCATGGGTTAGGAATTCAGTTTGCTCCAAGCGGTGATGCCTGCGGCACCGGGCATGTCGGCGTTGACGTTGCGGATGCGGGCCAGGTAAGAGGTGCGCGGCAGCGTGTTGAGATACTTTAGCACCGTGTAGTTGCGCAGCGATGCCTTGGTCTTGTTGATGGTGCTGTCCTTGTTGGCGAGGTCGCCGAACTCGATGGCTCCCGTGGGGCAAGACTGCTGGCAGGCGGTCTTCACACCGTCGGCGGCGACGCGGAAGTCTTTGCTATCGCGCTGGGATTGCATTTGCACAATCTTAGCGCTCTCAAGACGCTGCACGCAGTAGGTGCATTTCTCGATGACACCACGCATACGGACGGTGACGTTGGGGTTCTTTTGCAGCTTGCTGATCTCGCGCACGCCTGTCTTCTCAGGGTTGCTGAGCGGGCCTTTGTAAAGCTCGTCGAGCGGACGCTTGTTGTAGTCGAACCAGTTGAAGCGACGCGCGGTGTAAGGGCAGTTGTTGGCGCAGTAGCGGGTGCCGATGCAGCGGTTGTAGGCCATGGCGTTCAGGCCTTCTTCGGTGTGAACGGTGGCGTTGACGGGGCAGACGGTTTCGCACGGAGCGGCTTCGCACTGCTGGCAAGCCATCGGCTGAGTGACCATCTCGGCGTTTTCCAGCTCTTCACCCGTGAAGTCGGTGGAGGCGGGCAGCTCGTCGAGGCGTGGCGTGGCGAAGTAGCGATCCATACGGATCCACTGCATCACACGGCCTTTGATGACCTGATCCTTACCGACGACGGCGATGTTGTTTTCCGACTGGCAAGCGATCAAACAAGCCGTGCAACCGATGCACTTGCTGAGGTCAATGGTCATGCCCCACTGGTGCTTCGTTTCGTAATTGAAGCCGTCGGGATTGGTCGTTGTCTTCCTGCCGAACTGACCACCGTAGAGGCTGATCGGGTCGGGAGCGTGGCCATCGGTGCCTGTGACTTGCGCGAAATTAGGCTCGGCCTTGTATTCCTCGGTGGTGCCTTCGCGATAGACCGCGCGGCCTTCCATGGTGTTATGCTCCTGCGTGATGGCGAGTGGGTAGATGGTGCTCTGCACGGCGAGCTTGGCACCCGTGATAACCCATTCGCTGGCACTGCTACGCAGGCCGTAAGCATCGAAGCCGCACTTGGCGAATTCTTCGCCGACTTCGGAAGTGTTGAAATTGACCATCGCCTGCTGGGCGACGCTGCCCACGCCGACTTGACCGTAGCCAAGCTGGATGGTGATGCTGTTGGAGACGTGGCCGGGGGCTTCGAGAGCGGGCAAGGCAAGCTTGCCGGAAGCCGTGGTGATCTCGACCATCTGGCCTTGTTTCAAGCCAAGTTCGCGGAAGGTCTTGGAGCCGATGAGCGCGGCGTTGTCCCAGGTCAGCTTGGTGATGGGATCGGGGGCTTCTTGCAGCCAAGCATTGTTAATGTAGCGGCCATCCCAGATGCTACTGTCGGGCACGAGCACGACTTCGAGGGCATCCTTGGAAGGAGCGGCGACGGGCTTGGCCTTACCAACGAGGGCAGCAACGGCGGCGGCATTGAGTGCCGCAGTAGCGGCGGTGCCTTTGCTGCCTTTGAGGAAGCCGTCGCGGAGGGTGAAGTTCCACTTCTGCTCGTCGAGGCTGCCAGCGATCTTGGCGAAAGTTTCGCGGACGGCGGTATAGGCGGGATCATCTTCGCTACCTGCAACCGCAGCTACTGGGGGGGCGGCACCTGCCGCTGGCGTTGCGGCGGCGGCAACGACGGTTGGACCAAGGGTCTTTTTGCCGAGCAGAGCGAGATAAACTTCATTCTCGGAGGCACCATCAAAGAGCGGAGCGATCATCGGCTGGACGATGCCATAGGCTCCGTCGTTGGTGGTCACATCGCCCCAGCTTTCAAGGTAATGAGCGGCGGGGATGCTCCACTTGGAGGCGCGCTGAGTCTTGCTGCTGCGAAGACCGTGGTGAATGACGACCACTTTTTTCTCGCTGAAGAGCTTGTTCAGATCCTCGGCTCCAGGAGCGTCGAAGAACAAGTCGGCGGCGGTGAAACTGAAGACGGCTTTCACGCCGCCCGCTTTCACAGCAGCAGTGAGGTCAGCGAGGCTGCCAGCGGCGGGAGCGGCAGCAGTGGCTTGGAGTAACTGAATAACGCTACCGTAAGCACCGAGGGCATTGTTGATGCCAGCAGCGAGGGCTTGCACAGCCTCGGAGGTGCGGCTGCCCGCAAGCACGACGGCCTTACCCTTGACGGCGGCCAAATCCTTGGCCGCAGGCGCAATCCAGGCTTTCAGCGCTTCGTCAGCCGTGCCCGCAAGGGCGGCGGCGGCGGCAGCGAGGGCTGTGTCGCCCGTGATCTTGCCGATCTCGGCAGCGAGGGCCGCAGCGGCAACCTCAAGCTGGCTAGCGGCGAGAGGTTTACGATGGTCAGCCATCCCACCCGTGAGGGTGTAGCGATTCTCGATGACGTAGAGACGGTTCATCGCATCGGGCTTCTCGGGGTCGCGGCCCTTGGTGAAGTCGGCGGCGCTGTCGTCGGAGACAGGATCAAGACCGAGGAAGTCACAGTCGAGGCTGAGGATGCGCGAGGCTTTGTCTAGCTTCACCACGGTGGTGACACCTTCGCCGAGCAGGGCTTTATTAACGGCCTGCTGGGCGTCGCGGTTGATGGCTTCGTACTGGTAAAACTTGGCCTTGGGCAGCGCCTTCAGCACTTCAGCACGGAGGCGGCTGGTGGTGGGCGAGTTCTCAGCGCCGACGAGGAAGGCTGTGCCTTCGCCGCCGTCTTCTTTCCAGGCGTGACGCGCCTTGGCGATAAAGGCGTTCAATTCAGCCCAGGACGAGTCTTCACGACCACGCTTGGCCTTGCCCGAGCGGGTAACATTCTGGATACGGTTAGGATCGTAAAGGCCGAGGATGCTGGCTTGCGCAAAGGAATCAATACCGCCGCCGACCGAAGGGTGCAGGGCGTTGCCCGTGAGGTGGGTGGGGCGGCCCTCGTGGGTGGTGACGACCAACGGTGTCGCGCCATACGGACGCGGCATGTTGGTGGCGTAGAGGAGAGGCTTGCCGGGCACGAGCCACTCGACGCTCTTGGTGTAGGGCAGGATGTTTTTAACCGGACGGCGGCAGCTAGCTAGCCCCATAAGGCTGGCGCTGGCCCCCATGAGCTGCAAAAAGGTGCGACGCGACGTTTCGCGCTCTTCCTCGCTCAACTCGTCGCCGAGTGGGAACTCGCGGCCATTGGCCTTGAGGAAGGCTTCGCGATTCTCTAGCTCATTGACACTACGCCAGTAGCGACGGCCAGTCTTTGCTTCCTCGGGATGTGAGAAGATTTTCTTCATGAAACGAACGCTTCTGTTGTCGGTCGAGGGTTAGCGATGGCAGGCAGCACAAGTCTCGGGCGGCGCGACTTGCCAGTGCTTTTTGAGTTGAAGGCCGACTTCTTTTTGCGCGACCTTTTCGCCGTAAATTCCTTTCGCAGCAGCCACTAGGCCATCCAGATCTTTGGCAACCTTGCCTTCAAACTTCGGATCTGCTGCCGCGATGTCTTCAAAGCTGATTTTCTTGTCGATCAAACCCTTATAGAAGGCGGCGCGATCAAGGTCGCTCGCCTGGTAGGCCAGATTGGTGATCTCGCTGAGAGGACGCAGATTGTTTTCAGGCGCACGGTGGCAATCGAGGCACCAACCCATGCTCTGGCTTTGATCGTGACGCACGACTTCCATTTCGTTGATCTTGCCGTGGCAGTTCACACAGGAGACGCCGCGATTAAGATGAGCCGAGTGGTTGAAATAGACATAATCCGGCGCGGCGTGAACCTTGACCCAGGGCACGGGTTGCCCCGTCTCGGCGGCCTTGCGCACAGGCTCTAGCTTCGGTGACGTGAGCTTGATCTGGCCCTTGCCAGCACCGTGGCAGTTGAAACAGACCTGATTGGTCGGCACATTGGAGTGGCTGCTGCGCTCGCCAAAGCTGTGGCAAAAGCGGCAATCCATGGCGAGCTGTCCGGCATGGATTTTATGCGAAAAAGGCACTGGCTGTGTCGGCTCATAGCCTACGCGAGTGTATTTCGGGGTGAAGTAATAACTGGCGGCGAGAGACACGCCTGTGCCGATAAATAGGGCAGCAACTCCCAGCTTTAACGGGAGCCAGTTGAGCCAGCGCGGAAAGAAGTTGCCCATGTTTAGATTCGGTTTCAGAGGCTTGTGAAATTTTTCACAAGGGCTTCCATGGTATAAAATCAAGCAAGGTTTGCAAGGCTGGATTTCAAATTTTTTGAAAAATTGCCGGGCCCCATGCGTGGAGCCAGAATCCACCGGATATCTTGACTATAAAGTAGGGCGGCCCGTGGTTTAGCCTCACTGTGGCGCACGAGTTTCAGGCAGGAAGTGGCGGGCCGTAAAATGAAGCTCGCTCCATTTGGCTTTCGCCGTCAGGCTCTGGGAGTTGATTTCCTATCACCCCACCACCGCCAACCCATTATCCCTTCATTACCATGTCTTCCGTCCTTGTCCCCATCACTGCTGGATTTGAAGAAATCGAAACCCTGGCACCTGTGGATATTTTGCGCCGTGCCGGGGTGGAAGTCGTGATGGCGGCGCTGGGCGATAGCATTCATGTGACGGGGCGCAGCGGCATTACGATCCATGCGGATACGACGCTGGCGGGCATCGAGGAGGCGGGGGACTTCGAGCTGCTGCTCATCCCAGGTGGGCCGCATGTGAAGGCGATGCGCGAGGATGGTCGTGTGGCTGCTTTGGCCCGGGCCTACGCAGCGGCGGGCAAGCCTGTGGCCGCCATTTGCGCCGCGCCGACGGTGCTGCTGGATGCAGGGCTGCTCGGCGATGGGCGGCGCTTCACTTCGCACGTCGGCGTGGCGGAGGAACTTCCAGCGCGGATCGCCGATGAGCGTGTGGTGGTGGATCGCGGTATCATCACATCGCAGGGCGCGGCGACGAGTGTGGAGTTTGCCATGGCGTTGGTGCGGCTGCTCTGTGGCGAGGAGAAGGCGGCAGAAGTGGCCCGAGGCATCATGTTGTGGTGAGGTGCCATGAAGCGACAATTTCCAAGATACACGATTGACGTTGCCACGGCTGGCTGAGCAAAATGGGGCATCGCCCCCATCTGCTACTCCCAACGCTAACCCACGCTGCACCTTATGTTTTACCGCCAAGAATCTGATCACCATGAGTCCGAAGAGTCCGTCGGTCGCCGCGAGTTGTATTTGAAGCTCGTGCAAGGCGTGCTGCTGGTGGTCTTCCTGCTGTCGTTTTTCCACCTCTATAAAGGGCCACACCCATGGAGCAAGAAGGTGATGGAGCACATCGAGCAGGCACAGCCAGCGGTGGAGAAACCCAAGCAGTTGGTGAGCTTTGGCGGCTGGCTGATGAGCGATGTGGAGCATCACGATGTGCTGCGGGCAAAGGAGCACGCCATCATCGGCCACTACTGGGCTGCGGCGTTCTCAGCAAGTGCGGCCTTCCTGCTGCTGGTCACGGCTCCGCTGTGGATGCCACGCGGGCAGAAGGAGGTCAAAGATGAACTGGTGGCCGATGCCGAGGCGGAGGGCGATGACGAGAACGCAGGCGAAACAGGGCTGGCGAGGCTGCTCTCCTCGGGGCCGATTTTTTATGCCCTGCTGATCGGGGCCGTGGCCGTGGGCTGCTACTTCCGCGTGCCGCTACTGGATCATAGCCTGTGGAATGATGAGGAATACTCGATGCGCCGCTACGCCCACGGCTCGTACGAAGCAGGAGCCGACGGAAAGAAGGAATTCCAGCCCGTGACGTGGACGGAGACCTTCGTGGAGAATGACAATGGCAATAACCATGTGCTGCACTCGCTGCTCTCTCGCACCTCGTTGGCCGCTTGGCATAGCTTCAATCAAAAGCCTGCGAGTGAGTTCAGCGAGTCGGCGCTGCGGTTGCCTTCGTTCATCGCGGCTATTTTAGCGCTGGTGCTAGTGGCGGTGATCGGCTGGGAATGCGGGCTGCCGTGGGTGGGGGCAGGCGCGGCTTGGTTACTAGCGCTGCACCCGTGGCACATTCGTTATTCGGTGGAGGCCAAGGGTTACTCGCTGATGCTGTTTTTCATCTGCCTGAGTGTGCTGGGATTGATCCGGGCGCACCGCCATCATCGGCTCAGCGGGTGGCTGCTTTTTGCCATCGGCGAGGCGGGTTATCTATGCAGCTTCGCCGGGTCGATCTATGTCGCCATCGCCTTGAATGCGGTGCTCTTCATCGAGTGCCTCGTGCGCTGGCAGCCACGGCGGTTGGGCAGTTTGGTAGGGTTCAACGTGCTCGCCGCCATCCCCGTGATGCTGCTCATGCTGCCCTCGGTGCCGCAGTTGCTGGGCTTCATGGCGCATGATCACTCGGCGCAGTCGATTGGCGCGATGGGGGGCGACTGGCTGCGCGATCTCGGCTCTCATTTGGCGCTTGGCATTCGTTATGCGAATCCCCTGCCCGAGACTCACCTTGGCACGAGCTGGCTGGCGCTCGCAACGGCGGCACCTGGCACGATGAAGACCTTCACGACACTGCTGCTCCTGCTCACGGCGATGGGCGTGGGGCTCTCGTTATTCCACGGCACGGGCAAGCGTTTAGCCGTCGTCGGCATCGTCCTAGCGGGTGCGCTCGCCTACTTCCATGCCTCGCAGCAGCAGCATGTGAATCTCTCTTGGTACTATCTCTTCCTGCTGTTGCCTGCGGTCTTCGCTGCGCCCGTGGCACTGTCTCGCCTGCCCGTTTATTCGGGTGTTTTCATCGCCGCACTCGTCGGTTTTTATGGCTTTGCCTCGGAGGCTCCCAGGCAAAATATCGTCGGCCATGATCGCCAGCCGATTCGCCAAGTCGTGGCCTCCATCCGCGACAACAAACCCGATGCCATTACCGCGACCTTTGGCGTCAGCGATCGGCAAAGCCAAAGTTATGACCCCGAGGTGAACCTCATCACCAAGCCCGAGGAACTGGATAAACTCATCGCTCTCGGCACCGCCGAGCACCGCCCAGTATTCATCTACTTTTGCGGCCTCACCGAGACGGCCAAGCGCCACCCCGAGCTGATCCAGCGCATCTCCGGTGCGCCAGACTTCGTCAGCCTAAAAGAGGTCAAAGGCCTGGAAGAGATGTTCAGCTACATCATCTACCAGTGGCGGGCTCCGAAGTAGCAGGTTCTCCCCCCACCTCTACACCCCAGGCTCCCGCACAAACAGCAGCCGCAGGCTATTCAGGCACACGATCACGGTGCTGCCCTCGTGCATCAGCACGCCCAGGGTTAGCGGCACTTGGCCAAAACTGGCGGCGAGGCCCATCACAATCACGGCCCCGAGCGAGATCGCGATGTTTTGGCGAATCACGGCATTGGCCCGCTTGCTGATCATTCGAGCGCTGAGCAGTTTCTCGATCTTGTCCTGCATGAGCACCACATCCGCTTGCTCCAGGGCGGCATCGCTGCCGCGTGCTCCCATGGCGATGCTCACATACGCGGCGGCGAGGCAGGGCGCATCATTCACCCCATCGCCTACCATGGCCACTTTGCGGCCCTTCGCTGTCAGCTCCTGCACAACGGCAACTTTATCCTCGGGGTGCAGCCCGGCTCGCACTTCGCTGAGCCCGAGTTCCTGCGCGATAGAGATGGCTGCCGCTCGCCGATCCCCGGTGAGCATGAGGGTCGTGATGCCTTCGCGAGCGAGCTGCTCCAGCACGCCTTTGCTACCGGCGCGGATCTCATCCTTCAGCAGCACGCGTCCCATCACATCCCCTTGCAACACCCACACCTCGCTGAAGCCCAGCGGTGCATCGGGCACGTCGGCAAGCCAATGCCCCAGCTCGCTCTGCGCCATCAGCTCGCGTCTGCCGACGTAGCAGACACCCTGCTCGGTGCGCCCGCGCAGCCCCTGGCCTGCGAGACTGGTAAACTCGGTCATCGCCAGGGGCTGTATCCCCTGGGCTAGGCCATGCGCGGTGATCGCTCGCGCAATGGGATGGTTCGACTGCGACTCCAGCGTCACGGCGGCACGCAGCACCGCCGACTCGCGCCCTGGCGGGAAGCTCTCGATCTTCGCCACCTTCAGTTCTCCCTCTGTCAGCGTCCCCGTTTTATCCATCGCCACGGTATCCACCTCGGCGAGTTTTTCGATCGCTGCACCGCCACGGAATAACACACCGCGCCGCGCCCCCCAGGCGATGGCGGCAAGAATCGCACTCGGTATCGACAGCACCAGCGCACAGGGACTTAGCACAACCAGCAGCGTCATGGCCCGATAGAATGCCGAGCGCTGCGCCTCGTTATTGGCGAAGGGCGGCACCCCCAATCCGAGCCACCAGACAAAAAACATCCCCAGTACGGCGGCCAAAACAATCGCCGTGTAGCGGGTGCCAAAATGATCCGTGAAGCGCTGGCTTGGTGCTCGCAGATGCTGCGCATTCTCGATCAGCGCGATGATGCGTTGCAGCGCACTCTGTGTCGCCAGCTTGTCCACCCGCACCTGCACCGCGCCCCATTGGTTCAGCGTGCCGCTGAAGACGGTATCGCCCGTCTCCTTGGTGATCGGCAGCGCCTCGCCCGTCAGCGTCGATTCATCTGCCGAGGTCTTCCCCGCCATCACGGTTCCATCGACAGGGAAAATTTCATCGGGCCGCACGCTCAGCGTTTCGCCCACCTTCAGCATCGCCACGAACCGATCCTCGATGCTCCCATCCGCCAGCACCACATGGGCAAACTTCGGTGCCGCCTTGGTCAGCGCGTTGATCTCGCGGTGCGTGCGGTGCAGCGCGTAGTGCTCCAGCGCCCCTGAGGTGCTGAACAAAAACAGCAGCAGTGCCCCCTCCTCCCACGCCCCAATCGCCACGGCACCACAGGCCACCGCGAGCATCAAAAAATGAATGTCGAAGCGCCCTTCGCGCACCTTTTCCCAGGCGTCCCCTGCGGCATCCCAGCCACCGCTGAGCAGGGCGATGCCATACAGCGAAAGCACCAACCCAGCAGGCGCTGCGAAGTGATGTTTCGCCACGTAGCCCACCAGTAATGCAAGGCCGCAGATACCCGCTTGCATCGCGAGCCACTGCCACTCCTCTCGGCTCGCCTTCTCCAACGCATCGGCCTCGGGCCATTCAAACTCGCGCCACTTCCAGAGATTCGGAGCCGTCGGGCAGCTTGGCTTGGCCAGCAGAACCTCATCGCCCGAGTGCTGCACACTCAAGGAAAAACCACCCGATCGCACACCCTCACCCGAGCTGCCCGTCGCCGCATCCAACGCCAGCAAAACCTCGCCCAGCTTCGCTTGCAGCACCGCTGCATCCACCTGCCCCAGCGTCGCCACCGAGACGGAACGCTGCTCGGGATTCACCCGGATCGCCTCCACACCCGACTCGCCATTGAGGAACTCCGCAAGGCCATCCAACCAAGTGCCATCGGTGCCAGGCGAGAGATTTTCGGAGGTATTCATGCACTCACATCACCATCTGCGTGGATAGCCGGGCGTAGATCCAGAGCGTCAGACTCACCAAAGCAGCGACGATCGACCACAGCCAAAAACTCGGTGCCGCGCCTGGAACCAGCAGGCAAAAGTCCGGCCAAAAAGGCGCATACGACACCATCACCCTATCGCCCTCGCGCGGCTGGCGCTCCTCCTTGGCATTGAGGATATAAACGGCGGAGCTATGGCTTGCGAAGCCCAAGCGACTGCCCCGGTGATCCTTGCCATCGGCCTTGAACTCATACTCCACAAGGTATTGCCCACGAGCCGACTTCGGCATCCCGTCCTCCATCGCCCACCGTCCACTCGTCACGGTGCCTTCCACCTTGGGCCAACTGGGGCTCGTGTACTGAATCGCGGCCATGAGAGCCGTAACGAGAAGAATAAGGATAGCGCAGAAACGTAACAGGGAAGCCATTCGCCTCTCATAGAAGCCGCAGGACGAAAAAGCAATGCGCAAGGCTTGAGCCCCACGCCCCCGCCTTTACAACCTAACCGCCAACCTACGCCGACGCAGCAGCACGATCCCCATACCGCCCATCGCCAGCAGGCAGCGCGACGGCTCAGGCGCGAGATCTGGGGTTAGATCCAGCATACCCGTGGGCAGCGAGGCATCCAGCCGCCGCGCCCAGTGCAGATTGTTTCCATTGCCGTCTTTGGCATTGATCAGCGCCAGCCACGCGGCCTTGGTGCCGCCCGTGGCATTGAGCGCCACCACGGCGGCATCACTCAGATCCAGCCCGAACCAGCCCTCATGCCAGTCGCCCTCGGGGTCGAGCAGCACAGCGGTATTGTCCCAGACTTGGGGGTCAAACTCATCGCTCGTGTCGGATAATCGATTGCCGACCGAGCCATTGGGAATGGAGCCCACATCGTAAGTGGACAGCGGTTCATTGAAGCCAGGATCATTCGCATCGCCGAAATTCAGGACATAAATGAAGTTCGAGGGCGTGAGCAACGGATTGTCCGCATCACTGGCTTGGAAGATGTAAATCTCGTCGGAATAGGAGCCTGGGAACTTCAGTTCGAGATGGCTGAACGCAGAGGACGCCACCCCCGCAATCGAGGAACTCGTGTCCCATGAGTAATTCGCCGAAGTGCTCGTGCTGCTGAAGATCGTGCCCGCCAGGATCGACCCCGTGACTTGGAGCCGCATCAACTGCTCGAACCCATCGCCAGCATTGGGACTCATCCCCGAGCCCATGAAGGCATCGTCATTGTTGTTCCAGGCGTTGTTGGTGAAGTAAATCACCGTGCCCGCGACGATGTCCTCCGTTGCCAGCACGGCAAAGGAATCCTCGCCACCCGCCCCCCCATTGTTGTCATTGTAGCCAATGATCGCCAAGCCACCAGTCGTCACCGTAGCCGCATGGCCAGCGCTTGGCAGAACCAAGGCCACCAAGGCAATCCAACCGAACAAGCATAAACAACGGCGCATCATCATAAGCAGGGTTATACGGACTCAATGAAGCCGTTGTCGTCGAACTCTTTTTTGAAGTTTCGTCAGCCCGGCCCAGCCTCACCGTCTGCCGTTAAGCACGGCTCATCCATGCAAAACAAAGCGTGGAGTGGAGGCGGAAGATCCATCCAGCAGCAACCCCGGATGAACACGGATAGGCACGAATAGGATCCTATCATCGGAACACCTTCCCTATTAGTGATCCTCCGTGTTCATCCGTGGTGGCTGCTGGAGCCCCTCACGCCTAAGCCCACACGTTCGATCGACTCCAGGTTGGCTTCGCCATGAGTGATCCTCCGTGTTCATCCGTGGTTGCTGCTGGATGCCCTCACGCCTAAGCCCACGCGTTCGATCCACTCCAGGTTGGCTTCGCCCTTTCATGCGCCAGCCCCCTCACCGTCTGCCGTTCAGGATCAGCTCATCGAGCTTGTTCACGATCTGCTGCATCTCGCTCTGGGTTGGCGGATCGCTCACCGAAAACCCCAGCGTGCTCACCGCATTCGTGTTGTTGCTCGTGCCGCTCATCGCGCTGGCGAGCTGCGCATTACTCACCTCGCCGGGTGGGCCTTGGATGCCCTGGGCTCCATCGTTGCCGTTTGCCCTGTTCTGACCATCCGCCCCGCACGGGAGGCCGAAGGTAAAGCGCACATGGCTGCCATCGAAGCCCCCCACGCTCCCCGGATCACCGGGGTTCAGCGTCGTCACCCCATCTACCACCGCCTGGGCAAATGGCGGGCCAGGCAGCCCCGCGCCCCCGTCGCCCAGTCATTGCACCGCCCCCCTTGAACAGCGCCCGCACTTGCGCACTTTATAATCATGACGTTGGACGGGAGGGAGCTTGGAGACGTCTCCCATTTTCTCGTTAAAGTGTCGTTTATAATTTACGCAAGTGCGGTGGAGCACTGTCATTCAAAGCCCGCACCAACGCGCATACCTCGGTAGATGGATTGGCTGGTAACTTCGTTCCAGCAGCGGTGTGATATTCCCTCACTCGTTCTGCATTCATCACGGCTTTCGGCCAGGTCGGGATGAAGTCCGGCATCGCTGCCCATGCCGTGTCTTCATTAAGCCGTATCGCCGCAATTCAGTGGCTATGAAGGTATTGAAGGAATGAAGCGAAGACGATGAAGCCTGAGAACGATGAGGCCGTTCTGTCGGCTCTTAGCGCTAGGCGTTTGTGTGCCTTGAGGTCTTTGAAGAAGTTCTCGACCTCGT
>JANOAR010000145.1:0-5060 GCA_031411235.1 Verrucomicrobiota bacterium | reverse complement strand
CAAGGGCCACTGAGCGAGGACGCCCTCGCTGCCAAGGTGCGTGCCAAAGAACTGCCCGCAGACAGCCTCATCTGGCATGTAGGACTCGATGAATGGAAGAGCGTGAGTGAGCTGCGCCCCGCCTGGCTCCAAGCACCTGCGACACCAGCCAAGCCTATCGTTGCACCGGTCGCCAAGGCTGCAAAACAGCCCGCACCTGCCGAAGCGAAAACCGAAAAGCCTGGATTGCTGAAGCGACTCTTCGGCTTCGGGAAATAGTCTTGACCTGAGCTTGGCTCTCTATTTTTGCCGCCGATGAAATCTGGCTTTTTCGACAAACTCATCAAGCGCATGGATCGCCTCGACCCAGGCGAGGCGCAGCATTTTCTCAGCGAACTGCTGCGCGAGAAGGGATTGCTGGAGAAGGTCTTCCAGGCCTTGCAGGAAGGCGTCATCATGCTCGATAACGAGGGCAGCGTGACGTATGTCAACCGTGCGGCGTGCCACCTCTTTGGCTTTCAAGCCGAGCATGTGTTGGGCAAACAACTGGGCGATGGCCTGCGCGGGCTGGACTGGAAGGAACTGCGCAAACCGGGCTCGGTGGTCAGTCGCGACATCGAGGTGACGTACCCCGAGCGGCGCTACTTGAACTTCTACATCACCTCCATCGACGATGAGCAGAATGCAGGCTTCGTGATGCTGATCCGCGATGTCACCGAGACGCGCAAACTCACGGAGGAGAAGATCGAAAGCGAGCGCATCAGTGCGCTGACTATGCTGGCGGCAGGTGTGGCCCATGAGCTGGGCAATCCGTTGAATAGCCTGACGATTCACATGCAATTGCTGCAACGTCGCATCCGCAAGTTGAGCGGCAAAGTAGGCACAGGGCTGCAAGAGCATGTCGATATTGCCATTGATGAAATCAAGCGGCTCGACTTCATCATCAGCCAGTTCCTCACCGCAATACGTCCCACCCAACCACAGATGCAGCGTGTGCAGGTGAACGACCTCATCACCGAGGCCGTGAGATTCCTCTCCCCCGAACTCGAAAAGAGCAAAGTGCGGCTCAAGCTCGACCTGCGCCCCGATATGCCAGAGATGCCTCTCGATGCCAACCAGATGAAGCAGGCCATCTACAATCTCATCCGCAATGGTGCCCAAGCCATGCAGGAGAGCAGTGGCGGCGTCCTCACGATCACCAGTAGCTGCAACGATTTTGAAGTGGTGCTGAGCTTCCAAGATACAGGCAAAGGCATCTCAGCAGAGCACATGGGCAACCTTTTTCAGCCCTTCTTCACCACGCGAAAAACAGGCACGGGTCTCGGTTTGCTCATCGTGCGGCGCATTATTCGCGAGCATGGTGGTGAGATCGACATCGGCAGCCGCGAGGGGCAAGGCACCAAGGTGACGGTATTTCTACCCCTGGTCGAGAAACGGGTGCGCCTGCTGGAGTGACTATTTTTCACGGTATGACATGACTTCGCCGTCTGGCCCGGCTTGTGCTTTTCGCTTCATGACATTTTTCCATCGACGAGTTCGCAGGCCTTGCCAAGATGCGTGCCTAAAATTTTCGGAGACAACACTATGGCTATGGTATCAAAAGGACTTGAAGGCGTGATCGCTGCTGAGACACGAATCGGCGATGTACGCGGTGCGGAAGGCGTGCTGCTTTACTGCGGCTACGACATCAATGAACTCGCCGGGAGGGTCTCGTATGAGGAGGTAATTCACTTGCTCTGGCACAATCGTCTGCCCAACCAAACTGAGTTGGACAAGCTGAGCACCGCACTACGGGCCGAGCGCGAATTGCCCAAGGGAGTCGTTGACTACCTGAAGGCGGCACCCAAAACTGCACGCCCAATTGATGTGATGCGCACCGCAGTCTCGATGCTCGGCTGCTACGACACGGATCGCCATGACCTCGATATGGGCAAAAATTTGGCCACTGCGGTAAAGCTCGTTGCGCAGATCGGCGTGATTGCAGCCTACTTTCATCGCGCTCGCCAAGGGCTAGAACTGCCACCTGTGCGCAAGGATTTGAGCGAAGCCGCGCACTTTCTTTACCTCGTCAATGGCGAGGTGCCGAGCAAGGAAGCTGAGCAGACGCTCGATGTCGCCTATGTGCTGCACGCCGAGCATGGCTTCAATGCCAGCACCTTCACCGCGCGCGTCGTGGCTTCGACGCTCAGCGATATGTACTCAGCCATCAGCGCCGCAATTGGTGCCTTAAAAGGCCCGCTACACGGCGGTGCCAATGAAGGCGTCATCCACATGCTCGAAGAGATCGGCACGGTGGATAATGTGGATGCCTGGGTGGCAGATGCGCTCGCGCAAAAGAAGAAGATCATGGGTATCGGCCACCGCGTCTATAAAGTGCTCGATCCCCGCGCACCGCACTTGCAAACAATGGCGATCAAGCTCACCGAACAGCTCGGCGAGCCCAAGTGGATTCAGATGTCCGAGCGCATCGCAACAATCATGCGCGAGCAGAAGGGGCTTAATGCCAATGTCGATTTTTACTCGGCCACCGTCTATCACAGCCTTGGTCTGCCGACGGACATCTTCACGCCCATCTTCGCGATCTCGCGCATGAGCGGCTGGACGGCCCATGTGCTGGAGCAATGGAGCGAAAACCGCCTGTTCCGCCCGCTGAGTGAGTATGTTGGTCGGCCTTATGGACAAAAAGTAGTGCCTATTGAGGAACGCTAATTTCCCCGCTATGACCACTCCTTCAGCGCTGATCACCGCCCTCAACTGGCGCTACGCGACCAAGCTTTTCGATGCCAGCAAAGTCATTGATCCTGCGACGTGGTCAGCCCTGGAGCAGAGCCTCATCCTCACGCCTTCCTCATTTGGCCTTCAGCCATGGAAGTTTATCGTCATCCAGGACAAAACTCTGCGCGAGTCGCTAGTGCCGCACACCTGGAACCAACGACAGATTGTGGACTGTTCGCACCTTGTGGTCTTCACCGTGAAAAAACAGCTCAGTGAGACTGACGTGGATGACTTCATCGCACGCCTGATTGAGGTGCGTGGCGGCACCGCCGATGCACTGCTTGGCTACCGGAAAATGATGCTTAGTTCACGCGAGCAAATGGCATCGGAAGGCGAGTTGACTAACTGGGCAAAGTTACAGAGCTACATCGCCCTGGGACAATTCATGGCCACCGCAGCCTTACTTGGCCTCGACACCTGCCCGATGGAAGGATTCGTCGCAGAGAAATATGACGAGTTACTAGGCCTTGAAAAAGATGGCCTCACCACCGCCGTGCTCTGTCCCATAGGCTACCGCAGCGAAGATGATCGCTACGCAGGACTGCCCAAAGTGCGATTTGAGGCCAAGTCGATGGTGGATTACCGATAGCCGGATTTCAGTCCGCATGGATGCGCTATACCGCCGTGCCCAAGTTTTGGAAAAATGAATGATCCTTCTACCCAGCCCAAAAGTGGGGTTCATCCGGGAAGTTAGGGCGGAGATCATAGTCCAGACATTTTGGATTGGGTTTCATGGAGCGAGAGGATGCGCAGGTGGAGGAAGAGCGTGTCGCGGTAGCCGTAGGCTCGGCGGGTGAGTCGTCCGATCTTGTTGTTGATGCCTTCCATCATGCCGGAGCTGATGGGGTGGATGAAGTAGCCGAGCACTCCCTTGGCGTGACTGAGTAGCGTTTTGGCGAGGCGTTTCATGGGGCCTAGGTCGGTGCTCATGGCTTTGCATATCCAGGCTTGGAGGGCACTCGCTGCGCTCGCATGATCGGGCTGCTGCCATAGCTCGCGCAGCTCTTCTTTGAGGTAGTAGGCTTGGCTCAGCGGCTCATTCCATTGGAGCGCTTCGGCCAGCGTGGGCTGTTGCTCGGGCGTGAGGTTTTCCTTGCCGCGTAGCAGCAGGTAGCGAGTGCCTTTGATGGCCTTGCAGCCGATGAGATCAAGAGTGCGCTGGAGGCCTCGGCGCACTTCGTCGATGGCTTTGTTGGCGAGCTTGATGATGTGAGCCGAGCGCAGCGAGACAGACAGCCATAGGCTGCCCGGAGGGCGAAGCGCAGCGAAGTCAAAGTGATCGAACACGATGGCGGCTTCGGGTAGGTGCCGCCATCACGGCGGCCCAGTAGGCGGCACTCATATCGCAGGCGACGGCGCTGATTTGGGCCTTTGAGCCTTGTAGCTTGGGCCAGAAGCCTTCCAGCGCGGCCTTGCCGCGGCCCTCGCCGATCCACAGCACATGGCCGCTGTCCAAGTCGATGACCAGGGTCACAAACTTGGCCTTCTTGCCCAGGTAGTTTTCGTCAATCGCGATGCGTGTGACGCCGTTGAGCGGCACGTTGGAGTAGCGCTTGAGCAGGTCGCTTTTGACGATGTTCTTCACTGTGTCCCAGCCCAGATGGGTGATCCTGGCGACGTCCGTCAGCGACATCATTTGGCTCAATCGGCAGACATATTGAGCAAGCCCTGCGGTGTGGTGGGCATAGGCCGGGGCAAAGGGGGACACCTCGAAGGTGTCGCCACAGGCGCGGCACTCGCAACGTGGCACCTCGACCACTAGCACCACTGGCTTGGGGCCAATAGGCATGCCCGCCACGCGTCGATAGCGCCCACCTCGTCGCCCATACTCCGTGCTCGCACAACGAGGGCAGCGTAGCGCGTCTTCTCGCACATCGAGATGGAACTCCACTCGACCTTCCACATAGTCCGTGCGGCGATACTCGTAGCCCTCGCGCACCCCAAAAGCATGATATAATAAACTCTGGCTCATCCTCGCCTGCCTACCACCTTTTGCCCCTTTCCGTCCTAACTTCCCGGATGAACCAAAAGTGGCGCAGACAAAGTGAGCGAATCTAGGATTTGCGACACTGCTTCGGTGGGGAGTGATAGTGAGTGAGCCAAGATTTGAGCAGATGTGCTGTGCGCACATGACCGCTATTAAGCACAAAAAACCCCGCGCTTTATGAGCGAGGGGTTGATTGGAAAAATTAAACTGGCGACGACCTACTTTCGCAGGACCTTTCGTCCTACTATCATCGGCGCAACAGCGTTTCACTTCCGTGTTCGGAATGGGAACGGGTGGGGCCACTGTGCCATGGTCACCA
>JANOAR010000144.1:0-28758 GCA_031411235.1 Verrucomicrobiota bacterium | reverse complement strand
GACGCGGTTGCTCGTTTCAAAGCCGAACCAATTGATGCCGGTGATGCGCACCGGATTTCCCGCTGAGTCCACAATTTGGTTTCCGTTTGTCGATAAAACACCCGTAACGCTGGTCGATCCCGTGAGCGTCACGGTCACGTCGTGGATCGAGACTGTCGGTGGTGTGGTGACGACGATGGAGAGCGACTTCGTCGCCGTCTTCACTGGCGAAGAGTTATCACTCACCTGCACGGTGAAATTGGCTGTGCCAGCCATCGTCGCAGGACCATTCAGCACACCTGCGTTGCTCAGCGAGATGCCATTTGGCAAAGCGCCGCTGTTGACCATCCACGCATACGGTCCAGTGCCGCCCGTGGCAGCGAGCGTTTGCGAGTATGGGCTGCCGACGATCCCACCCGGCAACGTGCTGGTGGTGACCGATGGATTCGATGTGCTTCCGCCTACTGCCACTCCATTGAATAGGTAGTTTGTCGGCGGCTGTGCCTGATTGGCAGGGTCCGCGCTAAAACCCACCGCCACACTGGCACCTGCAGCGATGGCCGCGTTGTAGCTCACATTTGAAATGACGTAGTGAGTGCCTATATGGCTGGTGATCGCGCCATTCCAGGTGTTCGTGATCGTGCCGGTGAAGTCGAATTCCAGCGTCCAGCCATTCACCGCCGTGTCGCCATCGTTGGTCACGGTGATCTCACCGTTGTAGCCCGTGGCCCAGGTGCTGGTGATGGCAAAAGAAACCGCCGTGCTGGCGGTGAATGCCGGGTAGGCATTCTGCACCAACTGAACAAACTGAGATTGGAACCAGCGCCCTGAAACGGGCGCATTCGGCAAGGCTCCGCTGACTTGATTGCCGTTGAGCGAATTACCAGTGTAGGTGGGATCACACATGCGGTCGAAGCCTTTGCCATCGGGGTTGTCAGGGCCGGTGGGGATCAGCGAGCTGGAGCCATCGGACTCACCGGGCGGCTTCACCCAGACAAAGGCATCGTAGTTGGCCGATGGATTCGCCACCGGTCTCGCACCGATGCCCGCGCCGCTTTGGTTGCCCCAGTTTCCCTTGTGGATGCGGCGGTCTAGCGTGGTGGCACGCACGAAGGTGTTCTGCACCGTCGATGTGCTCGGGCCGGTCGGACGGGCAGTGCCACCCCAGCCGTTGCGTGAGGTGTCGAGCAGCAAACCTACGCTCGTTGGATAGGCATCGGTGCCAGTCGTCAACGCGGTGCGCAGGGCAAGGGCAAAGCTCCGCTCTTCGATGTGGTCATTCCAGTCATACCAAATCGGCGTCGAGCGGACGGGCTGGCCGCCAATCATCTGATTCGCAGTCATGTAGGGCTCGACGAAGACATTGTAGTTCGCCGTGTTGCTGATGAAGCCATCCACCTTGCTGTTGCCACCGGGGATGCCAGCACCGACCTGTTTCAGCAGATTCGCGAACGGCGTGAGGTTGCTCGACCAGCCCAACCAACCCGCGTGCGCGACATCAATGTAAGCATAGGTGTTCGTGAGAGAACGCAGTGTGCCGATGGCATACTGCACGCCCTGCACATAAGCGCCGGTCGAGTTAGCCTCCGCGACTTTGGGGAAGCTCAGATTCGTGATCAGGTTCGGCAGCGAGTCCGGCTCGATGACCATTACAATGCGCAGGCCGCTGTATTTGGCCTGGCTAATGATGCTGAAAATCGCATCAATGTATTCCGTCTTGTAGCGGTTCAGGCCGTTCTGGGCGATGAGTAGTTCGCCATTCGAGGCCAGCGCCGAGCCATCGCGGTTCGGCAGATTGTAAATGACGATCCCGATCGCGTTCGATCCCTGCAACAGCGCCTGATCGAGATGCCCGGCCAGTCCACGCGGATACGATCCCGTGCCGTTCACGGCGGCAATGGTATCCAGCCAGACAAAGGTGGGAAAATTCGCCACCCGCCGCATCTGTTGGCCTACTGCACCGCCTTGGAGATTGGCAGCCGCCTTGACTGAGGCGACGTAGTCCACATTGCGGTAAAAGGTCGCGCCGACGAACGGATTGTCCAAATGCGCTGGCGTTTGCCCTGCGGCAATGGTGGTGAATGCAAGCGCAGCAAAGACAACGGTGAGGATGGTCGCCTGGATTGATCTCATGATTTGAATTGGACGCATGCAGGCATTCACCATCTGTTCACCTGGTTACCGGCGAGCGACATATAGCAGAATCATTACCATAGCGACGGCCACGGCCCCGATTCCTGCCACCACCATTTGGCGGCGCTGGGCTGGTGACGCTTTTCTAAATGTGCGCCAAACAATAGGGACGCTGAAAGTGGCTGCGATAAAGAGAAACAAATAGAAGAGATTCATGGTGGGATGGATGGATTGTGTGGATGAAGATAAGTTATCGGCTGAAACTAAAATGGAGGATAGGCATTCCGCACCAGTTCTTCGAACTGCGCCTGGAACCAGCGACCGGCGACTGGTGCATTTGGTAGAGCGCCGGTGCGGGTGTGTCCGTTCAGCGCATTGCCTTTATAAGTGGGATCGCACATGCGGTCGAAGCCCTTGCCCTCGGGGTTTTCAGGACCTTTGGGAACTAGCGAACTGGAGCCGTCGGATTGACCGGGCGGCTTCACCCAGACAAAGGCATCGTAGTTCGGCGCGGGATTCGCCACGGGACGCGCGCCGATGCCTGCGCCGCTTTGGTTGCCCCAGTTGCCTTTATGTGTCCGTTTGTCGACGGTGGTCTCGGTCACAAAAGTGCGCAGGTCGATGGAGGTGCTTGGCCCTGTGGGACGCTTCGGGCCGCCCCAGCCATTGCGCGAGGTATCGAGCAGCAATCCAACGCTGGCCGGATATGCATCGCTGCCCGTGATCAAGGCCGTGCGCAGCGCATTGGCAAAGCTTTGCTCCTCGATGTGATCGTTCATGTCATACCAGCCTCGCAGCGAACGCACCTGCCGCGCTTTCACCTTTTGATCTGCCTTCATGTATGGCTCCACGAAGACGTTGTAGTTCGCCGTGTTGCTGATGAAGCCATCCACCTTGCCATTGCCGCCGGGGATGCCTGCGCCGACCTTTTTGAGCAGCTCGGCAAAAGGTTTGAGATTGCTTGACCAGCCCAGCCAGCCCGCGTGCGCTACGTCGATGTAGGCATAGGTGTTGTCCAGTGAACGCAACGTGCCGATGGCATACTGCACCCCTTGCACATACACCCCCGTCGCATGGGCCTCGGCGACTCGTGGGAAATTCAGGTTTGTGATTAAGTTCGGCAGCGAGTCTGGCTCGATGACCATTACAATGCGCAGGCCGGCATACTTCGATTGGCTCAGCGTTTTGAAAATCGCGTCGATATAGTCCGTCTTGTAGCGATGCAGCCCATTTTGCGCGATCAGCAACTCGCCATTGGAAGCCAACGCCGAGCCATCACGGTTCGGCATGTCATAGATCACGAGTCCGATGGCGTTGGCTCCTTGCGCCAAGGCTTCATCGAGGTGCCCGGCGAGACTGCGCGGATAGCCGCCCGCCCCATGCACTGCCGCAATGCTGTCCATCCACACAAAGGTGGGAAAGTTCGTCACCTGGCGCATCTGCATTGCCAAGGTGCCGCCTTGAAGATCAGCCGCCGCCTTTACCGCAGCGGTGTAATCCACGTTGCGATAAAACGTCGCACCATCAAATGGGTTGACCAGATGGCTGCTCGCAGATGGCGCTGTGGCCATCACGAACCTGCCCTCATTCGCGCGCATCCTCGCTGCGACACCGCGCACGGGATCGAACGCAGCGGCTTCGCCCGCGACGAGTGGCACGACTTGCTCTTGCCGAGTCGTCACCTCCACCCTGCCATCGAAGACATGCACCTCCGCTGAATCAGATGCGCCCGTTTCCACGCCAAAGCGCGTGCCGAAGTCCACAACCCGCCCAGCGCTCGTCTCAATCGCAAAACCGCGCGCTGCAGGTGGCACGACTGCCGTTACGCGCCCTGATAACAAGCGCACCTGCATCGCATCCATTAGCTTCATCGCCGCCGGCGCGGCGACATCCAGCAGCACGCCTGAGGACAGGCGCACCTGCACGCTGCCACGCACCATCGTCAAATGATCCAATCGCATCTTCCGTCCGACAGCCCAATCTCCAGATACAGCCCCCGATGCCCGAACGACCTCCAGTTCCACCCCACGCAGAGACCACCAAAACGCCAACATTCCTAAGACGATGGCTGCGGCAGCTGCCAGCGGACGCCACGATAGCCAGGCAAAGCCGCGCCTTGTCTCTGGCACCGCAGGCGTGGTGAGCAACCGCAAGGTGGCAGGATTGAGGGCGGCGAGCTGCTGTAGCTTCGCGTTCACCGTGGAGAGAGAGCGCAGCGTCCGCCTGGCCTCCACGTTTTCACGAAGGAGCGTCTGCAAGCGGGCGAAGTCTGGCTCGCTGAGGGTCTCATTGAGATAGCTGTGGAGCAGATCGAATTCGTCCTGAGTCATGGTGTGTGCGCCTCCTGCGCGAGGGTGCGCTCGACGCAGCGCAGCAGTTCCTGCCGGATGCGGGCGAGCAGTTGATAGAGCGAGCCTTCCGTGCGGCCCAATTGTGCCGCGATGTCCTTCATCGAAGTCTCCGGCGCATAGGCCGCCAGCGCGAGTTCGCGGCGTTCGAGCGGCAGTTTCGCGATGCAGTCATCCAAGGCATCGAGTTGCTGATGGCGCACGGACATTTCCTCCGCGCCTTCCTCGGCGAGTTTCGCGATGATGTCCTCATCCAGCACCAGCCGGTCGCGCGCAAAACGGCGGCGGACCATGAGAATTTCGTAGCGGGCAATCAAGCACGCCCAGCGCGGGAACTGCGCGGGATCCGTGAGCGTGGAAAACTTCCGCCATGCCACGAGACTCACCTCCTGCATCACCTCATCCACCTCCGCCGCACGCGGCAGGCAGGCATGAACAAACGCCCGCAACTCCGGCTCATGATGCGTCCACAACCGCAGGAAACCCTCGTTCGGGTCGTGCGGTGCGGTGGTGGTGCTGTCGGCTTCCATGATCAGAGTGATACGTCGTCACTCTATTGCTGCCAACCGTGTGCGGATTTAACGAAGTATTTTCAGATGCCTCAGCGGACTACTGTTCGCGCGCAAAACGGCCTGATTAGCGCGAGATTTCCAGCGGCGAAATGATCAGCGGCTCGGCGGGATTGATGGTGAACCATTGCGGCAGTGCTGGCTCGAGTGTGACATAGACGTCGTCGAAGCTGCCCTTCGGTGCCTTCTCGATGGAGAGGCACCAGAAGCCCGCCCACTCGCCGCCGGTCTGCGTGGGGATGACGGTCGTGCGGGCGATGCGCTCGGTCTGCGTGTCGAGGGTGGCAATGAGTTTGCCGCTGGGGGCGTAGAGCTGACTCAGACTGGTCTCGCCGGGGGCCTCGCTGCTGACGGAGAGCGTGAACTGCGGCACGTCGGCGGGCACCTGAAAATAGAGCGGCGTGGGTTTGCCAAGGTGGAGGCCGCGAGGTTCGGAGTTGGCCGCGAGTGCGTAAGGCGCGCCTTTGATTTCCACCTCGTAGGGCGAGCTGCTTTTGACTTCGACGTAATAGATCTGGCCCGCCGAACCAAGGAACTGCGCCGGGGTGCCTAGGCGCAAAGGGCCACCGGCCACCTTGGCCCCGGAGGCGGTGTAGGCATTGTAGCGCACCAGAGAGCCGGCCTTGACGATCTTCGTCACCGCGACGCTGATGTCCTGATCCGCATTCGGGAAAAACAAAAAGCGCGTCATGCCGCGTAGCCCCAGCGGGGTGGCCGGACGCGGGTGCGGCAGCGCGGGCACCCATGCGGCACGCACCGGCGGGAAGGGTTTTTCCATGCGCTTCATTTTCGGCGCGAACTCGACGCCAAAACCGGGATGCAGGCGGCCCAGCATGGCGTCCACGTCGGCATCGGCACGATACAGCGGCGAAGTCTTCGTCTCCGGCAGGAAGCCCGACGCGCGCAACTGCGACTGCATGAGTGCGAGATTGTCGCCGAAGAACTCCAGTCGCGCACGCTGCGCCGGAGTCGCTGTCCCGGCGACCTGCTTTGCGTCGAGGTAAAGCGCCTCGATCTTCGCGTAATTCGCGGCGAGCACCTCGCTTTGATAACGCGGCGTGGCGGTGTAATTCGCGGTGGAGTCCTGATTGTAGAACACCTTCACCGCTGCATCGACCAAGTGGTGAATTTTCCGCACCTGCTCACCCGGATACGAACCGTAGGCGCGGCGGTAGAACTCGTCGCAGACGGCGTTCGCATCGAGCGCCGGGTTCCATGCCATTCTCGACAACACATAGTTGTTCACCGCCGCCTGGCTCCACTCGGCGGTGCCGTAAATGTAAACGCCCTTGATGCCATACTTCACCAGCCGGGGGAACGCGAAGTTGAGGATCTCCGGCGCGGGCGGGGTGATCGCGCCGGTGCTGCCCTTTAGCCAGTTGAACAGATCGTAATAGGCGATCTGCGAGGTCTGCGCGGTCCAAGCTTTGAGGATGCTCTCCCACTCGTCCTTCACGCCCTCGCGGTAGAGCTGGTAGCCATAGCTGATGCTCGGCGCGACGACGAGGAAGAGGTTCGGCTCCAGCGGAGGCACGCCCGCGCTCGGTGGGTAGAGATAGCTCGCATAGACATAGCCCGCTAGTTTGCGATCTGGAAACTCCTTGCCGACGATCTTCGCAACGTCGTTGTAGAATTTGAGGACAAGCGGCGTGACGGAGAGCTTGCCGCGTGGGTCGCGATCATAAAGCGCCTTGCTGGCCGCGCTGGTGCTCCAGCCATCGGAGTCGGTCGGTGAGAGCGAGAACACCGGGAGCTTGGGATTCTTGCGGAACGCCTCCATCGCGGTCTGCGCATAATGCTGGATCAGTCCGGGATGGGTGGTTTCTATCTTGTAGCGATCACCAAGGACGGGCGGATGCTTGCCATCCACTTCAGGGAACCAGTCGGGATGCTGCTCGTGCAGCGCGGCCGGGACGACTTGCTGCCAGTTGTGCGAGTGCTCGAGCTTCATCGTGAACCCAAGCTTCTGGCGCGCCGACCATTCCTGAACGGCGGGCTGGTCGTTCTGAATGCCGGGCACGCGCCGGTTGCGAAAAAACGGCTGCTCCATCCGATCCACCGCAGGCACAAGCACGCTCGCCCGCGATGGCACATCCTCGCCCATCGGACCGGGAAGCAGCCAGCGCACATCGAGGTAATCCTCAATGAACGTATAGACGCCATTCAGTGTGCCAGTGCTCGTGCCGCCTTCGGGCATGGTCTCGCCGTCGCGAGTGTCAGGTCCGGCAATGAAGAGATTGCCGTCACGGCTGACGAGGCGATAACCTTCGAGCGGCACATCGGTCACCTTGATGCCAGCCGCGCGTCCCTCCGGCGTGTCGCCCAGCGCAATGAATGGGCTCTGAGGTGCGTCTCCTGCCACGATCGGCAACTTCGCTTTCGTGGACTTCTCGATGTAGCGCTGCAGCTCTTGCGCCGCCTTACGCACCGAGCCCGGCGCGTCAAGGCCATGCACGATGACGAAATGGCTGCGGCCCTCCTGGACGAGCGCGAGTTCGGTTGGCGCGGCATGCGCGGGGCAGCAGCCGAAAGCAGCCAGCGCGAGGGATGAGAGGAGAAGATGTTTCGTCATGATAGGATTGGAATGTTTAGCGAGCGGTGTATCAGCGGAGGCACTTAGTCCGCCCTTGTCGTTCAGCAAAGACGGTAAGTGCCATGAGAAGTTTATCCGCCTTCATTTCGATTGGATGCTCGCGGTGTTCTTCACGTTACCGAAAACGGCACCGCCTTTCAGCGTCGCTTTGGCACTGGCATCGCCTTTCAAATACGCATTCCAAAAGGCCAGCGTGCTGGCTTTCACCGCATCGGTGATGCCGCCCGGCTTCATGCCGCCAAAGGAGACGTGATTCGCGCCTTCGATGAAGACGAGATATTTGTCACCAGCGGGACTTAACTCGAACAGCTCTTTCTTCCACCCGGCACCTTGACCTCCCGCACCTTTGTCCAGTGAGCCGGTCATCGTCAGCATCGGGATCGTAAGGTTTGCCCAGCTTGATGCGGTCAGTCCTTGCTGGCCCGTGCCCTGGCCGGAGATTGGCAGGATGCAGCGCACGCGCGCGTCTTTGAAACTGCGGGCTTTCACCTCGCCAATGTCTGCCGTGACTCCAGCGATGAGCATCGTGGTGTAAGCACCAAGCGAGTGACCTCCAACTCCGATGAGAGTGCGGTCGATGCGATCTTTTAGCGCGGGCAACTTCGCTGCGAGTTGATCGAGTGAGTCCAGGATAAACGTCAGGTCACCGACGCGGTTTTGAATCTTCAAAGCTGCGTTTTCCATCAAGGCGGGAAGACCGCCTGCGGGCAGCCCGCCGCCCTTCCCCTTGCTCTTTCCGAATCCGTCGATGTGCGAGGGATGCACCACGACATATCCATGTTCTGCCCAGTGCTGTGCGATGGGCGTAAAAGCCGTCCGATCTGCGCCGAACCCATGCGAGAAAACGATCAGAGGCAGCGTGTCGCCTTGTGCGGGAAAATGCACGCGGCACTCGATGTCGAGGCCGCGTTTGTCATCGCGGAGGGTGATGTCTTCCATCGTGGCTGCGCTGGCTGAAACCACGCTAGCGAGGAGAAGAAGGAGGAAAGGGATCTGTCTTGCCTGATGTCGCGCGGGAAGCTTGGAAGGCCGCAACGTCGGAACAAATAGAGACGCGCGATGGACGCAGAACGTGATGATGGGTTTCATGGTGAGGGGATTTTGGGGTCGGCTTTCAATGGGGCGGCGACGAGGGTTTTTCCTCTGCCATGTAGCGATAATTGAAGCGTGCATTTGGCGCGGTATCGCCTTGATCGAGGTAGTCCATTCCATCGGCATTAGCAGGCACGTTGTCGGTCCATTTGAAATCGAAGCGCAGGGGTTTATCTGGAGCCATATCGAGTGCGGTGCGCTCTACCGCTAGGTGCAGTTCGTTCGTCCCCACGTGCAGCTTTGCGGTGCCGCTCGACTCCCAGGCTTTGCCGTTCCAGCGCTCAATGATAGCGGTGTCGGAGGTGCTGCGGGTGTGATTGAGCCGGAACTCATAGCCGAGGTGTCCGGTCTTGGCCTCCTGATCGGTATGGAGCAGGAGGACTATCCAGTCGGCATCGGTGGCGGAGGTGAGTGGCGCGCGCGTGCGAACGTGGAAGTAGAGGTGTGTCGCATCGTGGGCGACGTGCATGGTGTCGAGGTCGTTGCGGCCTGTCTGGTTCGTGTAGCGGGCTGCGCCGGGGACGCCGTCGTAATCGCGATGCGTGGTGTCGTGCAGGTCGTCGAGATAGACGGGCTTCACGTCACTCCACTGCGCGAAGTCGCCGGGGATGGAGATGGTCTTCGCAGGCGACGCGGCAGGCAACGGACGCGCGCCTTTATAGCGACGGATGTTGGCGGCCATCTGCCAATAGTAGTTGTCGCCGAAGCCGCCGTGCATGGGCTCAATGTCGCGGCTGAACTCGGGGCTGTATTGATCGACAAAGAACGTTTCACCGGCAGGCAGGACGCGGCCTTGAAAGCCCATGGCACCATCGGAGACAAAGCGCTGGGCCACCCATTCATTCCAACCGGTGATGAAGATGAACTCGGGATCGTGCGGCAACGCGTGTTGCCACTGTTCGTCGAAGAATAGACCTAACTCCGGGTGGCGATCGGTCGCGGCGGGCTGGCGACTGTTAATGAAGCTGCGCCCGATGTTGTTCGTCACATGCTGAGAGGGTGAAATGGAGATGCACTCGGCCTTATTCGGCGCGTCATGCCAGCCGGGCATTTGCGGTGCGTGGTCCAGCCACGGCCACTTGTCCTTGCCATCGCCGAACCACGCTTGACCACGTGTCCAGGCCCAGGAGGTGCGGATGGTGAAGAAGGCTTTCACCTCCTCGCTCAGCCCTTCGGGCGGTGTGAGCAGGAGCGGCTTGCCCTTCCATTGAAACCACAAGTCCCGATGCTTGCCCGGCTGGTAGAACGTCTCCCACAAATGCCGCACCACGATGTTGTGCTGCGCATAAGCGAACATGGCGATCTGTGGCACGCGCTGTCCCTCTGCTTGCATTTGCTCCAGCACCGCGCAGAGCGCCTCGCGTTCGGCGTCATAGGTAAAGCCGTTCGTGGCGTCGAGAATGAGCATGTCCACCCCAGCATCCGTGAGCATCTGCACATGCTTGCGGATCACCCACGGATCATCCGGCCGGTAATAGCCAAAGCGCGGCTCACTCCAGTAGTGCGGTGCCTGCACCGGTCCCCAAGGTGGCGCGGCGGGATTTGCTTTCAGAATCTTCGCGATGTCATGCACCTCCTTGTTTCCAAACGCGGCGTGCCAGTTGAAGTAGAAGATGCCCACCGTCCGGTTCGGCTTCGGTGTGCCAACTTCCGCGCTCATTGGCAGCACACGCCCCAGCGCATCCGTGGCGACCCAAGTGTCCGGCATGGTGTCACGCGGCTCGGCGGCGTGGAGTGAGGTCAGCAGATGAAGGCAGAGAGTGAGGATCGAAAATCGCATCGGAGGAAAAACATGATCAACGAAAACCTTGGAGTCACCAAGGTAAGACCAAACCAACGTAGATCACCGACGCGATCTGCTCCACGTTTTCTCACGTTGTCCTACCTGAAAGGCACACGCCAGTTTGGTGCAGCCGTCTCGGCTGCCGCAGAAGTGAGTCCAGAGGACTCAACCACACTAACGCCGCAGCGCGTTGATCAGTTCATCCACCTTGTTGATCAAATCCTGCATCTGCTGCTGGTTGTAGCCACCATCCGCGCCGATGCCCATGGTGCTGACGCCGTTGGTGTTGTTGCTGGTCTGAGCCAACGCATTGCCAATGGCGTTGTTGAGGTCGTTGATCGTCGCTCGCTGCTGGATGTCGGCATTGAGCGAGGTGAGTTGGCTGCGCATCTCTGCCGATGAATTCGGCGAGTTGTTCGCGGGCTTGGTGGGATCGAAGGGCATGGCGTTGGAGGAGTTTGCAGTTGTTGACGAAGGTTGGCGGTTGTTTGCAGTGGTTTGAGCCGAAGCGGATAGCGGGAGCTGAGACAGACTGAGCGAAGCGAAGCCCGAAGGGTGAGATGAGCGTCGGGCGCGAACGAATCAAAACAACGGTCAACGGCGCGCAGCGCCCTTCAGCCACCGTCAACCATCGTAAACAGCGCCTCCAGCGCTATGGGCTCACCGTGACCTTCACGACATCGGTCCAGTCGCCGTTCGGGGTGCCTTTGTCCCAGAAGCGCATGCGGTATTCGCGGACCTCGGGGGTGCCGGCGACGAGCAGCGGACGCTCGTCGATGTAGGGGCTTTCGGTGTCGATGGCGAGGAACTCCCAGGCTCCGGTGCCGCGACGGCTTTCGATATAGACGCCCATGTGCGTGTATTTGTAGAAGGTGTGCTTCACGCATTGGCAACCTGCGCCTTGCAGCATCTCGGTGATAAACTTCGGCACGGCCTTCTCCGTCGCCTCAGAGCCGACGATGCCGAGGTCGGTGCCGATGGCTTCGGTGTAGCCTGCGCTGAGTTTCATCTTGGCGATGAGGGCGAAGATGCGCGTGAGCACACCGGGGATGGCGGCGGTGACACCGGCGGGCAAGGCGGGCGCGGTGAAGGTTGGCAGCACCATCGGGCCTGAGCCGGAGCCTGCAAGCACGTCATCCACGGCATCGGTGGTGCTGGGGGAGAAGTTGCGCACGGCGGTGAGCCAAGTGCCAAGGACGTAGTTGCCATACTTCGCGTCGTTCACGCTGGCGGTGATGTCGCCCGCGATGACGCCGAGGACGGCACCGTGGATGGGGAGTTTCACGGCGTAGTTGTCGAGCCAGTTCACTTGGTCGCCGATGCGGCTGGGGTAGTAGTCTTGTCGTTTCATTTTGGATTTGGGTTTGGGTTGAGGTTGAAAGTAGTCGGACGGCTGGTCCCAAGTGCCGCTGTCCCATTGGCCGTTGTCCCAGTTCATGGCTTGGCGGTTTGGGGCTGGTTGGCGTGCCGCGCGGGGGCAGCGCTGGCTGGAATTGTGGCGTCGCTGGCGCAGGCGGGGGCGGCGCTCTGAGAAATGGGGGCACCCCCGCTGAAAATGGGGGCAGCACCCGGACGCGGCAGCGGTCCCCCCGTGCCGCTCATCGGCACCCCCGCGACGCGGAACTCCGCCCCCGCGACGAATGGGGGCGTCGCTGCCAGCGGGAACTCCGCCCCCGCACCGTTCATCGCTGCCCCCGCAGCGTGGAACTCTGCCCCCGCACGAAATGGGGGCGGCATTTCAGGGCCAAACCCTGCCGTTTCGCCTGGGAAAGCGCTCGCTGGGGGGCAAATCGGCGTTCCCGGCGTCGGGAAGTGGGCTGGTCTGGTGGAAAGGGCGGTCATCGCGGGCATCGGTGGTGATGGCCGCGATAGGAGCACAGCCCCCGCGTGGTGCGTTAGTCCGACATCTCGGACGCTCCCCGCCTACTCATCCTCCATCGTCCCGATGAACTCCGTCAGCGTCTTGTCCACGCCATACGCCAGCCGCGCGCCGACGTGGAAGGTGGGAATGGACTCGCCAGCTTCGATGCGGCTGATCATGTCGCGCGACACACCGCACTTTCGCCACAGCGCATACTTGCTCAGCTTAGCTGCCTCGCGCGCATCTTGCAGCTTGCGCGGCAGCCGCTCGCGGATGCGTTCGGCGTAGTCGTGGGCTTGGTGGCTGTCATTCGAGGGCATGCAGATCTCACGGTGCTTTGGGAAATTATGTGATGATGGTTTGGTGAGGGTTGTGACTCCGCGTGCAAGGCGGAAGCCAAGCCTTCACAAGTCACTCCTTCACCTTCGGTTTTTTCTTCTTCGGTGCCTTTTCCACGCCGGAGTCAGCGTGATTCACGGTGGGCAGCAGCTTGGCGAGTTCAGCTTTCTTCCCCGCATGGGCCGGATCGTTGGCGAGGTTCTTCCATTCGTGCTCGTCGGCGCGCTCGTCGTAGAGTTCCTCGCCGCCATCGGCGTAGCGGATGTAGCGCCACCCTTCGTTGCGGACGGCATGGTTGTTTTGCAAATAGGTCGTGATGGCGGGCCGCTCCCACGCGGCTTTTGGATCGACGAGCAAGGCGCGGATGCTCACGCCTTCGACATGCTTCGGCGTCGCGATGCCGCACAAGTCGGTGAGCGTGGGATAGAGGCTCATGTAGTCGCTCGGACGCTCGCACACAGTGCCGGACTTCGTCACTCCGGGCACGACCCAGTAGAGCGGCGAGCGCGTGGTTTCCTCCCACAGCGCGAATTTCCGCCAGTGGTCTTTTTCGCCGAGGCTCCAGCCGTGGTCGCTCCACAGGCAGATGATGGTGTTCTCGCGATACTTCGATTTTTCAAAGGCATCGAGCAAGCGGCCCACTTGCGCATCGGCGAAGGCGCTGGCGGCGAGGTATCCTTGGATGGCTTCCTTCCATTTGTTGCGCCCGATGATGGCCGCGTGATCGCCGTCCGGTTTCGGCAGCAATGTTCCCGCCCACTTCGCCATGTGCTGTCCTGCTGGCGGCAGATCATCAATGTCGCCTTTGAGGTAAGGCGGCAGCGTGATGCTCTCCAGAGGATACTGGTCGTAATACTTGCGCGGCACGTTCCAAGGCGAGTGCGGCTTGTGCAGGCCGACGGCGAGGAAGAAAGGCTTGTCGTGCTTCTTGCCCAGCTCGTGAATGCCGTAGTCCACGATGCGGTAGTCCTGCATCTCGCTGTCTTCGCAATCGAGCGGTGAACGCAGAAAGTTCGCCGCGACGACCTTCTCCTTCGCCTCGGGATCGTGGCCCTCGTTTTTCAAATAAGCATCCCACTCCTCGCGGCGGTTGAATTTCTCGTGGTAAATCTTCCCCGCGCCGCAGACGAAGTAACCCGCGTTGCGGAACGCAGTCGTCAGCGAGAGTTCGCTCGCGACGACGTTGCGCCCGTCGGCGTTGTTTTCATACACGCCCGTCGTCGAAGGCCGCAGCCCCGACATGAGCGCGCAACGCGAGGCATTGCACACCGGCGCAGCGCAGTAGGCGCGTGTGAACGCCGTGCCCATCTTCGCGAGCCGGTCGAGGTTCGGCATCTTCGCATTCGGAAACGCGGAGAGATCACGCAGGTCGTCTATCGCGATGAAGAGCACATTCGGCTGCGCCGCGAATGACGAATGCGGAATGACGACTGACGAAAAGATGGCGAGCAGCGCGAGCAACGGAACGGTGGCGTGTAGAAGTTTTGTTTTCATGGTTTCGGATGTCTTTTGAAAAAATCCCAGACGGCGTCGGTGGCGTTGAGATGGCTGGTGGCTTTGCCGAGGATGAATTCCGGCAGCGGACTCTTCGCGCCCGGCCAGATGTGGCCGTGATCCGCGATGGTGGTGAAAACGACTTCGGTGCCGCCGCGTCCGCCGTCGTGACACACCGAAGTGATGCCCTCGATGCTCGTCACGAGCGGCTTTGCCTCCAATGCACAGCCGAGGAACTCCACCCACTTCGCGATGTTGTCGCGCACGGGCGGCTTGGCTTTTTCCGGCACACCCTTGAAGCCCGATCCGGAGGCCATCTTCGGCGTGCCACCGTCGAGCGGGTTGATGGGATCATTGGTGCCCGTGATGTAGAGCATCGAGACGGGCTGCGTGGCCTTCGGCAGCTCAACCCATAGCGCGCCGGACACGGGTGCGACGGCGGCAAAGCGGCTGCTCAATTCGCTCCCGACGCGAAACGTCATCGAGGCGCCATTCGAGAATCCGGCGGCAAACACGCGCCGTTTGTCGACGGCGAACTTCGCTTCGAGGCGATCGAGCAGCGCGGCGATGAAGGCCACATCGGCGGTGTTTTTTTCGCCCGCGTGGAAGCGCCCGGAGCCGTCGTTCCATGCCGGATTGTTGCTGCCGAACTTAGCGGGCTTGCTCATGTCGGGCCGCGTCGCCTCGGGGAAAACGACGATGAATCCCTCCGCGTCCGCCTTCGCCACCCAGCCGGTTTCTCTCGCGATGGCCTCCGGCGCCCCGCCATTGCCGTGAAAAATGAGCACCACTGGCAGCGCCCTTTTTCCATCGTGACCCGCAGGCAGATGGACGAGCGCACGCCTCTCGATGGCATCCACGGTGAGTGTGATGGTTTGCAGATTCGCGGCGGCGATGAACTCCGCATCGGCCTTCGCGCGCTGTGACCGAGCGAGGCTGACACCTGCCACGATGACCATGACGACGAAGACCAATTGAACGAAGGAGCGGCGGAGACGTGTTTTCATGGCTTTGATTGCTATTCAGGACGCGCGGCGGCGCTCTAACGTTTCATCACCCGCGCATTGATGTCCGTGACGCGCTTCATGGTTTCGACATGTGACTCGCTTTCCACCCAGCTTTGAGCATCGCGGCCATCTCACGCGCCGTGTCCGCGTGCTGCGGGTCGTGCGCAAGGTTTGTGTATTCATGCGGGTCGTTGCTGTGGTCGTAAAGTTGTGCGCCTTCTTTGCCCTCGGCCCATTCGATGTAGTGCCAGCGCTCGGTGCGCAGGCTGCGGCCCATCACGTCCTTTGGTTTCGACGGCATGAGCACCTGGCAGAAGGCGGCGCGTTTCCATTCGCGGTTCGGCTCCCTCAGCAAAGGCGCGAAGCTCGTGCCTTCGAGCGCGGCGGGCACTTTCATCCCGCAGAAATCAACGAGCGTGGGATAGATGTCCACATACTCGACGAGCCGCGGCGACACCGCGCCTTGCCTCGCGCCGGGCGCGGCGACGATGAGCGGGGCGCGGCTGCATTCCTCGAAGACGGAGCCCTTGTGCCACATGCCCGCGTGCTCGCCGAGGTGGTAGCCGTGGTCGGACATGAAGACGACAATGGTGTTGTCCCAGAGTTTGTGCCGATCCAGCGCGTCGAGCAGCACGCCGACCTGCGCGTCCATGAAGGTGATGCACGCGAAGTAGGCGGACATCGCGGCGCGCATGTCTTTATACGAATTCGGCGTGCTCGCGGGATCATACATGAGCGCGAGCGGCGGGATGTCGGCGAGGTGTTTGCGCGGCTCGTCCGGCAGCGGCATCTGCGCGGCGGGATACTTCGCGAAGTAGTCGCTCGGCGCGATGTATGGCTCGTGCGGGCGGCGGAATCCGGCGGCGGCGAAGAACGGTTTGCCGCCGCGCATCGAGTTCTCGATGAGCCGCACGACATCGAGCGCGACCTGATGATCGGGCAACTCGTCGGCGGTGAGTTTGGTGTTCACCCACTGGAAAGACTTGCGCTCATTCGCCTTTCTACCCACACCGCCCTTCTCGACGATCTGTTCCTTCGTCGGTGTGAGGATGACCTCGGCGATGTCCGTGTCCCACGAGGGCGGGTCGCTCACGCCGGTGTGAAAAATTTTGCCCGCCGCAAAGCTGCGCCAGCCGTGCTCGCGGAAGAACTGCGGCAGCATCACCGCGTCCGGCAGATTGTCGCGCGTGCTGGTGTGGTTGCGCATCACACGCGTCGTGTCGGGCCGCATTCCACTGAGGAAGGACGAGCGCGAGGGATTGCACACGGGATACTGGCAATACGCGCGGTCGAAGCGCACTCCGCGCGCGGCCATCCGGTCAATGTTCGGCGTCTTCACCACCGTGTCGCCGTAGCAGCCGAGGCGGTTGTTCAAGTCATCGCTGACGATGAGCAGGACGTTGGGTTGTGCCGCATGGCTCGTGGCACACAGCAGTAAAAGAAAGAGGAGGTGAGCCTTCATGGTGCGTGAGTTCCTGGGTGGATGCTGAGATGCGCGATTTCCAGTCCCGCGCTCTCCGCCAAGGTGGTGACTTCTATGGCGAGCAGGTCGAGACCTATGGGTGAGGTGCCAAGTTCAGGTTTCAACGGCAGGAAGGCCGAGAGCGGCAGGTGTGAGGTATGCCAGCCATTGGCATCCGATGGTAAGCTGGCATCCAGCGGCGCAGAGAAGCCACCACGAAAGCCTGTGCGGGCGCGAAACGTCTTTAGCACCACCTGACCGCTCGCTGGCCGAGCGGTGCGCCATCGCAGCTCCACCACGGAGTTTGCAACGAGGGTGGCGAGTGCCGCTGATTGCTTGCGTGAAGGGGCTATTAGCACCCGCCAATGCACGAGGCGCGGCCTTTCGCTCATCGGGTCAGACAGGAGCTTGGCAGCCGCAGCGACATGCAGCGGATTATCACCAGCAGCCGGAAGGATGTTCCCCGTCACGCGCTCGCGCTTCGGATCAAATAACGCGGACCATTGCTGCGGAGGGCGCACACTTCGCACAGGCGACAAGGAACTGGCTGAATCCAACGACGCCACTACGCCATGCTCCGCCGCGACCTCAGTGTCCTTGTCATCCACCAAACGGCGCAGCTTTACCCGCCCCTCCTCGACAGATAGACGCGCTTCATCCGATGCAGCATCCAGTGTGAAGATGGTGCCCAGCACTTCGATAGCCGCTGTGGGGGTATGCACCTGCATCGGCCTGCCAGCGGGCTGCGGTGCTACTTGAGCTGTAAGCACGCCAGTCGCCAGTCGCACACGCTTCTCTGTTTCCTCTGCCACCTCTGCTCGCGTGGGGCCGCTAAATTCCAGGAGGGTGCCATCATGAAAGCGCAGGCGGAGAAGTGAATCTTCCGCAAGCGTCTCGAAACGCCCTGCGGGCAAACGCGCTCCTGTTTGGAGCAAGCGCGGCTTGGTTCCATCGGAAACCCAGCTCACCTCGCCGGACACCAATATGACCTCTACAACATCGCGGGGCTGCATAAGCCACCAGAACACAAGAAACACAAAACAAGCCGCCGCCGCAGCCGTGAGCGGGCGCCAGGTGAGCCAACCAGTCCAGCACTTCTCCCGCACGGAAGCGATTCGTTCGACTCTGCAGTTCATCGCTGATTCATGAAAGCCCGCCACCGAAGCGCCGGGCAGCACATCGGGCAGGCAGCTTTCGAGCAACCAGTCGTCCAGCAAGGCGCTTTGATGCTTTGGCTCAGCCAGCTTCGCGGTCAGCTCGCGGAGTTCGTCGGTGGTGATGGAGCCATCGCTCCAGCGTTGCAATAGTTCGTCGGTCGTCATGTGTTCCATTCCTCCTGGGATAGTTTGTTGCGCACGCACTCCAGCAGTGCGCCACGCAAACGGATGAGCGCCTTCTTCACGGCTTCAAATGACTGGCCTGTCTCCTCGGCGATGCGCTCCATCGCGGCGCGTTGCGTGTATTTCAGCGACAGCAAGCGGCGTGACCGCTCCGGGAGCGAGGCCACGCATTCATCCAGCGCTGCCAGCCGCGCCGTGGCGAAATGCTCCTGCGTGTCCGCCCAGGCGAAGCAATGCTCCACGCGGTCCATGAATGCCTCCAGCGCCTCGCTATCCGCCACCACCCTGGCCATCTGCCGCTTCTCCCAATGCCGCCGGATGAGATTTCGCGCCACGCCCCGGCACCACGCCGCCCGATTCTGGATGCCAGTGCCTTTCCCCAGCTCCGCCGACAAAAGCATCCACACCTCCTGCAACACATCCTCCGCCGCATGAACATCGCGCAGCAACCCGGTCACGAATGCGCCGAGCAGATGCCGGTCGCGGATGAACTCGGCAGCAGCTTGCTGGATGGCATGGGATTCGGTGGACATGTGTCGCCTAGTTGTCCGATGAAACGGCGAAATGGGGACAAACTATTTTTTTGGAAATGCGCGAGCCTTTCATGAATCGATTGCGGCATGGTGTCGCAAGTTGGGCCTTTGTGGTCGCCTCCGGTCATGCGTTCTGATGAAACGCTGGGCCAATGTCGGCGTTGACACAGAGGCCCACCAAAGCCGCCTCATGAAACAGATACTTAGCGTCCTCACCACTTTGCTGCTCGCGCCACTGGCCGCACTCGACGCCGCCGATGCGTCAGCGAAAAAGCCCGACGTGCTCGTCATCCTCACCGACCAGTGGAGCCCGCGTTACTTGAGCTGGGACAATCCGCAGGTGCGCACGCCGAACCTCGACCGCATCGCACGCGAGGGCATGATCTTCGATGCGTGCTACACCACGTCGCCGATCTGCATGCCTGCGCGGGTGTCGCTGATCACCGGGCTCTATCCGCACAATGGCGGGCATGAACTCTGGGGCAACGCGACGAGTTATCGCGTCGCACCCGAGGCCGCGCCGATGTTCCGCGACATCCAACGCGCGGGCTACACGACGGCGCAAATTGGCAAACTGCACTGGACCGCTGGCCCCGCGTGGAAGCAGGAGTTCAAGACGGAGGAAGCCTACCACCGCGCACTCGGACTGGATTACGTCGTGGATGTTTCAGGGCCGCCTGATTCGGCGAAGGATGGCAGCCCCTACGCGCAGCATTTGCAAAAGCTCGGCCTGCTCGACACGCTGGCGGCGGACATCCATAAGCGTCTTGTGGAGTGGGAATTCGAGCCGCGCGCCAGCGTGGTGCCAGTCACGGAGTATCACGATAGCTTCGTCACCGGCGCGGCGGTGGACTTCATCCGCCAGCAGCCGAAGGACAAGCCGCTGTGCGTGGTCGTGAGCCTGCACTCGCCGCATCCGCCGCTTGATGCGCCCGGCGAGTTTGCGACGATGTTTGATCCAGAAAAACTGACGCTGCCCGCGAACGTGCCGACGCGGGTGCAGCGCGAAGGCCATGTGCTCAGCCATGCCGAAGTGCGGAAGTTGCTCGCCAATTACCTCGGCAAAATCGCGCTCGTGGATCGCTGCACGGGCCAGCTCATCGAGGCGATGAAAGCGCGCGGCACCTGGGATGAAACGCTCGCCATTTTCACCGCCGACCACGGCGAAATGATGGGCGCGCATTCCGCCTTCACGAAGGGCCGCTTCTACGAGGAGTCGGTGCGCGTGCCACTCGTGGTGCGCTGGCCGGGCCATGTGCAAGCAGGCCGCACCAAGGCACTCGCGCAGATGTGCGACGTGTATCCCACCATCGTCGAAGCCATCGGCGGCGAGGTCACACCGGGGCGCTTCGCGAAGTCGCTGCTGCCCGTGGCCACTGGCAAGGTGGCGTCCGTGCGCGATCTCGTCATCAGCGAGATCGGCAACGCGCCGCCGCTGCGCATGATGGCCCGCGACGCGCGCTACAAATGGTGGACTGAGGATGAACGCGAGTTCCTTTTCGACCTCGATAGCGATCCGCTGGAGCAGCAGAATCTCGCAAAGGCTCCCGAGCACCGCGAGACGCTCAACCGGATGCGCGATCAACTGCTGAACCATCTCCGCACGACACAGGTGAACCAAGCCGAGGGCTACAAGCCGAAAGTCCAGCGCCTGCGCGAACAGGAAGCAGCGAAGGAAAAGTGATCTGCATTCCACCGCACCGCCATGAAAACACTCCTCCTCACTCTCGCCCTCTCGGCATTCGTTCTACCGTCGGCATTCGCCGAGCCCGTGCGCCCGAACATCATCATCCTTTGGACTGACGATCAGGGCTACGCGGACTTGAGCATCCACGGGAACACGGACTACCAGACGCCGCACCTCGACTCGCTGGCGAAGAATGGCGTGCGGTGCACGGATGGCTATGTCACGCAGCCGCAGTGCTCGCCGAGCCGCGCGGGGATGATCACCGGGTGGCATCAGTCGCGCTTCGGCCATGAGGAAAATCCGCCCAACGACGCCGATCCGAAGCTCGGCCTGCCACTCGCGGAGAAGACGCTGGCGGAATACTTGAAAGGCGCGGGCTACATCACTGGGCATGTCGGCAAGTGGCATCTCGGTCATCACAGTTCGCAGGCACCGCTCGCACGCGGCTTCATGGAAAGCGCGTGTGTTGAGGGTTGCTTCGATTCGGTCGCGGCGCAGGAGGCTTTCACGGAGAGCATTCGCAGCAAGTTCACCACGCGCGGCAAATACGCCGTGCTATGGCGCAACGGCGTGCCGGAGCAGATGCCCGGCTATATCGGCGATGTCGTGGCGGACGAAGCCGCAGCCTTCATCGAGCGGCATCACGCCGAGCCTTTCTTCCTCTATTGGCCGCATGATTTTCCGCATGTGCCGGTCGTGACGGAAGAGAAATACATGAAGCGCGTGGCCCACATCGCCGACGAAAAACGCCGGGCCTATGCTGCGATGATGCTGGCCGTGGATGATGGCATGGGCCGCGTGCTCGATGCGCTGCGCAAGCACGGCATCGAGGACAATACGCTCATCTTCTTTATGAGCGACAATGGTGGCCCTGCGGATGGTCGGCTGCCGTGCAGTAACGGCGTCTTCACCGGCGCAAAAGGTGGCATGAGCGAGGGCGGTATCCGCGTGCCCTTCTTCGTGCAATGGAAGGCCGCGCTGCCCGCTGGCAAAGTCTATTCGCGCCCCGTGAGCACGCTCGACATCGTGCCTACCGCGCTCGCCGCTGCCGGTGTGAAAGCGACGCCGGAGATGAGGCTTGATGGAGTGAACCTGCTGCCCTTTTTCAAAGGTGAGGCAATCGGCGATCCGCATGAGCGCTTATATTGGCGCTACCTGCGCCGTGATCTATGGGCGATCCGCGAGGGCGACTGGAAGCTGCGTCACGACAAAGGCAAACGCGAGCAGCCCAAGCTCTACGACCTGAGCCAAGACCCCGCCGAAGCCAACGACCTCGCCACGCAACAACCGGATCGCGTGAAGGCGATGCAGGCTACTTATGAAACGTGGGCCAAGGATTTGCCCAAGCCGCTGTGGAGCAATGACAAGGCGGAGTAAAAGCCTGCGCCACTGACTGATACAAAATGCTTGGCCTTCGATGGAAAGGTGTGCCCATAGGTAAGGGCGACCCGATCGGCACGTTTCAGTGCATTCAAGCTCCGCCCCACCTCTATGAAAACAGTTCTCTCCCGCCTTTCCCTCGCTGCCCTCTCCCTGTTTGCGCTGTCCCTGATCGCTGAAGTCACCACTTCGGCGGCAAAAAAATCAGGCACCGAAGACCGCCTCTCGAAAGCGCTGAAGCTGTTCCCTGACGCAGACACGGACAAGGATGGCGCACTCACCATCAATGAAGCGCTGGCCTACATCGAGCTGCACCCAGAGGTGAAGGAGAAGTTCAATAAAAAGAGCGGCGGCAGCAGTAGCTCCAAGCCCGCATCCTTCGCCGCTGGCGAGGAAGGCACGCGTGTCTTCGTCTGCGCCCACAGCTTCATGATTTACACCGCCTCCACCCTACCCGTGGTGTCGAAGTCAGCAGGCGTGGCTTATCTGAATGCCGGGCAGCAAATGATCGGTGGCTCGCGAGTCATCCAGCACTGGGATCTGCCGGATGATAAAAACCAAGCCAAGAAAGCCCTGCGCGAAGGCATCGTGGATGTGCTCATGCTTTCGCCGCACATGCTGCTACCCGATGAGGGCATCGACAATTTCACCAAGCTCGGTCTTGAGAAAAATCCCAAGCTGCGCGTGCTCGTTCAGGCATCCTGGGCACCTCGCGATGGCAAGAGCGGCGAGTTCAATAACGCCATGCGCGACACCATGACGGCGGATGAAGTGCGCCAGATGGGTGACTTGCACCGTAGCAGTTGGCTCAAACAATTGGAGGATCAGGTGAGCGCACTAAACGCCTCCGTAGGCAAGGAAGCCGTCTTCATCGTGCCCGTCAGCGAAGCCGTCACGGCGCTGCGCGTGCGTATCGCTGAGGGCAAAACACCGGGGCTGACGAAGCAGTCCGAGTTATTCCGTGATGACCTCGGCCATCCTCACCCGCCCCTCTCGTTGCTGGTGACGTATTGCCACTTCGCCGCCATCCACCAACGCAAGCCCGAAGGACTACCCGTGCCTGAATCTCTGAAGAACTACCCGCAAGCCGCAGAACTCAACACGCTGCTCCAACAACTCGCCTGGGATGCCGTGTCGAGTTACCCGATGAGCGGCGTGAAAGCGGCTATCGTGAAGTAACCTTTGGCGGATTCGGGTCAGAAGGAGTGCGGGCAGTAAGGGCCACATGCGCGGCTATCGCGGCAGCCATCTCGCGGGCAGAAATAGCGCACCGCCTCCTCGACTCCTTAGTCTTGCTCAGCCAACATGCCTCCTATGATGAAAACCTCTGCCCCGTGGCCACTGCTCCTGCTCCTATGTGTTTTATTGCCGCGCCTGGGGCTCGCGTGGGGTGAGCCGCATCACGCCATCACGAAGGCCGCGCTCGATGCATTGCCGACATGGCAGAAGGAAAAGCTTGGCGATGAATTTACCGCGCTCAGTAGCAACTACTGCCTCATCCCGGACAACGTTTACACGGACAAGGACAACGCGAAGTTTGCCATGATGGATCGCCATCCAGGCGAGGTGTATCTCAAGAAGCTCCATCTGCCCGTGCCCGATCAGCAGGAGAATCGGGAGACGCTGGGCTACTTCATCGACAAAGCCGTCGCCGCGCTGAAGGCAGGCAAGACGGCGGATGCGGCGCGCTTCATGGGCACAATCTGCCATGTGTTGGAGGACTTCGGCAGCCCCTCGCACACCATTCCTGGCGACAACATGTTCACGCTGCTCCAGCAGTTCATGCCGCCGACCGAGGTCATGAAAGGCAAGCTGATGCACGGCCCCATCGAGAATGGCACGTTCGAGGTCAGCATCGCAGGTTATCAGCCACGGCTGCTCGGCGTCACCGTGGAGGAGGCAAGCTGGCGTCTGCTGCATCGCGTTCACGAAGGCATCATCAATGCCCGCAGCACCACCATCCCCATCATCCAGGCGCTCTATGCCGATGACGCGAAGGCCGTCACCACGCACCAGATGAAGGCCGCCGTGGTGGATGCGCAAGTCGTCGCTGATGCCATGCACACCATCCTTTGCCTCGGTGCCGAGAAGTTCGAGGCAGAGGCTCTGCCGTTACTCAACACCACAAGCATCGCTGCTTACTGGCCCATAGAGGCAGTGAATTTGTATTACCCACAGGCGCACTTTTTCAGCTCACCCTACTGGGGGCACGCCCATAGCGGTGTGGTGCTGGAGGGAGGCACGAAGGCTGTGCCGATCAAGTTGCGCATCACAGACAAAGGCAGCGCTGAGGTGAAGGCACTCGCCAATGGTATCAGCACGGGCATGGGCAAGCCCTTGACGTGGCATCTGCCAAAAGGTGTCTATCAGCGCTTCACCGCGCTCGCCGGATTGCAAGTGGGTGTGGGCGACAAAGGCCGCGTCGAGTTCACCGTGCTCGGCGATGGCAAACCGCTCGCCACCCTCATCGTCAACGGCAGTGATCCCGCTCATGCCTTCGACTGCGACATCACGGGCGTGGCGCAGCTACAACTCGCCACCATCGCGCACGGCCTTGATCCCAAAAGCAACTACGCGGTATGGGCAGAGCCGACGCTTCTGAAGCAGGCTCATGAATGAGCGCATCCCAGTCTCCATGAAATACCTTGCCATCCTCTTCGCTGCGACGCTCGTCTTCACTGGGAAACTCTACGCGGATGATCCCGCCGCGCTCGGCCCCTTCGGCATCGGCAGTTGCCACATCAACAACCGCTCGGCGCAGGACGCGGCGCGGTGGATTCCGCAGATGGAGACGATAGGGCTGCACTATTACCGCGCCTGTGCCACGGGTTGGGCGCAAGTAGAGCCAGAGCAGGGCAAGTTCGATTGGCGTGCGTTAGATGAGCAGATGGACTACCTCGCGCAGCATGGCTTCATCTTTGGCGGCTTGCTGAATGGTGGCGTGAAATGGAATACACTCGATAAGCCAGGCACGCTGCCCGTGAACAACCTGCCCGCGTGGTCGAACTACGTCTCGCAGATCGTGCAACACACGAAGGGACGCATCCAACGCTGGGAAGTCTGGAACGAGCCGCCGAATGGAACAGGACCCGATCAAACAGCAGCAGATTACGCGAAGCTCGTCGTCAGTGCCTATGATGCAGCGAAGGCGGCTGATCCGTCATGCCTCATTGGCCTCGCCACGAAGTCGGTGCATATCAACTACCTCGAACAAGCGATCAAGGCGGGCGCGAAAGATCACTTCGATTACATCACACTGCATCCTTATGAAGTGCTCAATGGCATTGCCGACAATGCAGGCACCGAAGCCGTCTTCATGAACATCGTGCCTACCGTGCGGAAGATGCTCGTCGCGCAAAATCCCGCGAAGGCGGACGTGCCGATCATCTTCACCGAGCTGGGTTGTGACGTGAAAAGGGGCGCGGACACACAGGCTCATGCACTGGTGAAAGCCTACACCATGGGCATCGCGCAAGGGGTCACGTGCCTTCAGTGGTTCGAGGGTATGGATGGCGATAGCGGCCCGCTTGGTTTGCTAGATCGCAAAGGCATCCCACGCCCTTCTTATGCTGCGATGGCGCGGATGATCGAGCATCTCGGCCAGCATCCAAAATACCTCGGCTGGACGCTGCTGAACGAGAAGCACTACGCCTTCGCCTTTGAAGGCGCGAAACGCACCGTGATCATCACCTGGGCGCATGGCAAGACAGCCGATGAAATTCGCTTCAAGCAGCCCGTGCAACTCGTGAACCCACTCAATGGCGACAGCACGAGAGCCGACACATATGCAATGACGGTGGCCCCAATTTTCGTCCTAAGTGTGCCGGACGATCTCTTGACGAAAGCGAAGTCCAACAAAGCAAAGTCGCTGCCATGGGATGGCGATTACGCGAAGGCGAAGGCCGTCTCCATCACCATGGGCGAGACACAAATCGAGCGCGGCCTGCACACACTCTCCGGTGAATCCATCGCAGGTGCCGTGGTCGCCTACGGTGGCTCGGCGCGTGCGGGCAATGTGCCCGGCGGCAACATTTTCATCGTCGATCCCGCCTTCCTTAGTTACACCGACACGCCCATCGAGATCACTGCCGTCGTGCGGCGCAACGAAGCCAATGACAACGCCGGCTTCAAGCTCGTCTATGAATCCACCACTGGCCTCAAGACCGCCAAAAGCGGCTGGTTCACCGTGCCGGACAACAAGCAATGGCACACCGTCCGCTGGCAGATCGACGACGCGCAATTCGTGAATTACTGGGGCTACAACTTCGCTCTCGAATCCGACGGCAACACCTTCAACAAGTACTACCTCCAGAGCGTGGCCGTGACGAAGCGTCCGGTAACCCCCGATACCGACCGAATGGCCAAGTAGTGGGCCACTGCTAATTCCAACCAACCTCATGAAAGCAAATCGTCATCACGCCATCACTCCGCTGCTCGTTGTGTTCCTTTCTCTGCTCCTCATCCTCGTTTCTGCGCTTGGCTCCGCAGCCGCGTCGAAGCCCGACATCGTCTTCATCATCGCCGACGACCTCGGCTGGGCGGACGTGGCGTTTCACGGTGGCAATGCACCGACGCCGCATCTCGACCAACTCAAACGCGAAGGCGTGGAACTTACGCAGCACTACGTCGCGCCCGTGTGCAGCCCCACGCGCACAGGGTTGATGACGGGCCGCTGCTGGAGTCGCTTCGGCGTGACCACGCCGCAGAATGAACGCGCACTGCCATGGGCCACCCTCACGCTGCCGCGCGCGCTGAAGGCCGCAGGCTACGACACCTGCCTCACGGGCAAGTGGCATCTCGGCTCGAAGCCCGAGCAGGGGCCGAATCATTTCGGCTTCGATCACTCCTACGGCTCGCTCGCGGGGGGCGTGAGCCCGTGGAATCATCGCTACAAGCAAGGGCCATTTGTCGTCACTTGGCATCGGAATGAAAAGCTCATCGAAGAGGAAGGCCACGTCACCGATCTCATCGCAACAGAGGCCGTGAAATGGATCGAGTCGCGCGGCGACGCGCCCTTTTTTCTCTACGCGCCCTTCACCGCCGTGCATCTGCCGTTGAAGGAACCTGCGGAGTGGGTCGCTCGTGTGCCCGCTGGAGTCACTGGCGATGTGGCACGCCATTATGCCGCGTCGGTGATGCATCTCGACGACGCCGTGGGCCGCATCATCACCGCCTTGGAAAAGAAAGGTCGGCGTGAAAACACGCTGCTCGTTTTCACCAGCGACAACGGCGGCAGCACCGTGGAGAACAACGACCTGCACTACCCCGATGACCACTGCCCGAGCGGCAAACTCACTGGCAACAACCAGCCTCTGCGCGGGCAGAAAGGCAGCGTGTATGAAGGCGGCACCCGCGTCCCCACACTGCTCTCATGGCCCGCGAAGCTGAAGCCAGGCACCTTCAACGGCGTCGCTCAAATCACCGACTGGATGCCCACGCTTTGCGCACTCGCCGCAGCGACCCCGGCGAAAGATTTGAAATGGGACGGCATCAATTTGTGGCCGCAACTCATCGGCACGGAGCCGGTGAAGCCGCGCACAATTTACACCGTAGGCCCCGGCTTCAACGCCCGCGCCATGCGCGATGGCGACTGGAAACTCATCGTCTCGCGCAAAGGCGCGGCGAAGAAAAGCGAAGCAGCTGCGGGCGAAACCACGGAACTCTACGACCTCGCTACCGACCCGAACGAAACCACCGATTTCGCCGCGAAGCTGCCGGAAAAAGTTGCCACATTACGCACACGATTGGATGAGATTTCCAAGGCCGACCGCGACGCATTACCGAAGGACTGAAGGATTCGTTGAGCTATGAAAAGCCTGCACATCCTGTCGCACCGTGGGAGCCAAACAGAGCAGGGCCAATCCATTGCAGGCAAGCGGCAGAACTGGGCGTTTGATAGGGCTCCATATGAAACACGCCCTCGCCTTTCTCCTCCTCGCACTCTCCATCCGCGCCGCTGAACCCGCCAAGATCGCCCCGGCGACTGAACCCGATGCTCGCCTGCACGCCGACGGCCAAGGCTGGAAGCTCGACAAGGCCAAGATCTCCGATCCAAAGCTGCCTCGCGTGCTGCTCATCGGCGATTCCATCGTCGGCGGCGCATCCGCGACGTTGGATTTGAAGGCAGGCGTGAAAGCGCAAGGCGCGCTGCTGGACTGCTTCGGCATCGTGAGCGGTGGCACCGGCGGCGGCGAGGTGAAGTTCTCCCTCGATGATTTGAAATACAGCGCTGGCAAACCTTGAAACATCCAGCCCACTTCATTCTCACCCTCTGCGCGGTCGCGCTTCATCTGCACGACGATGGGCGAACCGCCTGACAACAAACCGAACACGCAACTGCTCGATGAACTGAATGCGGAGAGCTCATGCCTATCGGGATTGGCGGAGACGTGATGGAACTCGTCCACAGCAATCAGGCGGTCATCGAAGGCTTCCACTCCAAACTTCTCCACCGCAAAACGGAAGGTGGCATGGGTGCAGACCAGTGTCTTGTCAGTGCTCTCTAGGAAAGCTTTCACGGACTCCACCTTCCCGCCATTTTCAGAGCCAGGCGCGTCGCAGAGATTCCACTTCGGCTCCACCTTCCAGTCGGCAAAGAAACCAAACTGACTCAGCGGTTCATCCTGGAAACTCGCGCCGATGGATTTCTCCGGCACGACGATGATGGCCTGCTTGAGCTTCTGGTTCGCCAGCTTGTCCAGGGCGATGAACATCAAAGCGCGGCTTTTCCCCGAGGCGGGGGGCGATTTGATCAGCAAGTATTGCTCGCCTCGCTTCTGGTAGGCACGCTCCTGCATGGCACGCATACCCAGTGGGTTGGAACGGGTGGAGCTGCCATCTTGTGCATAGCGCATCGAGACGGAGGGAATGGAGATTGGATCACTCATGAGTTGGAAGTTTCGGTTTTGCGTGTGATGGCTTTCTTGCCAGCAGCCGGGGCGGTGGTCATCTGCATGTAGAGTTCAAAGAGCTTTTCCAGCCGCTCGGTGTCGTTTTTGAAGCGGCGGCCGAGGTAGATGCGCTCCAGCGTCTCGTCGTTGCGTTCGTGGGCTTCGCGCAGGTTGGCAGGCATCGTCTCGGGATCGTAGAGGTCGGCAATCGTCGCCGGGAAGTGCGCCTCCCGCGCCAGCAAAATGTCTTCCGCGCAGCGGGTCAGGT
>JANOAR010000143.1:0-5662 GCA_031411235.1 Verrucomicrobiota bacterium | reverse complement strand
ACTCTTCGCCTTCATCGACTCCTACTACAACACCCAACGCCTCCACTCCTCCCTCAACTACCGTTCCCCCAGCCGCTTCGAGGCCGATATCGCCCTCGCTAACTAATTCACTTTTGGTCCAAATATCCGTGGCATCTCAGTGATCCTCAACAAAGACATTTCTGATTTATCGAGACGGCGCATTACCGATTTAGTTCAAAAATTCTGTGGGAGGGTTATCGTTCAAGAGTCTGGGCTTTGAACATTCAATCATCAAATGAAGTTAGGCAACCTTGCTGGGCAAGACCAGTAAAACGCGAGAATGGCCTAGCTGCGGGCTTCGCCTACAAAACCTTTTTTCTACGATGGCCTCCTTTAATTATCACCGCCTAGCCACAGAAGCTTATTTCCCAAAAGTAAGTTGATCATTATCTGATTATGCTAAGTTCAGTAAACCAAATTTATCTAATAGATGGAGGCAGAACAGAGCGTTGCCATTCTCCAGCTCCTGTCTTTCCCTGTTCAAATCTTGTCACAGTCCCATCTTTACCAAAGACAATGGTGAAATCCCACAGCACCCAAGGACGAGCGATTGCAATAGTTGCAGTGCCTGTAGTTTGTAGTTCGACGAAATCTTCGCCGACAATACCTGTAACGGTGCCATTTGATTTCTCGGTAGTGATGGCTTTTTGATTTATCGGCTCTTCAGGGAAACGAGTGGGTAGAGGATGGTTTTCTGTCAAGTTTGCCGAGTTGGAATAGGATGGCGAAGTTACGGAAGCCACGCGCATTGGATTTGATGGCTTGGATGAGTGAGTTTAGGCCCTCGGCTGTGGCGTTGGTGATGCGGTGGGTGAAGTAGGTTAGGATGTTCGCAAGATGGCGCTTGAGGGTGTCTGCGGCCCTCTTGATAGGCTCCAGTTTGCTGCGTTTGGCTCTGCCAAACCATTGCTTGAAAAACTCGCTGGCCTTGGCCTCAAGCAGCTGCTCCCAGAACTGATCAAAGGTCTCCTTGAGCGCCCATGCTCGACCTGTTTTGAGATTGCGCTCCAGCAGTGTTTCAAAGCTCTCCCAACTCTCCTCGGTGTGGTTCACGGGGTTCTTTAACCATTGGTATTTGCTGCCTACTAGGCTTGTGTCACCACTGGCTTTGAGGGTCTTGTTCTCGCTGCGCCGCACGCTGTCCACAGCCTTGGTCAGATAGCCTTTGATATGAAAGCGATCATGTACGATGGCGGCTTGCGGGAGGACTTCAATGACGGCGTTGGCGAAGCCTTTCCACATGTCCATCGCTACGGCTTTGACGCCCTTGCGCATCTCGATGGGCAAGGCATTGAGTGCCTGGGTGGCTGAGGCTTGATCGCGATCTTGTACGACTTCCAGCACGCTGCCATGCGTCAAGTCGCTGATCACCGTGCCGTAGCTATGGCCTTTACCAAAGCTCTTTTGCCTCGCTACGCTCGCCCTGCGGGCAGCCTGCGGCTGGCTATCTCCGCTTCGCTGCGGTTCGTCGATGCCCAGATAGTCCGTCTGCTGCGCCGTACGCTTCGCTAAACCTCGCTCTACGCCGCGCTTCTGGATCAGCCATGCGGTGTCCCAATCAAGGCGCAGCAACTTGCACGCTGCGCTCACACTTCGTGCGCCATCAAGCACGTCGATGGCATGGCGCTCAAATCCGAGGGTGAAGCGCCCGCCGGGGGATGCCCAACTCGGCACTTGGCTCAAGACTTTGTGCTCCGCACACTGGCAGCGCGGCAGCCGGGCGTGCAACAATGTGGTGTAACCACAGGCGTCAAGGTGCCGCCAAGTACGCTCTTTGAGCATGTCATAGCCAGGGCTCTCACGCCCACACTGCGGACACAGCATGGCCACTCCTTCCTTCCACTTCACCCATGCCTCAAGCCGCTGCTCGCGATGGCTCACCTCGACCCGGGTCACTTCCCATTGGCTCCCAACTCCAATGATCTCGCCATAATGCGCTCTTACGCTCTGTTCGCTAATGTCCATGTACCTTCCTTAACATGCTCTTCGCTCAACTCTACCCACTCGTTTCCCTGAAGAGCCTACAAAAGCGAAGCGAACAATAACTGAATAATAACAAAAGTAGTGATGTTGTTCATTGTGTGGTGTGAATATCGGAGGGTTTTGAAATGGATTTATCATTTGGCGGAGGGCGTCTTGCGGCAGGAAGGCCGGGCAAAGAAGATATCGCTGAGGTTGCCGAGGATCATCGGCATATCGCCTGCCTTTTCAGCTTGGGCTTTCAGGTGAGCAACAACCTCGGCCTTTTCTTCGGGGTTCAGGAGGTGAAGAGGTTTACGCATGAGTCAGGTTAGGTCTACGCGGTGGTCTTGGCTGCGCGCTTGGCAACGGCTTTCTTGCGGCGCAAGGGCTTAGCGATGAAGAAGCTGTTGCGGTTGCCGAGGACGCCGGTGAAGTAGTCTTCGGCGGCATACATCTCTTTGAGGTGGGCGACGAGTTCTTCTTTGGTCATCTCGGAGCGGGGCTTTGGAGTCTTCATAGGGGCATGGTAGGGTTTGGGGGTTGAAAGATCAAGCGCTCTGGTTGCCTTCAGCAATCTGGTTGGCGAAGGTGGCGATTTCGGCGGTGTTTAGGTCAAAGCTATCTTCGACGACACGCTTCAGTTGCCGCTGATAAAAGGGGGCGGAATCTCGGGTGGCTTCGCCCCAGACACGTTTGCATCGCAGCTCGCGGGCAAGGCTGCATACGCCTTGGAGAATACCAATGCCGACGCCCTTCACGTTCTCGACTCTGCCGCTGATGCGAGGGTGGACGAAGAGAAAGTCGATCATGAGATGATGGCACCATGTGCGGCGAATCATTGCGCCGCCGAGGCTGGTGGGGAACCAATCGGCGGTGACTTTGAGGTGGAAGCAGTATTCGCCATGCGGATCAGTTGCGATCATTCGCTGGAGGTCAGGGAGGCTGCGAGCGGCGCTGTCTGTGTCTCGATAGTGTCTCCAACGCTTTGCGGCGAGCATGGCAAATTCTCGGGCATCGGCGGCTCGTGTGCGCAGGGCTGTATCGTTGTCGAGGTCGCGAGGGACTCGCCAACGAGTGGTGGAGATGACGTCGGTGTTGTCGGCGAAATCGAGTGTCACTGGGGCGGTTTCTTCGCTTCGCAGCACGTCGAAGGTGATGGGGATTGAGGACGGTGTGCTTGGCATGGCTGGAGGGGATTTCGATGAGGGTGGGCGTGAGGTCGGAACGGTAGCGCTGGGCTCATCTCGCGGAGCGAGATGGCTACTTTGCGGAGGGCTCAACTCGCATGCTTCGTCATCCACTCTTGCCCCTCGGGCGTGTCGCGGAAGAGGATGCTGGGGACGTTTCTCACGCGGCTTTTTGTTCCTGTGCGCTCTTCGCGTTTGGTCACGACGATGAGTTCGTCGCAGAGGCTGAAGGCGAAGGGGATGTTGCCGCTGGACATGCTGAAGACGCCTTGCAGGTCTAGCTCTTGCATGGCGCTGAGGCAGTCTTGGATGCGTTCACCGCTGAGTTTGCTGAAGGCTTCGTCGATGGGCACTAGCGCGAGGCTGGGCTCTTTTTTGCGCTCTTCATGGCGGTTGTAGGCGTGCAGGTAGCTGGCGAGAATAGCGACGAAGTAGGGGCTTTGATTTTCGCCGCCGGACATTTTGCCGCTTTGTTTATCGACGCTGACGGGCCTTGCGCTGGGGTCGCGGACGTCGGTGACGATGAGGTCGTAGTCGAAGTACTGGCGGTAGTCGAGGAGGCGGGCGGCTTCGGGGCTGTGGGCGTTTTCTACCAGCGTTTTCAAGAAGGTGTCGAGGGCGGTGCGGAGGTCGCCTTCCATGCTGGCGAAGAAGAGGTCGTCGGGCTGTTGCAGGCTGTTGAGGTCGATGAGCTGGCGGTAGAAGCGGTAGTCGGGGTTGTTGCGTTTTTCGACTTTGTACAAGTCGTGACCGATGGGGCGCTTGAGCTGTTTGTTGAGCAGGAAAATGATGTCTTCGACGCGCTTCAATGCTTGCTGCATGCGGCTGAGGACTTGGGTGCGGAAGAGCTGCTCCCAGCGCGTTTTCTCAGCGGCGGCTTTGGTCTCGAACTCGGGGATGCCTTGGCCGTCGATGCGGGCGAGCATTTTTTCATAGGCGGCGGTGGTGCGGCCATCTTCGGGGAGGTCGTCGAACTTGGGGGCGAAGGTGGTCTTGAATTCGATCATGGCGACGCGCAGATCGCTCTCGGCGCGGACGGCGGCTTCGGCGGCTTTGCGCTCTTCTTTTTCGAACTCGCGGGCCATGGCGTCGGGCACGAGGAAGCGCTCTTGCATGGCGGCTTTCCAGGGGTGGTAGCGCTCGAGGTTGGGCGTGGGGATTTCGCGGCGGATGCGGAAGTAGTCGTCTTCGCGTTTGCTGGCTTCTTCTCTGCGGCTGCTGAGGGTGCGCTCGGACTGTTCGATCTCTCGGTGTCCGCCTTTTTTTGCGATCTCGAATTTCTCTTCTTCCCAGGCTTCGACTTGGATCTTGGTCTCGTGGGCTTGATCTTCGAGGGTCTGGAAGGCGTCAGCGTCCATAGCCTTCAATTTGAGCATCATGGCTTCGTGCTCGGTCTTGCGGGCGGGCAGTTGTTCGAGGCGGACGAGGTCGCTGGCGATGTCGGTATGGTCGGGGACTTGACGGTCTTTCTCGGTGATGAGGCGCTGGACTTCGGCTTCGATGGGTTCGAGGCGGCGGAGGCGGGCTTCGAGGTCGATGAGCTGGCTGAATTTGATTTCAAGCTGGCGCTTGAGTCCGCCTTTGCCGACGAAGGGGATGCCGTCGTAATGACGGGCGCGGGCGAGGGTGGTGCCGCGCAGCATGAGGCCGTCGGGGAGGATGGCGCTGGGGTGTTTTTCGAGGTCGGCGAGGCGCTGCACGCAGATGACTTGGCCGAAGAGTTCATCGATCACGGCGCGGGCGATGGGATCGGTGGTGGTAATCTTTTCGGCGAGGGTGTTCTTGGCAACCTTGGCCTTGGAAGCCAAGGCGCGTGTGGGGTGGATGAGGCTCTCGACGGCGGCGCGTTGGCCGTGGGCGGTGGGCTTGATTTCGTGGTAGTGGCGCAGCGCCTCGGCGTAGTGCTGCTCGGGGACGACGACGGCGAATTTCTCGGTGAAGGCGACTTCGATGGCTTCGCGCCAGGCTTCGTCGCTGACCTCGCACAGCTCGCGCATGGATCGGGCGGCGGGCTGGCCTGCCATGTGCAAAAGGCGCTCGTTTAATACGGTGAGCAGGGGCTGCGGGATGGGCGGGAGGCCGCTGCGGAGGGTGGCGAGCTGGGCTTCTAAATCGGCATGCTCGGCGCGGGTGCGGCGCAGTTCGTCGGCTTCGGTGGCGAAGGCTTTGCGCAGGGCCTGTGCGAGTTGCTCAGCGGCTTCGCGGAGTTCAGCGAGGGCGTGGCTGGTGTGCTCGACTTCGGTGGTGTCGAGATCGACGATGGCTTGCTCAAAGCGGCTGGTATCGAGGGTGGTGGCGGGGGCTTTGCGCATGTCTTTGAGCCAGTCGCGTGCGGTTTTGACGCGGGTGCGCAGGCGCTCGTCGATCTTCATGCTGAGAGCGCGGAGCTTTTCGATGTCGATCTCCAAGCGCTCGCATTGCTCGGTGAGCTGATGGTAGAGGCGGCCTTCGCTGGACTCGTTGACGAGGGCGAGGAGGCGCTCTCTTTCGCG
>JANOAR010000142.1:0-7436 GCA_031411235.1 Verrucomicrobiota bacterium | reverse complement strand
CTTCACCAGTGGGTTTTGCTGTGTTGTGCCAGCTCACCCCGTCGCGACGGCCTTGTATCAGGTTCTTGTTCATCGGCTCGCAGGTCTTGCGTAGTCTTCCTTCAGCCCAGCGATCACTCGCTGGACCTTGACTTCGGCTGGTAGTTTCATGAGTATGTTTTCGTCATGTTTGGTTTATCTACAGGGGACTTGAACCCCATCAGGACTGTGCCCATGCTGGGCACACACAAGGCGTCGCTCCTAACACCAGCCCCGCCGCGACTTCAATCCGTCATGACCGTTCAACCCTCAACCCAGAGTCGAAGCCGCGCCCCCGGGCAGGTGTAGGAGGACTTCGACGTTCACCCAACCAACAGCGCCCAACGCAATGCAGCCCAGCCTAGTCCAGCAGTTGAGCACATACCCGACCACTGAGTGGGTTGTATTCTGCTTGGTCATGCTTGCGGGAGCATGGATTGGCGGGTTAGGAGGTATAGTCCTTGCTCATATTATTAACTGCGCCTTGATCTTTTTCTCCGATGCTGAGGCGATACTTTCACAGCCAGGTGGCGATGTGGACGGAGTGTTTTGGTTCGGCTTTTTTCCACGGATGATTTCGATCAACATTCTACTGACCTTGACCGTGGCTCTACCCATCATCTTTATTCGAAAGCCACTTCTCCTCTTTGAGCGTTGGAGTGGTGCCTTCTTTAAGTGGCGACTGTGGCCACGGTCTATCACGAAGCTAGTAGTAGAACCATGACTCCAGCAGAGCAGACCACTGGCCAACCGCATGAAGATAAGACAACTCAATCCAGACGATGCCGCCGCTTATCAGCCACTCCGTCTCGAAGGTCTCCGAGAGAGTCCGACGGCGTTCAGTTCCAGCTATGCCGCTGAGTCTGCTAGGACGCCCGCAGACATCGCTGCCCGCCTCCAAACCACGGCAGATGCCACGGTCAGCGTGTTCGGGATGTTTGCCGATGAGCGGCTTGTCGGCATTGCCGCACTGGTGCGCACGACCAGCGAGAAGCTGGCTCACAACGCAGACGTGTGCGGGATGTATGTTACCCCGGCATTCCGCAGGCGCGGCGTTGGTCGTGCACTGCTCGATACCCTCATTGCCCACGCGCGGACATTTGCTCACCTCCGCAACCTTAAGCTCAGCGTCAATGCTTCCAATACGGCAGCGATTGCTCTCTACCAGTCCCGAGGCTTCATCCTTTATGGCTTGGAGCGCGAGGCGATATGCGTGGACGGAGTTTTCTACCACGAGGAGTTCTATGCTTTGCCACTCAACCGCAACGCCTAACGACCCAAGCTCAGCGAACCGCTCCGGCTGTCGCTGAGCTTGGGTCGTCAGGCGTTGCCGCGTCTCGTGTGAATCGAAACCAACCGCTCTATGATCACATCTGACCAACAGGACATCGCTTCCGACCGGAGGATTTACATCGGCTTCGCTGTGGGGCTGGCCATTGCTGTCACCTTGAACGTCGCTTCATATTGGTTCTTCGTCACGCCCAACGCTGCTGATGCGGCGAAGTTCAAGCTTCCCCAAGTTCATAAGCTAGGAGTGCCGAGGACATTCTGGGTCGAGGACAAGATCGAGACTTCTACCCGACTCCGGTATCCGAACCTCCAAAGCCAGTCTTCCCAATCCCAGTTTTATGGGGGCGCTTTTCTATTCGATGTCGTGGCTGCGCTGGCAGTCGGTATCGCTTGCGCACAGTGGTATCAGGAGAGCGGAGCGCCAGTCGTCACACCACCAGAGGAGTCCCCTTCAACACGCACTCCGAAATGACCGCGCTGCCTCACGCTCAAGTTAGCGTTGAGCTTGGCGTTGGTAACGCTGCTCTACTTCTCGCCGATACAATAGGCATACTCATCGGATCGCAGATAGAGGCGTCCATCTGCGGCGGCGGGGCTGGCATTAAAGACACTTGTATCGCCTTCGATGACATTCGTCGCTAGGGATTCAAACTGCGGCTTGGCGGCGAGTATTACCGTGCCACTCGTCCGGCTCACAAAGTAAAGTTTGCCCTGGTTCAGAATGGGCGAGGCATACCAGCGATCTCGCTTTGCCGACATCGGCTGCTCATAGACCACCTCGCCTGTGTCGGCCCTCAGGCAGGTCGCGGTGCCGCGTGAATCATTGACAAAATAGAGATGGCCTTCGTGATACACAGGCGATCCCACATTCGAGCCTTTCTGTGCCTTCCAGACGACATGCGACTGCGAGACGTCGCCCTTGCCGCCTGCACGCACTGCGATGGCTTGGCCATTGGGGCTGCCGATGACGTAGATTATCTCGTCATGCACCAGCACCGATGGGCAGAGTTCTGCTGCGCGAATGCTCTGGCAGTTCCATAGTTCCTCGCCTGTCTTCGGGTTGAAGGCACGCAGCTTGCCGCTGGCATTCACGATCATCTCCTCGTAACCATCTTTGAGTTTCATGATCACAGGCGTATTCCAGGAGGCGGGGAATCCACGCACACTCCAGACCTCCTTGCCCGTGCGACGATCCAGAGCAAACAGCGTATCGCTCTCTAGCGCCGCATTCACGATCAACAGATCGCCATAAAGAATGGGCGATGAACCTGCGCCCCAGTCGTGCGGCTTTTCGCCGACATTGGCCTCCCACACCTTCTTGCCATCAACCGAGTAGGCATGAACGCCGACATGGGCAAAAAAGAAAAAGACACTCGTGCCATCCGTCACCGCACTGCTGGAGGCGTAGCCGTGGCTAGTGATGTACTGGCCGTTATAGAGCTTCTCTGCGATGTCGGTTTTCACCTCATGTTGCCAGAGTATTTTGCCCGTGGCTCGATCCAGGCAGAGCGCGTGGCGCTTCAGCTTGGTGACATCGCCCGGCGCTTTCAAATCGGTGCCGTAACCGCTGTAACTGGTGAGGAATATTTTATTGCCACTGACGATCGGACTCGATGAGCCCGGCCCTGGCAGCTTGGTGCGCCAGACCATGTTTTTCTTGTCGCTCCACGCTGTCGGCAGCGGTTTATCCGAGGTCGTACCATCGGCATTCGGCCCGCGAAATCTCGCCCAGTCCTCGGCCAATAAGGAGATGGAAGCGGCAAAAAGCAGAGACGTGGAGAGGCTGATGGTTTTCATATTCGTGCTCGTTGGACTGCCCTACCAACGTGAATCTCGGGCGAAGTGTTGGCATCATCTTAGAGCGCTTGGTTTTCCTCGTGCTGTGCTACCACGGGAAATGCCCATTGACGCAACTTCGCGAACTGTGTGACACTCGCGGCAATTCCAACCAGGAGCTATTATGAATGAACCGCACACACGTCGTCATTTCCTCGCCCAGGTAGGCCAAGGAACACTTCTCGCCACCATCGGTCCTGCCCTCGCTGCTGAGCTGGGCATCTCATCCGCATACGCCAAAGAAGCGCCAGCGGCTTTAAACTTCGGCGACTTGGAGTCGATGGTCTGTTTCATGCAGGAGACCCCCATCGCTAAACTGCAACCTGCGCTCCTCGGCAAACTGAAGGAGGGAGTCTCCCTGAAACGCCTCGTGGCCGCAGGGGTGCTGGCCAATGCACGCACCTTCGGCGGCGAGGACTACATCGGCTTCCACACGCTGATGGCGTTGAATCCGGCTCACAAAATGTCGGCCTTATTGCCCACCGAGCAGCAGGCGTTGCCCGTCTTCAAGGTGCTGTATCGCAACACCAACCGCATCCAAGAGCGCGGCGGGCGCAGCGATGAAACGCTGTCGGTTGTGACCCCAGGAACGGACAAGCCCACCAGCGAGGAACTTCACGAAGCGGTGAAGCAGCAGGACACCGAGAAGGCCGAAAAAATCCTCGCCACGCTCATCCAGCATAACGCGGACGATGGCTTCAACGCGCTGCTGCATTGTGTGCAGGACGACACGGAAGTACATCGCACGGTGCTGCCCTACCGCGCCTGGGATTTGATCGATCTCGTCGGCCGTGAGCACGCCACCACCATGCTGCGACAGTCGCTGCGCTACTGTCTGAATGCTGAAAATCGCCGTCGGCCCGAGTGGGACGAACATGCCAAAGCGCTGGCGAAATTACTCGATGAACACAAACTCATGGGCCGTAGCGCTGGCACTCGCGCCCTGGAAGACGCAGTGATGGAGAAGCTGAGCCAGAGCATCTTCAGCGGCTCTCCCGAGCAAGCCGCAGGCGCTGTGGCGGCGGCGCTTGCCGAGGGCTTCAACCCCCATGAAATCGGTGAAGCCCTCTCCCTCGCGGCGAATCAACTCGTGCTGCGCGACCATGGACGCCTGCCAGAATGGGAGTCCGTCGGCAAGCCGCCGGGCAGTGTCCACGGTGACTCCATCGGCGTCCACGCCAGTGACTCCGTCCATGCGTGGCGCAATCTTTCGCAGGCAAGCCAGGGCACGCATGTCTTCGCCTGCCTTATCCTCGGAGCTTGGCAGATCGCGCGAGATCGTAGCGCCCAGGGGTTGAATTTCCTGCAATGGGAGCCCGTACCCTCGAAGCGCTACGTGGGCCAAGTCTCGGCCAAAGAAGAAGGCAAACTACTCGCCGAACTGGATACCTACATCCGGCAGAATCTCCAGTCCCACGCTGCCGCCGTGGTGCATCGCATGGGTATGCTGGGGCTGCCGCCAGACGGTGTCTTCAAGCTGCTACTGGGCCATGCCATCAGCGAGGACGGAGCGCTGCACGCAGAGAAATATTATCAAACCGTGTGGGACGAGTTCTATCGCACGCGTGCCGCTTACAGATGGCGTCATCTCACCGCCTTGGCGCGTGTCACTGCCAGCGAGTTTGGCCGCCCCGCACCCGGACAAGCCGAGGCCCGCGAGTTACTCCGCACGTGATCTTCTGCGCCTCAGTTGGTCATCCATCTGCGCTTCCCACACCCACTGCCATAGCCACGCATCCTCGGGTTTAAACTGAGGCGGCTGGCCTTGGCCACCATTGCGTGGTGGCCCAGTGACGACCATGATCCAACCGCCATCCTTCGCCGTCACCACACCTGGATCAGCGCCCATCACCGCAGGGCCATCGGCTAGCTGCCATGCCTTACCATCCGCACTTGTGGCGATAAAAATCCCACCGCGTGGACGCGTCTCCTGGCTGCCGCCGGGCTCGCCTGTACCGTAGAAGGACATCACCTTGCCATCCGATAGCGCCGCGCCCAGCCAGTGGCGACGGCCCCCGATGTTCACATCGTCCACACGCGTGAAGTTGAGTCCATCCGTGCTCGTCGCGTGATAACCGATACCATCGTTCGACTGCATCTGCGGAGCTTGGCCACGCCGCTCGTCGCGCTTTGGTTGCTCACCGTTATCGGGTGAAAACAGATGATACACGCCCTGGTGCAGCACCACAGCGCAATCAATCACCGAGCGGCCTGCAATGCTGAAACGCACCTCGGGTTCATACGTGTACTCGACGCCATCACTTGAGATCGCTGAGTGGATGCGTGGCAGGTCTTCATCAAACTGCCGGCCACGCAAGCAAGTGAAATACATCCGCACGCGACCATCCGCCAGCACCACGAGGGTCGGATCAAACGGGAAGCGCATTCCCTCGGGCAAGCCGTGCAGCTTCATCACTTCGGCAGGTGTCCACGTCTTGCCTTCATCGGATGAAAAATGCAGCGCCACCTTGTCGAAAGACGCCGCATCATTCTCGGGGAAATGCTGATGCGCCGCGATGAGTCGCCCATCCTTCATTCGATTGATCGTCGCCACCCCCGCCCGCTCAAAGGACGCCAAGCGCTTCACCACCCCATCACGCGTGGCGTGATATACGATCACATCATTCTCCCAAGGCCCACGCTGCCCAGGCGGCGGCATGTGCCCCGCTTGCGGCGACTGCGCGAGCACCAAGGAATCCTGCGCCAAAACAAGGTAAAAGCAGCCCAGCGCTGCAAGGAGTGGGAGAGGTAATTTCATCACAACAAACATATAAGTTTCTGAAAAGCACGGCCCAACGGCCTCCAAGCCAATGATAAACGACGCCATGCCCGTGATCTCTCTGAGGGTATGCCGAGCCTCCCCTCTCAACCCTTGTCCCTTATCACTTATCCCTTGTCCCTTCCCCCACACCTTTTGCCCCTTGCCTAGCCCCCTCCGCCTCGCCAAAAGAAAAGCCTCATGTCAAGCATCTGGGACTCCGCCAACACACAACTCAAAACCCTCGTCGCCTACGAGCCAGGGAAACCCATCGAAGAAGTCGCCCGCGAGCGCGGTCTGCGCCCCGAGGACATCATCAAGCTCGCCTCCAACGAGAACCCCCTCGGCCCCTCGCCCCTCGCCATTGAAGCCATGAGGCAAGCGACTTTAGAAAGCCACATCTACCCCGATGGCGGCGGCTATAAGCTACGCAACGCCATCGCCGCGAAGTTTGACCTGGAGCTTAGCAACGTCATCCTCGGATGCGGTAGCAATGAAGTCATCGAGTTCATCGGCCATGCTTTCCTGAAGCCAGGCGACACCATCATCGCCGCCCAACATGCCTTCGTGGTCTATAAACTCGTGGCCCAACTCTTTGGAGCCCATACCCTTGAAGTCCCCGACCCCGGCTACATCCACGACCTCGACGCGATGGCTGCTGCCATTGCCCCGCAGACCAAAATCATCTTCATCGCCAACCCCAACAACCCCACGGGCACCCTCGTCAACCAAGAGCAGATCGACCGCTTCATGGCCAAGGTGCCACCGCACATCATCGTTGTCTTCGACGAGGCGTATTATGAGTTTCTCGACAACCCGCCCGACACGCTGAAATACGTCCACCAGGGCCGCAACGTCATCATCCTGCGCACCTTCTCCAAGATCCAAGGCCTCGCTGGCCTGCGCATCGGCTACGGCATCGGCTCCACCGAACTCATCGGTGTTTTGCAGAAGACCCGACAGCCGTTTAACATCAATCACATCGCCCTGGCAGCCGCGCTAGCCGCCCTCCACGACGACGCCCACCAAGCCCAAACCAAGCGCCTCACCGACACTGGCCGCGACTACATGCAGAGCCAATTTGCCGCCCTCGGCCTAGAGTTCATCCCCAGCTACGGCAACTTCGTCATGGTCAACGTCGGCGATGGCAATGCCGTCTTCAAAGCCATGATGGACAAAGGCATCATCGTGCGCGGCATGGCCCCCTACCAACTGCCCGCCTGGGTACGCATCAGCCTAGGCACCCTGCCACAAAACGAGCGCTGCATCGAGGTGCTGAAGGAAGTGCTGGCTCAGTTAAAATGATGACTGCCCGCTGTGATCCGTTGGCCTTTTGTCTTGGTTCCCTGGGCATTCATGCTACGGCTGCGGGCTATGAACCTACAACGTGTCGCCATTCTCGGGGCGAGTCAAAAATCTGAGCGCTATGCCCACAAGGCCCAAGTCATGCTGACCAAGGCGGGGCATGAGTTGATACTGATCAACCCAGGCTTGGCCGAAATCGATGGCTTACCCGTGCTCAAAAGCTTGGCCG
>JANOAR010000141.1:0-13198 GCA_031411235.1 Verrucomicrobiota bacterium | reverse complement strand
TGGAAAACTGGATCTCAGCATGGGCGGCGCGAGCTTCCAGGACTTCATCATCGACAAGCCGCAGCACAGCCCGCACTACGAGTACCATCTGCACGATCCCGAAGACCCCAAGAGCCATCGCCGCAGCATCTACCGCTTCATCGTGCGCAGCCAGCAGCAGCCCTTCATGACGGTGATGGACTGCGCCGACCCCTCCATGCGGGTGGACAAACGCAACGAATCCCTCAGCCCGTTGCAAGCCCTAGCGATGATGAACAATGGCCTCTGTGTCGCGATGGCCAAGCACTTCGCCGCACGCGTCGCGCAGGAAGCCAGCGGCCTGGAAGCCCAGGTGCAGCGTGCCTTTGCGCTAGCCATCACACGCCTACCCACAGCGGACGAACTCGCCCCTCTCCTCGACTACGCCCAGCGCGATGGCTTGGAGAATACTTGCCGCGTGATCTTCAATCTGAACGAGTTTTCCTTCGTGGATTAGGAAGAAGGATTTCGACTGCTAGACCCCATTGAACTTGAGCGCCGCTTCCTGAAGCGGCGCTCAAGTTCATGGCACCAGTCTCTACACAATCCTGACAAATTTCTGCCGAAACACTGAAGCCATTCTGACTCGCCTGTGGTTAGAGTCCGCGCCATGAAACTACTCTCCGCTCTTCTTCTGCTCACGACCAGCCTTTCCGCGCACTCTTGGAAGGCCACCGATGATCCCTCCGAACGCGAGACACTGCGGGCACATATTTTGGAGGAATGGCAGCGTGATCACACTCAAGTGGCCTCCACGGCATCGACACTGCAACTCGCTGCTGCTGCCGTGGCCAATGCGGCGGATGCACCCGCCACGGCGAAGGCTTTTCTGCCTTTTACCCGGCTCGATCTGCGGGCGGATGGCGAGTATCTCTATGTCGGTTCAAACGGGCTGCCGGATCATAGCATGATGGTCGGCATCACGGCGTGGCAGCAGCAGGTGCCGCTGCCGCAGAACTACTTTGAAGACAATGCATGGCGCATCCCGCTGAAGCCCGTGCCTGCGAAGGAGCCAGCGCTGATCAAAGGTCGCTTCCTGCGTGGAGCCATCGCGCTGGCGGTGAATGGCATCCCGATCTTTAACCCCCAGAACAATCGCGGTGAAGTGTCGCAGGAGATTGGTGAGCTGGATCAATGGGGCGGGCATTGCGGTCGAGCGGATGATTACCACTACCACATCACGCCGCTGCATTTGCAGACGCAGGCGGGGAAGGGGATGCCAGTGGCGTATGCGCTCGATGGTTATCCGATCTACGGCCTCACGGAGCCCGATGGCACGCAAGTGGGCCAGCTCGATGAATGCCACGGCCACGAATCGCCCGGCGGCTACCATTATCATGCGTCGATGAAGTATCCGTATGTCATTGGCGGCTTCCATGGCGAGGTCGTCGAGGCGAATGGGCAGGTGGATCCGCAGCCGCGAGCCAACCCGGTGCGTCCAGCATTGCCAGCGCTGCGTGGAGCGGAGATCACGAGCTTCGAGAGCACCAGCAGGGACAGCTACAAGCTCAGTTACTCGTTGAATGGTGACAAGCGCAGCATCGCCTACACCGTCGGAGCGGGCGGCAGCTATCCCTTTGAGTTCGACAAGGGGCGCGAGGGCGTCACGAAGGAAACCTACACCGCACGCCAGGGCGGTGGTGGCGGCCCTCCACCGCGCGGCCAAGGTGAGCCAAACGGCAAAGGCGCTGGCGGCCCAGGCAGGCGTCCAGGCGAAGAGCCTCCAGCGCGTGAAGACATGAAGAACGCGGGCGGTGGTGGTCGCGGAGACAGGCAGCAAGCCTTTGTCGCCCTGCCAGATCAACCGCGCAGCAGTGACGGCAAATTGACCCTCAACAGTCCCGTCGTTGAAGACCTCAAGACCCTGCCCACCGAGTTCACTGGCGATGGTGATGGCATCAGTCCGCCCCTGGAATGGACGGGAGCACCAGCATCGACTCAGAGTTATGCGTTGATCATGGATCACGTCGTTCCAGGCGGTGACAAGAAGTGGTATTGGACGGTCTATGACATCCCGGCGAACATCACCAGCCTTCCCAAAAACTCGCAGTCCGTGGGCAAGCTGGGCACCGGCTTCAAAGGCGCAGTCGGCTATGAACCACCGCACTCGAAAGGCCCAGGAGCCAAGACTTATGTGCTCACGCTTTACGCCTTGTCCTCGCCTTTGAACTTCACGCAATCACCGCGCGAGGTGAATCGCGAGGTGCTGCTCGCCGCAATGAAGGGCAAGGTGCTCGCGAGTTCATCACTCCGTGTCGTTTACACCAGCAAGGGCAGTGCTGGGGGAAATGGGGCAAAGAAGTCTGAGTGAAAGCCACGCTGGAACACGAAGCCTGATTTAGATGTGATGGGAGCCCCATTAAATGAAAGCAATCATCTTAGCCTCACTGTTTGGTATCACCTCGTTCGTGTGTGCGAAGGCTCCGAACATCCTGTTCATCCTCGCGGATGACCAATCGTGGAATGGCACTTCGGTGCGCATGAAAGCGGACGAACCGCAGAGCGGTAGCTCGGTGTTCAAGACGCCGAACCTGGAGAAGCTGGCAGCGCAGGGGATGACGTTTTCGCAGGCTTACGCGGCGCATTGCAAATGCGAGTGCTCGCGGGCGTCGATCCAGATGGGGCGCACGACGACGACGCTCAATGCGCCGAACAAGTCATCGCGGAACTGGAGCGCGCCGGTGACGGATTCGCTCGTGAACACGCTCAAGAAAGCCGAGGGTAACTACCGGGCGGCGCACTTCGGCAAGTGGCAGTGGTTTCATACGCCGGAGTCGATGGGCTATGATGCGAGTGATGGCATTACGACGAACGAGGACGGCGACACGACTGATCCTAATGATCCGAAGCAGTCCTTCAGCATCACGCGGCGGGCGAAGGCCTTTATGGAGGCGCAGGTGAAGAGCGGGCATCCGTTCTATCTGCAACTCAGCTACTACGCTGTGCATCAGAAGCCGCAGGCCTTGGCCTCGACGCTAAAGAAGTATGCGAGCCTCAGTGCTGGCGGTGGACGTGAAGACCGCGCGGTGGTCGCGGCGATGACGGAGGATCTCGACACCTGCATCGGCGAGGTCTTGCAGAAGCTCGACGAACTCGGCATCGCTGATGAAACGCTCGTCATCTACACCTCTGACAACGGTGGCCGCACGGAGATCCTCAACGGTGGCAAAGGCGATCTCGGTGAAGGTGGCATCCGCGAGCCGCTCATCGTTCGCGGGCACGGCGTTAAGCCCGGTACGCGCTGCGACACGCCCGTCATCAGCTACGACCTCACGGCCACGGTGCTCGATTTCGCTTCACCGGGCTTCGCCTTGCCGAAGGGTGTCGAGGGCGGCAGTTGGAAGCCGCTTTTGCTCAGCGGAGGCAGGGAGCCTGTGCTGCGGCCCATCGACCGATTCGTCTGGCATCAAGCTGTTGAAGTCGCGCATCCGCAGTCCGCGATCCGCAAAGGCGACTACAAGCTGCTCTACTTCTGGGACACGAAGGAGGGCTTGCTTTTCGACCTGAAGAACGATCTCGGCGAAACTCGCGACATCTCAAAACAGAAGCCCGAGATCGCGGCTCAACTCCAACGCGAACTTGAAGCGCACATCCGCTCAGGTCTGGGCGAGCAGGCCTATGCCGCACTCGAACGCGGCGATGTGCCGCAGCGCCGTGCCAAAGGCAAAGGCCCGCCAAAGTAGTGGCGATTTGTCTGGCTATTGTTCCGGCGCTCTCGCTTGTAGGCGAATGATCGATCTCCTGAACGCTATGGATTTACAGGGCTGGGCGTCGATGCCGGGATGTATGGGCGCTGTCGATTCGCTCCGCTTGAGGGAGGAGTGTGAGAAGGCGTGCGAAAAGGGCGAGTTTAAGCGGGCGGGCGTGGGGCGTGGATTAAACCTGGAGGTTCGTGACGACATCCGCCGCGATCAGGTGATGTGGCTGCAAAACGATGCGGCATCCGTGGAGCAAGTCGTCTATTTGGCGAAGCTGGAACTGCTGCGGCTGGCGCTGAATCAGCGGTTCTTCCTCGGCTTGTTCGAGTATGAAGGCCACTTCGCCATCTATCCCGAAGGCGCTTTCTACAAGGCGCACTTGGATCGCCACGCTGGTACGAGTGATCGCATCGTGACGACGATTCTCTATTTGAATCCGAACTGGCAGCCCGGCGATGGCGGGGAACTGAAGCTGTGGACGACCTCAGGAGACAAGGCTGGCGCGTTCATCTTGATCGAGCCGCGCATGGGCACGCTGGTGTGTTTCATGGCCGGAGACTTCTGGCACGAGGTGCTGCCTGCGAAGAAGACGCGCATGAGCATCACGGGGTGGTTTCGTCAGCGGTGAGTCGTTGAAAGACACCTTCCGCAGATGACGACTCCTGCGGCCCCCAATGACTCGCCACCTCATCCTTGCTGCCAGCCTTCTCGCTTGTTCCGTCTTCGCCCAGACCAAGCCGACCTACACCTTTCCCATCCAGCCACTCAGCGCTGAGGAGGAACTCAAGACCATCCAACTCCAGGAAGGTTACTCGCTGGAGTTAGTGCTCAGTGAGCCTGTCATTAAAGAACCCGTGGCTATCGCCTTCGATGGTGATGGCAAAATGTACATCGTCGAGATGCGCACCTACATGCAGGACATCGACGGCACAGATGAGTTGAAACCGAAGTCGCGCATCTCCAGGCATGAATCGAGCAAGGGTGATGGCGTGTTCGACAAGCATAGCGTGTATCTCGATAACGTGCTGCTACCGCGCATGGTCTTGCCACTCGATGACCGCGTGCTGATCGGCCTCACGGATACCAACGACATCACGTTGCATCGCGATACCAATGGCGACGGCGTGTCCGATTCGCAGTCCGTTTGGTATGCAGGCGGCCCACGCGGTGGCAATATGGAGCACCAGCCGAGCGGTCTTGTGTGGGGTCTCGATAACTGGATTTACACCACCTACAATGGCTATCGCCTGCGCTGGAATGGCGAGGCGCAGCCCGCGCTCAAAGAGAACACCGCGCCCAACGGCGGCCAGTGGGGCCTCGCCCAGGATGACTATGGCAAAATGTGGTGGAGCAACGCAGGCGGCGAGAAGGGGCTATGGAACTACCAAGCCCCCATCCTCTACGCCGCCATCAATGTGAAGCAGCAGAAGAGCGAGTTGTTCGATACCGTGTGGCCCTTGGTCGCGCTCGGCGATTTTCAGGGTGGCCCAGGGCGCTTTCACTCGCCTGAGGACTTGCGTTTGAATCGCTTCACCGGCTGCGCAGGCCAGACCGTGTATCGCGGCGATCGCTTGCCGCAGGAACTCTATGGCAATGTGTTTCTACCCGAGCCCGTTGGTCGTTTGATCCGTCGTGCCACCGTTGAAGTGAAGGACGGCATCACCACTGTGGCGAACCCCGACGAAGCGCAGATGACCGAGTTCATCCGCAGCAGCGACCCGAACTTTCGCCCGCTCAATATGACCACCGGCCCCGACGGCTGCCTCTACATCGTCGATGCCTATCGCGGCATCATCCAGGAGGGCAACTGGGTGCGCCCCGGCAGCTACTTGCGCAGCGCCATCGAGCCCACCGGCTTGCAGCACAACGTCGGGCGCGGGCGCGTGTGGCGCTTGGTTCACAAGGACTTCAAGCCCGGCCCACAGCCCAAGATGATCGGCCAGACAGCCGCCCAGCTTGTGCAGCACTTCACCCATCCGAACGGCTGGTGGCGCGATACCGCCCAGCGCATGATCATTGTGAAAGGCGACAAATCCATCGTACCCACGCTCATCGAGTTAGCGGCAAAAAGCCCCAACCCTCTCGCTCGCTTACACGCGCTGTGGACGCTCGAAGGCCTCGATGCCCTCACGCCCGAAATCGTTCGCACGGCGATGAAGGATGAGCATCCGCAACTGCGGGCCAACGGCATCCGCGTGGCCGAGGCGCTGCTGAAGAAAAACGACCCCAGCTTGATCCCCGACATCAAAGCCCTGCACACCGACAAAGACCCGACCGTGGTGCTGCAAACGATCTTCACCGCCAAGCACTTCAATTGGCCCAACTGGAAGCTCGAAGCCCAGAGCACCCTCCTCGGCAGCACCAGCCTGGGCGTGCGCGAGATCGGCGCACAACTGCTCGTCGAGGATCCCAAGATCGCGGGCAAGTTCAGCAATGATCAAAAGAAGGTGCTTGAGCGGGGCCAAGATATTTTCCGTTCGTTGTGCTTCGCCTGCCACGGCTTCGACGGCAACGGCATGCCCGTCGCCGGGCGCGATGGCGTCACCCTCGCCCCACCGCTCTCCGGCTCCAAGACAGCCGTGCAAGGCGACGCCATCATCCGCGTGATGATGAACGGCCTCACAGGCCCCATCAATGGCAAGACCTACGAAGCGCTCATGGTGACCATGGCCACCAACAACGACGAATGGATCGCCGACGTGACGAGCTACATCCGCAAGGCCTTCGGCAACAACGGCAAATTCGTGGACAAGCGCGACGTGGCAAAGCTACGCGCCGAATTGTCCAAGCGCATCACCCCCTGGACCATCGAAGAACTGCGCCAGTGCTCACCGCAATCCTTGCCCAACCGCGAGGCCTGGAAGCTCACCGCCAGCCACGGTGCCAAAGAGTTAATCAAAGCCATCGACGGCGACATCGCCACACGCTGGGACACCCACACTCCCCAAGTCCCCGGCATGTGGCTGCAAATCGAACTGCCCACTGCCACCGACATCACCGGCCTCGTGCTCGACAACGGCAACTCGCGAAACGACTACCCACGCGGCTATAAAATCGAGCTATCGCTGAACGGCACCGAGTGGGACAAGCCCGTGCTGCAAGGCAACGGCGAGCGAGGCAATAGCGAGTTCCTGCTCCCCAAAGCCGCCAAAACCAAGTTCATCCGCATCACGCAAACCGGCGAAGTGAAAGGCCTATTCTGGTCTATCCACGAGTTGGATGTGTTGGGCGCAATGAAGGCGAAATGACACGAGTAGCTTGACGAGTCCACGACGTTTGGAGAGGTCACAGTCGATTCTCCTCTTATTTCTACGCAACAACCATCCACTGAGGACACACGATTGAACCCACGCCCACCGCTCCCACCCTTCACTGAAGAATCGGCTCTGAAGAAAGTCCAGGCGGCTGAGGATGCCTGGAATAGCCGTGATCCTGTGCGGGTGTCGCTGGCGTACACCGAGGATACGGAGTGGCGCAATCGTGCGGAGTTCCTGCATGGGCGGGCGGCGGTGGTGGAGTTCCTGACGCGTAAATGGGCGAAGGAGCATGACTACCGGCTGAAGAAAACGCTGTGGGCTTTCACGGGCCATCGCATTGCGGTGCGCTTCGAATATGAATGGCATGATGAGGGCGGCCAGTGGTGGCGTAGCCATGGCAATGAGAACTGGGAGTTCGATGAACACGGCTACATGGCTCGCCGCTTTGCTAGCATCAACGACCAGCCCATTGCTGAATCGGAGCGCAAACTTCGCTGGGAGCGCGAGCTATGAGGTGGTTGCTTTGTTCGGTTTTCCTCCTGCCTTGGCTTTCCTTTGCGGAAGTGATCGAGACTGATTTGCTCATCGTCGGCGGCGATGAATCGGGCTGCGCGGCGGCGGTGCAGGCGGCTCGGCTGGGGCTGAAACGTATCGTGCTCACCAACGACATTGAGTGGCTGGGCGGGCAGTTTTGCACTCAGGGTATCGGCCCCATCGACGAGTGGACGCTGGTGAATGGCAAGCGGACGAACTTCCCGCGCAGTGGGCCTTTCCTGGAGATCGTCGAGCGCATCCATGCGCACAATCGCCTGACGTATGGCATCGCGACGCCGGGGAATAGCTGGTGTGGTACGGACACGATCGAGCCTGTGGCGGCGGCGCGTATTTTTGAGCAATGGCTGGCTCCCTACACGGAGAAGGGCAGCGGGCAGATTCGTGTGCTGCGCCATGTGGAGCCGATGAAGGTGGTGGTGGAGGCGGGCCGTGTCCGCAGGGTTGAATTTCAGCGCACGGATTCGTCGAAAGCGCCTCACCTGACGATTGAAGCCAAGCTCGCCGTGGACTCGTCGGACTGGGGCGATGTGATCCGGCTCAGCGGTGCTGGCTACATGGCTGGCCCGGATTTGAAGTCGAGATTCGGCGAACCCAGTGCTCCTGAGACTCTCGATCCCGGCAGCCAGCAGGAGATGAATCCTCTCAGTTGGTGCCCGCTGCTGCGCGAGGCTGGCAAGGACAGCACAATCGCCCGGCCTGCTGGCTACGATGAACGGTCGTTCGCGGACTGGCAGAAGACGCCGCCGTGGCGCGAGTGGGATGGCAGTGGCGGCATCTACAATGCGGCGGGTTGGTGCATCTACACGCATCGGCGCATGGTGGATCGGTATCATTTCAAGCTCGCGCCTGGCACTGAGGCGACGGTGCTGAATTGGCCTGCGCAGGACTATCCGCTGGGCACGCTGCCGCAGTCCGTGGTGGATGCTTTGGAGAAAACCCAAGCGGGCGCTGCGCAAAAAAACATCGTGGACATGACACCGGCTCAGCGTCGCATCGTCTATGAAGATGCGAAGCAACGCGCCCTGGAGTTTGTCTATTGGCTGCAAACCACCGCGCATGATCGTGTGGGCGACTTCCCGCAGAGCTTCCGCTACATGGCGCTCGCCGAAGATTATGGCACTGCCGACAGGCTGCCGCCAAAGCCCTACATCCGCGAGGGGCTGCGACTGGAGGCGCTCTATATGGTACGCGAACAGGATGTGCGCACCGAAGTGGAGAAGCCACTGTGGTCGGAAACGATGGTGCCTGATGCGATCTTTGGCTGGCAGTTCAACTTGGACTTCCACCCGACGCGCCGGAAGTTCGTCAATGACGATGCCACGCAGCCCTGGGTGGGGAAACACCACGGCTCGCGCAACTGGTCCACGCATACGGATCGTGCGATGCTCCCTCTGCGCAGTCTTGTTCCCGTGAAGCTGGAAGGGCTGCTGGGGTGCTCGAAAAATATCGGCGTCAGCAGCATGGTGCAGTCTGCCATGCGACTGCATGGGCAGATGATGCACGTCGGCACTGCCGTAGGCACGGTGGCGGCGATGGCGCTGCGCGATGGCACTGAGCCGCGTGTCATCGCCACCTCGCTGAAACGCATTCGCGAAGTGCAGCGCCAGCTCGTGCGTGGCGCGGGTGGGCATGGCACGCTGCTCTGGCCCTGGCACGATGTTGCGCCTGATGACGCCCACTTTGAAGCGGCCAATATGCTGACGCTCGCAGGCATCTGGCGAGCGGGTAAAGACAGCGTCTTTCTCCACCCGGACGAACCCGTTACGCGCCGCGAGCTTGCTGCCGCACTCGCTCGCTTGTGCCGTGCGTTGCCCGAGGCCAAGGCTTGGCCCGAGTATGGTGCCGCACCACTTTTCACCGATGTGCCCGTCGCAGATTTGGATCGAAAGGAGATCGAAGCGATGATCGCCTGGGGCGACTTCGGCCCCCAGCAGCCGACGTTTCAGCCGCAGGGCCAGGTCACATGGAGCACGCTGAATCGTTGGCTCACGGCGTTGAGTTTGCCGACCTTTACAACCCTGGCGAGCAGCAAGGAAAAGCTCTACACCCTCACTCGTGCTGAGTGTCTGTACTACCTTTACCGCATTCTACAACAGCGCGGCGAATGGCTCCCTGCCGACACGACTTGGCCACAACTCGATGGTGATACCGATGGCGATGGTCGCAAGAATGGCGACGACCCTTTGCCCTTTGATCGCGACAATAACAGCGTGCCAGATCACCTCCAGCCGCCGTCGGCACCTTCGGATTCTAAGATTAAGCCATCGCAACCGCTTCGCGATACGTAACGCTATGACTTCGCGGTGGACAGTGCCGGGGCGTTGTTCGATGGTCACGCTCGCTTTTGGGCATGGCTCAGAGGCACCTTATCTTCTTCACTTCACATGGCATTCACCACACTTCTACGCACTGGCGCGGCTCTCGCTCTGTCTGTCTTTTTAGCCTCTTGTGCAGGCGGTCCGCGCCCTATGTCGCAGACGCAGTATCTGGATGTCTTCAACTCGGGTGCCGTGCCTCAGTCCTCGGCCAATAATGTCGATACGGTGTCCTACTGGGACGGCGACGGCGTCGCGGGGGCTGCGAGCGTGGTCTTGGACTTGAGCGATCAGCGCGCTTATTTTTATAAAGGTGGCACCCTCGCGGGTGTGTCGGCGATCTCCAGTGGCGACGAGAATCACGGCACAAAGATGGGTAGCTTCAAAGTGATGCAAAAAGACCAGTGGCATAAGTCCAACCTCTACGGCGACTTCGTCGATGCAGCGGGCAATGTGGTCGTGACGAATATTGATGTGACGAAGGATAAGATGCCTCCAGGCACACGATTTGAAGGGGCAAAGATGCACCACTTCATGCGCTTCACAGGTGGCATCGGGATGCACGAGGGCTTCCTCCCAGGCTACGCTGCCTCGCATGGTTGTGTGCGTATGCCCGCTCGCATGGCGCAGATTTTCTTCAACAACGTGTCCGTCGGGACGCCTGTGCGTGTGCAGCCGTGATGCCTGAGTGGTGCGGTTTTGCAAGCGTCTAAGCGATGGCGTACCCCTCCGGGTGCGCAGGGTGAATGCCAGCGCATACACTTGTGGGCTTACTAGCTTCACGGCGAGCGCACAGTTCTGCGGCGGAGGTGTAAAGCTGCCATGAACAGCTATCGAGTAGCTACCCAAGAATACGACAATGTGCTCAGCGAGTGAGGAACCCTCACAGCCGCTTTACGAACACATTGCTGATTTCGATGCCTGTGCCGTGATGCTGGATGCCGATGGGGCCTTTGGCTTTGAGGCCGGGAAGTTGGGCGTTGTCGATGACGACTTGCTCGTTGAGTTCCACGGTCACGCGGTCGCCTTTCACGGTGATGAAGTAGCGATTCCACCCGCCGGGTTTCAGGTCGGCTTTCACTTTGGGCACGCAGGCGGCGCGGATGGCGGGCGGCAGGTCTGTATCAGTGCGATACTTGATGATCTCGCCCGAGCCGATGCTGAGGCTGGAAATGTTCACCTGGGACTTCGCATCACCGCGCAGGAAGATGCCGCTGTTGCCAGCGTCGAGCACTTCTTCGGTCTTCTTGCTGCCATCGGCATTCAGCGCGTCGCTGCCGTCGGGCAGCACGACTTGCAGGGGCTTTTTCACTGGCTTGTTGGGCAGGCGCCAGTCCACGCAGATGATGCAGTCGCCGAAGGCTTCCTCGCTCCAGAGGTCTTTGTCCAAGCCCGCAGGATCGTTTTTGCCGCGAAAGGTGGCACCGGTGACAGACCAGAAGGGCTTCACGTCATCGGGTGTCTTCCAGCCTGCGAGCGTCTTGCCGTCGAAGAGTTGTTGAAAGCCTTCGTAACCGCGAGCGGTCTGTGCGGGGGTGGCTCCGGTGCTTGGCAGTTCTTTGATCATCACGTTTTTGAAATGGCACTCGCTGCCTTCGCTCTCCAGGCAGAGGAAGCCTTTGCGCGGGGTGCAGTCTTTGCCCACGGTCACTTGTTTGCCGTTCACGCTCAGGCGGATTTCGCCGTTGTTGCACTCGATGCGGTAGTGGTTCCACTCGGGCGAGGGCTTCACGCGTTTCTCGCTGGGGAAGCTGCGGCTGCCGGTTTTCGCCGTGGGGGCGATGGGTGTCATGGTCGCGCCCCAGATGGGGAAAATATCGCCGTGCGAGGTGAACCACTCCCACGCGCCTTTGTTCTTCTCGTAGCCGAGGTCGAGCACCTGCACCTCGATGCCGCGAGCATAGGGCACACCGGGCGCGGGCAGGCCCTCGCCCCAGATGAAAGCGCCGCTGTTGCCACCCTCCTTCATGTGCTGCCAGTCCAGCTCGACGATGAAGTTTTCATACATCTTCTCCGTGGCCATGAAGCCCGTGGGCACGCCGGTGGTGATGACCATGCCGTTCTCCCAGCGAAAGGTATTCGCCGCGACATTGACGGGCCGCCAGCCAGTGAGGTCTTTGCCGTTGAACATAGGCGTGAATCCTGCCTCGTCCTGCGAGCGCAGGGTGGCAGTGGTGGTAAGGGCGAGCGCGAGGAGCAGCGGGAGCGTGGTGGGTTTCATGGTGGGCCAAAGGAACGCTGGAGCGGGGAAGGGGCTTTCTAGCTCTTCAGCTAGAGTGAGGGCCAGACTGGAGATATAGTTGCAACTCGCCGCGCCCTCTGTGCGGATAGTTCTCGACGCCCCTTCATGGATTCCGCCCACGCTTACACCTTGCACACCTCGACGCCGCTGGCGGATGAGGGGCTTGCGGATGCTCCCCTGGCGGACTTTTCATCCTGCGGGCTGCACTTGGTCCGCGAGACGGGGGTGGATACCGATGCTGATCTGCTGCACGCCGTTTCTCGGCGGGCCGTGGGTTCGTTGGAGGCGCTGTATGCGGCGCTGGGGCCGCGCTTGCAGGCCATGGCGATGCGCCTGCTGGGCAATGGCGAGGACGCCTGTGAGGCGGTGCAGGATACCATTGTCCGTATTTGGGAAAAGGCAGATGAGTATGACCCGAAGCGCTCGCGGGCCTTTTCCTGGATGGCCATGCTGCTGCGCGGGCTGTGCCTCGACATCCTGCGCAAGCGGCGGCTGCGTGCCCCGGTGTGGCAGGACTGGGGCCACATCTCGGTGGGCGATGAGACGCTGCTCGTGGCCCACGGAGCCGCGCTCCATGCTCTTGCCTCGCCCGGCGATGACTTCCTCACCGCGCAAGTGTTGGAGGAGATACGCCAAGCCTTTGACTGCCTGCCACTGGGCGACCAGCGGCTGCTCCTCGCGTCTTTATTCACCCCCGACGAGCTGACCGACATTGCCAAGGCATTCGGTCAACCCGTTGGCACTGTGAAGAGCCGCATCCACCGCTCCATGCAGAAACTCCGAACCCTCCTGCGCTGGAAAAATGAAAGCTAACGACCCCACCCCCACCCTCCACGCCCTGGGTCATGCCAGCCCTGGCGAAGCCCGCGCCCTGCTGCCTAGCAGCGCGTCGCAAGTCCGTGCCACCGAGGACGTGGCTACGGCGCTGTTACTTGCGCAATCCCCCGCGCCACAGCCCCTGCCCGCAGGCTCTTTTGCCGCGATTCAGAAAAAAATCACCGCCGGCGAGCATCGCCGCCGACTCATCGCTCGTGCCACGCATGGGTTGCAATGGAGTGGCTGGGGCGTGGCCGCTGCGCTGGCGATTTGGGCGGGCAGCAAGGGCTTGTGGCA
>JANOAR010000140.1:0-1672 GCA_031411235.1 Verrucomicrobiota bacterium | reverse complement strand
AATAGCTACACTCAATACCACATTAAAAACTAAAGATATATTTTTCATTGTTTGTAATTTTCTGCGAAATAAAACATTATTAAGCTAAATTAGTTGATAAAATTGTATGTTTAATAACTAGTTTGCTCATTATTTAACATTTATCCAAAGCCTTAGATTATTAATATTGTATCAATAAAACAACCAATAAATGAATATACAAGATTTACAACCAAAAGAAATATGGGAAAACTTTGCAAAACTGAATGCAGTTCCAAGAGCCTCGAAAAAAGAAGACAGGGTAATTAAATTTATGGAAGATTTTGGTAAAGCTTTAAACCTTTCAACTTATACTGATCAAGTTGGAAATGTAATCATCAAAAAACCAGCCACTAAGGGTATGGAAAACAAGACAACTATTGCCTTGCAAAGTCATTTAGACATGGTACACCAAAAAAATAGTGACACTACTTTCGATTTTGATACTGAAGGAATTAAAATGTATGTTGATGGCGATTGGGTTAAGGCAAAAGGTACAACTTTAGGTGCTGACAATGGGATAGGAGTTGCCTCAATTATGGGATTACTAGCAAGTAATAATATTCCACATCCACCCTTAGAAGCTTTATTCACTATAGATGAAGAAACTGGTATGACGGGAGCACTGGGCTTGCAAGGCGGCTTACTGGACGCTGAAATTTTATTGAACCTGGATACGGAAGACGATGATGAATTAACCATTGGTTGTGCCGGTGGTATTGATGTCACCATTGGTGGAAAATATAAAGCTGAAAAAGTAAATCCGGATTCACTGGGTTTCAGGATAACCGTAAAAGGATTAACCGGCGGCCACTCCGGTATGGATATTTACAAGGGCAGGGGCAATGCCAATAAATTAATAGCACGTGTTTTATTAAGTGCTGCTTCAACATTTGAACTACGGATAAACAGCATTGATGGTGGTGGCTTAAGAAATGCCATTCCACGGGAGGCATTTGCAATAATAGCCATCCATGCAGGTGAAAGTGAAGATTTTACGGCGTTTGTAAACCAGGAAGCAGCCATTATAAAAAGCGAATACCAAAGTACGGATCCGAATCTACACATCAGTATGGAAACCATCGGTACACCCGAAACGGTGCTGGATGCAGCATTTCAATATAATTTATTAAGAACCATTGCGGCATGCCCGAATGGAATTTACAGGATGAGCCCGGCCATAAACGGGTTGGTGCAAACCTCCAATAACCTGGCCAGGGTGCTGGTAAAAGAGGAAGAACTTGCGATTCTTTGTTTAACCCGCAGTTCGGTTGATAGTGAAAAGATGGATCTTGCAAAAACCATCTGTTATAACTTTGAGCTGGCTGGAGCCACGCCATCTTTTGGTGGTTCTTATCCCGGCTGGGCACCAAAGCCGGAAGCCCCCATTGTAAAACTGATGAGTGATCTGTACAAAGAAATGTTTAATGCGGATGCCCATGTAAATGCCGTACATGCCGGGTTGGAATGTGGTATACTTGGAACCAATTACCCCGATATGCAGATGATCTCCTTTGGCCCGAATATAAGAGGGGCGCATTCTCCGGATGAAAAAGTGCAGATCAGTTCTGTACAAAAATACTGGCCGTATTTATTGGAAACTTTAAAGCGTATACCGGTAATTGTTAATTAATGGCTGATCATATTTTCCCCG
>JANOAR010000139.1:0-2663 GCA_031411235.1 Verrucomicrobiota bacterium | reverse complement strand
CGCGCTGATGGCCCTTCAGCAGAACGACATCAAGCGCATCCTCGCCTACTCCACCCTCTCGCAGCTCGGCTACATGGTCATGGCCGTGGGCCTCAGCGCGGGCGAGGCAGGCATGTTCCACCTCTACACGCACGCCTTCTTTAAGGCTCTGCTCTTCCTCGGCTCCGGAGCCGTCATCTATGCTTGCCACCACGAGCAGGACATTTGGAAAATGGGCGGACTCAAGGACAAGACGCCCGCCACGTTTGTCACCTTTACCATCGGCACACTGGCCCTCATGGGCGTGCCAGGGCTCAGTGGGTTCTTCAGCAAAGAAGGCATCCTCGGCGTGGCATATAAAGAGTGCGGCTGGTGCTTCGCCATCGCTGCCTTCACCGCACTGCTGACCGCCTTCTACATGACCCGCTGCGTCGTCGTCGCCTTCTTGGGCAAGGCCCGCAGCGACAACGCCAGCCACGCTCACGAGGCCCCGCTGATCATGATCTTCCCGCTGCTGCTGCTGGCGATTTTTGCCGTGGGCTCGGCTTATGGGCCGTTCACCAACTTGTTTCAACCGCTTCAGCCACATCACAGCGATGGTCACGAGTCGCTTGTGCCGCTCATCGCCTCGCTCATCGCCTCGCTGCTCGCCCTCGTCATCGGCGCAGGCTCTGCCTTCTTCCTCTACAACGGCAAGGACAAAGACCCGATCAATCTCCCGCTGCTGGCCAACAAATTTTATATCGACGAGATCTACGCCGTCATCGTGAAGTATGCCCAAGACCGCGTCGCCTGGGTCGTCACCGCGCTCGACCACATCTTCGCCGATGGCCTCGTCGCCCGCTTGCCCACCGCTATCGCCTGCTACGTCGGCAAGACCGCCCGCTCGCTTCAGTCCGGCCAGCTCCAAGGCTACACCTTCGCCATCGGCACCGGCTTGGTGCTCGCCATCTACCTCGCCGTTTTCGTGTTAAAACACTAACCACGGAACACACGAATGACACGGATCATACCCCCTTGTCGCTTGCCACTTATCCCTTGTCCCTCTCTCAATGATTAGCCCTTTAGAAATCGTCATTGCCTTGCCCTTGCTCGCCGCCGTGCTCATTGGCTGCGGCTTGCCTGCCCGGCTCATCGGGCGTCTCGCCGCGCTCGCCAACATGCTCATCATCATCGGGCTCGCCATCGGCTACTGCGCCAAGCCTGAAGGCTGGGTCTTCACCTCCTCGCGTGCCGTGCTCGACAACCCCGCCATCGCCTTCGCCGTGGGCGCGGATGGCCTCAGCTTCGCGATGGCGCTGCTGACTGGCATCGTCACCTTTGCCGCGATCTGGCAGATCAATGACAAGCCCAATCTCTTCTACATCGCCTCATTGCTCATCAGCGGCGGCGCGCTCGGAGCTTTCCTCTGCACCGACGTTTTCTTCCTCTACGCCTTCCATGAATTGGCGCTCATCCCCACGCTGCTCATGATCGCTCTGCATGGCCATGATGACCCCACCAACCGCCGCGCCATCGCTTGGAAAATCACCGTCTATCTGGGCGTCGGCAGTCTCATCCTGCTCGCCGGACTCGTCGCGCTGGTGCTGAACTTCAGCAGCGGCCCCCACCTCACCTTCGACCTTTTCGCTTTAAAACAAACAGCCCTCAGCGCTCCCCTACCGCAGGCCACCCAGGCGTGGATATTCTTTGTCCTCGTCCTCGGCTTCGGCACCCTCGTCAGCCTCTTCCCCATGCACAGTTGGGCCGCGCCCGCCTACGCCACTGCGCCCACGCCCGTGGCCATGCTGCACAGCGGCGTGCTGAAAAAATTCGGCCTCTACGGCATCCTGCGCATTGCGCTGCCACTGCTGCCCTTGGGCTTGAAAACCGAGTGGGTGCAGCACGCGCTGCTGCTCATGCTGCTGGGCAACATCATCGTTGTCGGCCTCGTCACCATTCATCAGGATCGGCTCGACCGCATGGTCGCCAACTCCAGCGTCATGCACATGGGCTACATCTTCCTCGGCATCGTCGCTGGCAATGAGATCGCGCTGAAAGGCAGCGTACTGCTGATGTTCGCGCACGGCATTTCTGTCGCACTGCTCTTCGCCCTCTGCGGTCGCATGAGGAACCAGCTCGGCACGCTGGAATTCAGCAAGCTCGGCGGCATCGCTGGCAACGCCCCCTTCCTCAGCGTCATCTTTGGCTTCGCTGCCTTTGCCTCGCTCGGCCTGCCTGGTCTGGCCAATTTCGCAGGCGAAGTCATGGTCTTCTTTGGTGCCTTCGAGGCCAGCAATCTTGGCCCTCACTACGAACTGGGCTGGCTCCAATGGGCCACCATTATCTCGCTCTGGGGCGTGGTCATGAGTGCCGTCTATATGCTGCGCGCCTATCGCAGCCTGTTCTTTGGAACCCCGGCCTCGGGCCTGTTCATGGGTGATCCCGTGCTCGGCCAGCGCCTGCCGCTGCTGCTGCTGGCCACTGTGCTGCTGGTCGCTGGCTGCTGCCCTGGCTTGCTGCTGCATCTCATCAACCAACTCCTGCCCGTGACAGCGAAAGTCGCCGGACTCTAACTTCCGACTCTTCCCTTCCGACTCCCGACTTTCCATGAACACCTTTTCCATCGAGATCGCCCTGGCCGTCTGCGGAGTCCTGCTCCTCGCCCTCGACGCCTTCGCGCCCAAGCTCCACCGCCGCACCCT